>JAEVZP010000083.1 GCA_023392185.1 Bacteroidota bacterium
ACGGCGAGGTAATTACCGGCCCCCCCCGCGCCCGCCTCGAGAAGGTGGTACTGGGCGAATGATTCATTCCTGGCTGAAAGGCTTTCCCACGCTTCTGCTTTCTTAAGAACTTTATTTCCACCTTAAAACCAGCCTTCCCGACCTTTCAACCGTCCGGAAAACCGGTTTTCATTACCGCATTTTCCGGAAATGGCCGGAGGGGATTTTTCGTTTCTCCGGGTGCTGCACCTTTAAGCCTCCATCCTTTTTTCCGGTCTTTTGAAAATGGCTCTTTCCCGGCTTCAGAAAAACCTGCACCTGCTCTCCCGTGCCGGCTTTGGTCCTTCCCTGCACCAGCTGCCCGGCCTGGACCGGATCTCGCCCGAACAACTGTGGCGGCAACTGGCGTCCGACAGCCGTGAAGTACCGCCCAAAATTGAGGCGACCCAGCCTCGTATCGACCGGGAAAAGCTCCGGCTGCTGCCAGAGGAAGCGCAAATAGCAGCCCGACAGGCGGCGCAAAAGCAAACCCGGCTGGAGCTTCAAAGGCTGAGCGGCGCGTGGCTGAAAACCCTGGCCGACAGTCCGGCCCAGCTTCGGGAGCGCATGGCTTTTTTCTGGCACGGCCACTTCGCCACCCGGATCGGACCAATAGATTTTAACCGCGATTTGTTGCACATTTTCCGGGAAAAAGGGCTGGGTAAGTTCGGCGATCTGCTTCTGGCAGTCAGTCAGTCACCGGCCATGCTTCTTTTTCTCAACAACCAGCAAAACCGCAAGGCAAAGCCAAACGAAAACTTTGCCCGGGAGGCTATGGAACTGTTTACCCTCGGGCGCGGCCACTACACTGAGAAAGACGTGAAAGAAGCCGCCCGGGCTTTTACCGGCTGGACCTATGCAACCGTTCCGCTGCCAAGCGCTTCGCCCGAGGCTGGCGAAGCCTATTTTCTGTTTCGCCCCAAAGCACACGATGAAGGTCTCAAAACATTCCTGGGAAAAACCGGCCCTTTCAAGGGGGAAGATATCCTTCGTATCCTGCTGGAGCAAAAACAGACGGCCCGCTTCCTGACCGAAAAAATATATCGTCATTTTGTAAATGAAAAACCCGATGAAAAGCGCGTGGCAGACCTGAGTAGATCGTTTTACAACTCGGGCTACGACATCGGTGTGCTGCTGGAAAGGATTTTCACCGCTTCATGGTTTTTCGACAGTCAAAATGTCGGCAATCGCATCAAGTCGCCGGTAGAGCTGCTGGCAGGCATCCGGCGGATAATGCCTTTTGAGTTCGGAAATCCCTCCGGTTTGTTTGTATTGCAGAATATGTTGGGGCAAACGCTGTTGCAGCCGCCCAATGTAGCAGGCTGGCCGCTGGGCAAGGCGTGGATTGATAGCAGCTCACTCCTGCTTCGCCTGCAGCTGCCTTATATCGTGGCCGGAACGGAAGCCTTGCAGGGAGCGCCCAAGCCTGACGACGATTTACAGATGGGTAAAAAAGCGACTGCCGAAAACTTAGCCATCAAGCCTGTCTTTTCCCCTAATCTGTTGCAGAGCAGGGTTCTTTGGAAGGAAACAGAGGAAGCGCTCCGCGGACTAACAGTTGCACAGCTGGCTTCTTATCTGATGGTCCGGCCGGAAAAAGCGCCGGTAGCTTTGGCTATGGAAGCCGTCAGGCCTGTTGCTGCTGCAAACCATACGCGCACATCTTTGTTACGGTTGATGAGTCTGCCGGAATATCAGTTAGGATAGAATAGTCCCTATTGTGTACGGCATGCCCTATATCAATATTTCCGGTAATTCCCGCCCGCAAATTTGGTAGATAGAAGCTTAATCTTATTTTTGTTTGAAAAATTTGAAATGCGTCTTCCGAATCCTGTTTTCAGTATTTACATCCGCTCCTATGAGCCAAAGGATCTTGAGGCTTGCCTGACGTGTTTCAAAACCAACGTCCCAACCGCCTTCACACCGGAAGAAATTGGTTTCTTTGAGGATTTTCTTCAAAACCGCGTCTCTGTTTCACCTGATACCCTGCCTTATTTTGTTTTGGTGGAAAGGGATTCAATTGTGGGATGCGGTGGCCTTGGCCTGAATGAAAACGACACGGTTTCACTCACATGGGGATTGGTGCGGCAAGACTGTCAAAAACGCGGATTGGGTTTGGCTTTACTCGAATACCGGCTTCGCAAAGTATGGGAACTGTTCCCGGGTAAGAAGTTGCGTTTAGATACGTCTCAGCATGCGGCCGGCTTTTTTGAAAAACACGGCTTTCAGACCGTTGGGTTTGTCCCCGATGGTTATTCTGCCGGTTTGCACCGCTATGATATGGAATGGCCTAGCAAGACGGGTGTCGAAATGCTTTGCTGCCCATAAGTTTCAGGCCGCCGGAAGGAGCCGGATTTCCGGCATGCTTTCCCTTGCGGATGCAACAGGAATTTTATTTCCGCGCCCGCCACGGCGTTTCCACGCCGCCCGCTTTATGCGTGATATACCGGCAGAGCGTAAACAGAAAATCCGACAGCCGGTTCAGATAGGGAATGATGCGTTCGGGAACGTTCGCTTCCTCGCTTTGCAGCGCTACACATAAGCGTTCGGCGCGGCGACACACACATCGGGCCACATGGCAGTGCGAAGCCGCCAGATTACCGCCCGGCAGAATAAAAGAACGCATTTGGGGAAGCACCTCGTTCATCTGGTCAATCCGTGCTTCCAGCCAGGTAATGTCTTCAGCGTGCAGGTCAGGCAGGGCCATTTTCACGTCTTTGTTGGGCGCCGTTGCCAGCTCCGAGCCAATCGTAAACAGCCGGTCCTGGATTTCCTGCAGCCAGCCGTTGGCCTCGCCGTCGCCGATGCTGTCGCGCACCACGCCGATGTAGGAGTTCAGCTCGTCCACCGTGCCGTAGCTTTCAATCCGCAGGTGATTCTTTGGTACGCGCACGCCGCCAATCAGTGCGGTGGTGCCTTTATCGCCGGTTTTCGTGTAGATTTTCATAGGTCAGGTTTTTTGAAAAGAATCAGTCACTTAAATTCCTTGTGGTGTCAGGCTGAGCCCTTCGACAAACTCAGGGTGACAACAAGTGGTGCTTCAAAAATAATTATGAGGCGGTTTCAAAAGCTATTTCCATTCGGCCAGGAGTAACTGCTTTTTTCGTTCGACGCCCCAGCGAAAGCCGGTCAACTTTCCGGCGCTGCCCACCACGCGATGGCAGGGAATCAAAACCGCAATGGGGTTTTGCCCGACTGCATTGCCCACGGCCCGCGCGGCAGTTACAGGAAGTCCCAGTCGGGCTGCTAATTGTCCGTAGGTACAGGTTTCTCCCACCGGAATTTCCAACAAGGCCTGCCATACCTGCAACTGAAAAGGGCTGCCGGAAAGGTGCAGTGGAATCGTTTTTTGAGGCAAATTTCCGGAAATCCAGTCGGCAGCCAGCGCATGTTCGGGCAGGGGAGCCGGCTTTAAAACGGCCTTGGGATACTGCTGCGCCAACGCTTCCAAAAGGTTTTCGTTGGTATCTGTGAAATGAAGTGCGCAAATGCCGCTTTCAGTGGATGCTATGAGGGCGTCTCCAAAGGGTGTCGGGTGGATACTGTAGTGCAGCGCCGTTATTTCTTTGGCCACATTCCGGTCGGAGGCGATGACGCAGAAAGGCATTTGCGCTATCTGCGGAGCGGGCGTAGTGAATAAAGCAGTCTGCATAGGCTTACAAATTTCCGGAAATTTTGCCGCGAATTGTTGTCAGAGACAAGGTATTTTTGGTAGTGTGCTTGGCTGAATGACGGTTCTTTTAAGATGCCTGAGCTTGTCGAAGGCCCGCCATCTCCGTATGTTTTCGGTTCCATCATTCGTTCTAACACACTACCGTATTTTGTAGAGACAAGACATGCCTTGTCTCTACAGCACCGGAATGGCGTTGTCCGGGAAATAATCCTACAAATTTCCGGAAAGTTCAGCCCGCATTTTTTCCACTTTCGCGCGGTTTTGGGCTTTGAAATTGTGGAGTTTTCCCCTCAGTTCGGGAGCCGAAATCGCCAGCATCTGAATGGCCAGCAGTCCGGCATTTTGCGCCGCGTTGAGGGCAACCGTCGCCACCGGTACGCCGTTCGGCATTTGCAGAATCGACAGCACCGAATCCCAGCCGTCAATGGAGTTAGACGATTTTACCGGCACGCCAATCACCGGCAGTGTCGTAAGCGACGCAACCATGCCCGGCAGGTGGGCAGCGCCGCCCGCTCCGGCGATAATGGCACCAAAACCAGCGCCTTCGGCCTCAGTGGCAAACTGAAACATCCACTCCGGGCTGCGGTGCGCCGAGACCACGGTAAATTCGGTTTCCACGCCAAACTGGTTTAAAATGTCCACGGCAGGCTGCATCACTGGTGCATCCGATGAAGAGCCCATGATTACGGCGACGCGGGGAAGGGTAGTTTTTTCCATAAAAAAATCCGCCACAAAGGACGGATAGTTTTGGTGGGGTTCCAAAAAAGGAGAAATCATTTTGGCGCTACGGCGTTGCGAATCCAGGTCACGATTTCTTCAAAAGAGAGATTGCCGGAAGCAACTTGGATGACGAAATCGTAGCGGGCTTCGTCTTCAACTTCAAGTGTCTTACCGCCAATATCCAGTACAGCCAGCATCAGATAAAAACCTGTGCGTTTGTTGCCATCTACAAATGGATGATTCAGCAAGACACTTTGAAGAATAGCTGCTGATTTTTCTTCTATAGTTGGATAATAATCTTGTTCGTCAAATCCGTCAAAAGGCCGGATAAGGGCAGATTCTAAGCCATTCTGGTCGCGCACACCATCCGTACCACCATAAAGTTCAATCAGTTCTTTATGGATGACCAAAGTTTGTTCTACGGTAATCATCACTGAGCCAGTTTTTTAAAGACCTCATGATTCTCACGCAAAATTTTGTCTTTACTGGCAAGGATATCCCAGGTTTCTTTTTTAAGCTCCATGCTTTTCAATAACTCTTCCAGCTCGGCTTCAGAAAAGGTGTCAATACGGGCGATAATAGCCTTTTTCATTTCTGCAATGCTCATAGTTGTTCGTTTTTACACCTAAAGTTACAAAATACTATTCCATCTCCAGCACCGTCTGCACCGCTTTCATCGTGCTTTTAACCGCTTCCATCCGGGGCAGCGCAATGGTTACGTGGCCCATTTTTCGGCCTGCTTTGCCGCCGCTTTTGCCGTACCAGTGCAGGTGTGCGCCCGGAATTTTCAGCAACGCGTCGATTATATTTACGGAAAGTGTAACATCAGTTGTATCGGGTTCCAGAAAGTTAACCATGGCAGAGGGCAGCAGCGTTTGGGTGCTGCCGAGCGGCAGGTTGCAAATGGCGCGCAAAAGCTGTTCGTACTGCGAAGTCACGACCGCTTCAATGGTGTGGTGACCGCTGTTGTGCGGGCGCGGGGCCATCTCATTTACGAGCAATTTTCCGGAACTATCTATAAACATTTCTACTGCCAGAATGCCTACGAACTGAAGCTTTTCGGCAATCTGTCGCGCAAGCGCTTCGGCTTCTTCTAAGATTTTTTCCGGAACGCCGGCAGCCGGACACAGCTGGTAATCCAAGATAAATTTCCCCGGCTTGAACACCATTTCCACCGGCTCGTACACGGCAATTTCGCCCCGCTCGTTCCGGGCCACAATCACCGAGATTTCCTTGGCCAAATCAATCGCTTCTTCCAATACGGATTCGCCTTCGAAAGCGCCTTCCAGATCGGCTTCGGAGCGCAGCATCATCACGCCCTGGCCGTCGTAGCCGCCCCGGCAGCTCTTCAAGACCATCGGGTAGGCGATTTTTTGATCCAAAAGCGCTGATTTTCCGGAAATTACCTTGCCCGCAGCCGTCGGGAAACCGGCCTCCAACAGCCACGCTTTTTGCAAGCCCTTATCCTGAATCATTTTTATCACCCGCGCCTGTGGAAACACCTTGACGCCGTCGGCTTCCAGTCGCTCCAGCGCCGCCACCGATACGGCTTCCATTTCAATGGTTACGATGTCCTGGTCTTTTCCAAATGCATACACCGCTGCTTCGTCGGTAGGGGAAGCAAGGGTGAAATTCCGGACAAACGGTGCGCTGGTGCAGGCCGCGTTGCCGTCTAGTATAGAGATTTGAAAGCCGAAATCAAGGGCGCTGCGCAGGAGCATGGAGCCGAGCTGGCCGCCGCCGAGCACGCCGATTTTTGTGGTGTGAAGCAAGGGAAGTAGAAAGATTTGAGTAGAAAGTAGAAAGACAAAAGTAAAACGGCAGGGCAGGATTTCCGGAAACGCAGAAAATGCGCCGGATGCAGGAACACGGTAGGGATGCGGTAGGAACGCGCCAGGAGGCGCGTTCAAAACAATGCAATCAACACACGTTTGAAAAAAAACAAATGACGCGTTTGGAACAATCAAAAAGAACGCGCCTCCTGGCGCGTTCCTACGTGGCGTTCCTACGTGGCGTTCCTACGTAATATTTTTATAGGATATCCCTACTTAATCATCCAGCTTCAACACCGCCAGAAATGCTTCCTGCGGCACCTCGACTGATCCAATCTGGCGCATCCGCTTTTTGCCTTCTTTCTGCTTTTCCAGCAGCTTGCGTTTCCGGGAAATATCGCCGCCGTAGCATTTTGCTGTCACGTCTTTGCGCATGGCCGAAATGGTTTCGCGGGCTACGATTTTGGCACCAATCGCCGCCTGAATGGCAATCATAAACTGCTGGCGGGGCAACAGTTCTTTGAGTTTATTACACAGCTTGCGACCAAAATCCTCGGCACGACCGCGGTGAATCAGGGCCGAAAGGGCATCCACCTTCTCGCCGTTCAGCAGGATATCCATTTTGGCAATGTCGCTGAGGCGGTAGTCGAGCGGATAATAGTCGAAAGAAGCATAGCCGCGCGTGGAAGACTTGAGCTTGTCGTAGAAATCAAACACGATCTCGGCAAGCGGCATTTCAAAAATCAGCTCTACGCGGGAAGGCGTCAGGTAGCTTTGGTTCACCAGAATGCCGCGCTTGCCGAGACACAAGGTCATGATATTACCGATATAGTCGGGCAGGGTAATGATCTGGGCACGGATAAACGGCTCTTCGATGCGGTCGATGTGATTGGGCGCGGGCATCTCCGACGGGTTGTTCACGATCACACGTTTGTCCGGCTCGCGGGTGGTGTAGGCATAAAAGCTTACGTTTGGAACCGTGGTGATGACCGTTTGGTTAAACTCGCGCTCGAGCCGCTCCTGGATGATTTCCATGTGCAGCATGCCGAGGAATCCGCAACGGAAACCAAAGCCCAGCGCCTGGGAGGTTTCGGGTTCAAAAGTGAGCGAAGCGTCGTTGAGTTGCAGCTTTTCCATGCACTCGCGCAGCTCTTCAAACTCGTCGGTATTGACCGGGAAAATGCCGGCAAAGACCATCGGTTTCACATCTTCAAAGCCCTGAATGCGCTCCGGAGAAGGGTTCTTGGCCAGCGTCAGCGTGTCGCCCACCTTTACTTCTTTGGCGTTTTTAATGCCGGTAATGATATAGCCCACGTCGCCGGTGGTAACTTCTTCCTTCGGCGTCATGGTAAGTTTCAGGACGCCTACTTCATCGGCCTCGTAGTCTTTGGCGGTCGCCATAAAGCGCACCTTATCGCCTTTCTTAATCGTGCCGTTCACCACGCGGTAATACACAATAATGCCGCGGTAGGAGTTGAAAACCGAGTCGAAAACCAGGGCCTGCAGGGGCGCTTCGGGGTCGCCCGAAGGGCCGGGAATGCGGGACACGATCGCTTCCAGAATTTCCTCAATGCCGATGCCGCTTTTGCCGGAAGCCAGAATAATGTCTTCCGGTTTGCAGCCAATCAGGTCCACAATCTGGTCGGTGACTTCCGGAATCATGGCGCCTTCCATATCAATCTTGTTGATGACGGGAATGATTTCCAGATCGTTTTCCAGCGCGAGGTAGAGGTTGGAAATGGTTTGCGCCTGAATGCCCTGAGAGGCGTCCACCAGAAGCAAGGCACCTTCGCAGGCGGCCAGTGCGCGGCTCACTTCGTAGGAAAAATCCACGTGGCCGGGGGTATCAATCAGGTTGAGGGTATAATTTTCACCGCCATGCTGATAGTTAATCTGAATGGCGTGGCTTTTAATCGTAATGCCTTTTTCGCGCTCCAGGTCCATGTCGTCCAGCACCTGCGCCTGCATCTGACGTTCGGTGATGGTCTTGGTGTGTTCCAGAAGGCGGTCGGCCAGGGTGGATTTTCCGTGGTCGATATGGGCAATAATGCAAAAATTGCGGATGTTTTTCTGCGGCGTCATGTAGCGTGCGAAAATACGCTATAAGTAGCGCCCCAACGGATAAATCAAGCAGAGCGGGGGGTTAAAATCTGGAGCTGTTTTTTGGGAAATAGAACGGACAATCTCAAGGGTTATCATGGGGAACCGGTCCCGGAAGTGCTCCAATAGGAGGCAGGGGTGCACTGAAGACCTGGATTTCCGGAAAATTACCTTTAAAAAGCAAAGCGAAACAGAGTGCCTTGGAGGTCTCTGCTTCGCTTTGGGTGTTTTTCTTAAAAGAAGAAGATTATACTACTGCGATCTCTTTGGCTACTACGCGACCATCGTTCATGGTTTCTTCGCTGTACTCTACATTGTCGCCTACCTGAAGCTGCGAGAATTCCAGATTGGTAAGGGCGGTATGATAGAAAAATGCATCGCGCGGGTAGCTGCTGATAAAGCCGTAGCCGTCTTTGAGGGCTTTGATGGTTCCGGACTTGCGCACGGCGTTTTCGCTTACCGGTGCAGAACTATTGTAAACGCTGTTTCCGGGAGCCGCTGTGCCAGCGCTATAGGTGTCTGTATTATAAGCGCCCCCACCGTTGTAGCCCATCTCTACGTCATTTTCATAGCGACGGCCCGGAATATAAGTGCGGTCTTCCTTTTTCTGTACAAACAAGGCATCGATCGTTGGGTCTTCGCCTTCCACCGATTCATCAATCCGGGTATGCAGTGCAATTGGATAAGCAGATTCGGCCACCAGATCGCGCGACGTTTGCGAAACACGCTCGCGGCCCAGGTCGTCCACATAAGAAAACTCCCAGTGCACCAGCATCACCCGGGTGCCCAGCGTGTTGAGCTTGCGCACCAGTGGGGTGTAATCGCCGTCGGAGGCAATCAGCACCACTACATCAAAGCGCTTGTGGAGCGTTAGTTCATAGGCTTCGAGGGAAAGCCAGACTTCGGTATTGCTTTCGGAGCGGGAGGTGCCGAAGATGCGGATCGGCAGGTAGTGGGTCGTAACGCCTTCGTTGGTGAGGATGTCATCGAAAACCCGCTCGTAGAGCAGTTGCTTTTCGCGCTGTGCCGTTTCGTAGGCGCCGAGGCGGCCCCGGAAATAGTGGGCATCTACAATCGGACACAGCTCAATCGGCAGGCCGTCGGCTTCGGAAACGTACTGACGGATAAAATTATGCAACCCGGAAATGGAAATACGGGCTTTGCGATCGTGAACATAGTTGTAATAGCGCGACACATGCATCAGATAGTTTCCGTCGTAGAAAACGCCGATGCGGGTTGTGCGGGAGGGAGATTGCATAAAGGGGAATAATTGGGAAATTTAAAATCAGGGAGGTTGCAAATAAAAAAAACTCTGTGGGAAAAGAAAAGCGGATGCTGCCGTAAAAATTCCGGAAATTACTGCTCAAAACAGCCCTTCCAACCGGGCCAGGCAGCATTCCATGGAAACAGAAAGAAATGTAAAAAATGTGAAATAGGGGTTTGGTATTTGATATGTTCTGTGCAAAAATAAGGGGACAGCCGGCAAGCAGCAAATACAGGGCTGTCTGCCCGGAAAGAATCTTTTGACCGGCGCTTCCCAACAGGATCGCGATCCTGTTGGGAAGCGCCGGGAAAGCCAGCAGCAGTGCCTGTAGAGGCGGCTTTTGGAAAGAAGGTATTTTGAACGCTAAAAACCTGCTTCTGAATATTATTGCAGTACACGGGGCAAATATAAAGCCCTAGTAATCAATGTCTTCGTCGTTTTCTTCAAAATTCATGTTTAGCATTCCGGAAAGCAGGTCGCCAAAAGCATAGCCGCCTGCATCGGCATTCCGGCGCGCAATCAGCGAATATTCTGCCAGCGCATGAAGCATAAATTCCATCAACAGGGCAGCCTGCGTATCGGATGCCTGCGGGTAAAAAGCTTTGACCGCAGCATAAAGACCGTCCACGGCAAAAAGCCGTTCGCGATACGCAGCGTCGGAGGCGTCGGCCGGCAGCGCCAGTTCGTTGCCGCGTCCAAACCAGTCGATTACCGGCGTGTAGGGATTTGCTTTTTTGGATGTACCGCCTTTAGTCTGCCGGTCACTTTTCTTAAAGCCAGCCGGATCGGGGAAGTATTGCACGAAAACCGAGCGGATAGCCAGCCCCAAGAGACGCTGGGCAACGGCTGCCGGCCCTTCTACTTCCCCTTCATACACCAGCTCAATCTTGCCGGTGATGCTGCTGACCACACCCGAAAGGTCTGCCATGCGGGCCATAGTCTGTTCGGCGCCCTGCCGCAGCGCCCGGCGCTCGGCGGCGCTCACCAGGTTTTCGTAGGCCGAGATCGTAAGGCGTGCCGACACGCCGCTTTTCTGATCTACAAACTCGCTTTTGCGCGCCTGCATCGCCAGTTCTTCCACCAAAACCTTCAGCAGGTCCGGCACTTCCACACGGCTTTCCTGCTCCGGATGAATCGCTGCTTCCTGCGCGGTGATGGTTTTGGAGATCTCCACCGTTTTGGGATAGTGCGTAATAATCTGGCTTTCGATCCGGTCTTTGAGCGGCGTCACAATGGAGCCCCGGTTGGTGTAATCTTCCGGGTTGGCGGTGAACACAAAAAGAATATCGAGCGGCATGCGCAGCTTAAAACCCCGAATCTGAATATCCCCTTCCTGCAGAATATTGAAAAGCGCTACCTGGATGCGGGCCTGTAGATCGGGCAGTTCGTTGATCACGAAAATGCCCCGGTGTGAGCGGGGAATAATGCCGTAGTGCAGCGCTGCATCATCGGAGAGGGCCACGCGCAGGTTGGCGGCCTTGATCGGGTCGATATCGCCGATGAGGTCGGCCACCGAAACATCGGGCGTTGCCAGCTTTTCGCTGTAACGCTCGCTGCGGTGGAGCCAGCGAATGGGCGTTTGGTCTCCTTTTTCGGCCACGATTTTCCGGCCGGCTGAGGAGATGGGCGCAAACGGGTCGTCGTTGATCTCGGAGCCGTCGATTACCGGAATCCATTCATCGAGCAGGTGGGTCATCTCGCGGGCCATGCGGGTCTTGGCTTGTCCGCGCAGTCCGAGAAACAAAATATTGTGGCGGGACAACAGGGCGCGTTCCACGTCCGGAACGACGGTGTCTTCATAGCCAATAACGGTTTTGAAAGGTTGTTCTTTCCGGGAAATAGCCCCGATGAGATTTTGCCGGACTTCTTCTTTGACGGAGCGAGACTGGTAGCCGGTGGCGCGCAACGCGCCCAGCGTATGGATAGCAGGATGGTTGGAATGCATAAGAAAATTAAAACGGGCGAAGAAAAGAGGGGGAGTACGGATCGGTACAAGAGTTAGATAAACACCGGAAACGATGGAGGGTTGGATGCAACTGGATTTTGCGCGAAAATTCTAAAAAAAATGTTGTGCTCTGTTAATAAGTTGCTAACTTGCTGATTGGTAATTGATTAGAGTGTCTCTTCGAATTGCCGGCTTTTTAAATCGATAGTTTTCCAATCCGCTGTGTGTATGAAGCAATTGCTTACCCTTTGCCTTGTATGGATTCCTTTTGTGTGTTTGGGGCAGACGCCGACGGCTGATTTTACGGCGAATGTGGTACAGGGGTGTGCGCCGCTGGTGGTGCAATTCAGTAACACCTCTGCTAATACCAGCCCCGGCACCACCTGGCAATGGACCTTCGGGAACGGCGCCTCTTCGGTATTGCAGAATCCCTCCACTGCCTTTACGCAGCCGGGGCAATACACCGTGACGCTTACGGCTACCAACCCCGGCGGCGGCAGTCACACCAAAACGGTTACCGGCTTTATTGAGGTGAAACCGGCACCGGTGGTTTCATGGACAGTAAGCGACTCTACAGGTTGCCCGCCGCATACGGCTACTTTTACCAGCACAACCGCCCTGAACGCGCCGGGCAGCGCTACGTACCTGTGGAGCTTCGGCAACGGTAGCGCCGCCACTCAGCCGGCTACTACCCAGACTTTTTCCAATCCCGGAAACTATGTGGTTTCACTGCGGGTAACCAACGCAAATGGCTGTATTGCAACCCTGTCGCGGCCGGCTCAGGTAAAGGTGTATGCACGCCCTTCGGTTGCTTTTACTGCCAGCCAAACCCTGTTCTGTCGTCCGGGGAACAATACCGTCCGGTTTACAGCCGGAGTGAGCGGCGGGCAAACCCCTTATAGTTACAACTGGAGTTTTGGAGACGGCAGCAGCGCTACTACCGCTAATCCTGCTCATACCTACACCGGTGCGGGACCTTTTTCGGTCCGCCTGGTTGTCACGGATGCGCGCGGCTGCTCTGATACATTGTTACAACCTAACTTCATCCATACCACACAGCCGCCGCTTTCCTTTGTCACGTCGACACCTGTCGGCTGCGTGGGAACACCGTTGCTCTTTTCCAACAACAGCGGTCAGTCTATGACTTCGGTTTCGTGGAATTTCGGACCGGCAGCCACTCCTTCTGCCAGCACGGCCACTGCGCCGGCGCCGGTATTCAGCGCTGCCGGTAGCTATCCTGTGACTTTTATTGCTACTACCGGCAACGGCTGTACAGACACTCTGGTCCGGAACGTGCAGATTGCAGCTCTGCCTACGGCCGCCTTCACGCAAAGCCCGCAGGCGCCCTGCACCGTGCCGGCTGTCGTGAGTTATACGGTCACTGCTCCTGCCGGGAGTAGTTATGCCTGGCGCTTTGGGAACGGCGGAACGAGCACCCTTCCTAACCCATCCAACACGTTTACGGCGCATGGTATCTATACCGACACGCTGGTGGTCACTGCGGCCAATGGCTGCCGGCGCACCGTGATTCAGCCGGGCAATGTCAAGATTTACAATCAGGATTTAAATCTGTATGCCAGCAAGCGGCAGGGGTGTGCTCCATTGACAGTGCAGTTTATAGATTCGTTGACCACCACAACCGGCACTACCGG
>JAEVZP010000110.1 GCA_023392185.1 Bacteroidota bacterium
GCCTTACCCGCCTCAAATACCGGCTGACAGATCATCTGGTCGGCATCAGCGAGGCAGTGAAAAATATTGTCCAAAACTTTTCCGGTTGCCCTGCTACCCTTATTTCCGACGCTGTCGTTTTCCGGAAATTAGACCCTTCCCGCGCTCAAAAATGGCTGGCAAAAGCCGGCATAGAACCAGGTCTGAAAATCATCGGAACGACCGCTGCCTTCGTTCCCCACAAAGACCCGCTCACTATGGTGGAAGCCATCCGCGAACTGCGGGAACTGCGTAGCGATTTTGTGTTTCTCCACTTTGGCGACGGCCCGTTGCTGACCGCCGTCCAAGAAAAGATAGCCGAGCATGGCCTCGAAAGCCATTATCGGCTAATGGGTTTCCGGAAAGACGTGGAAGATGTTTTTTCGGTGCTGGACCTTTTTGCCATGAGCTCCGAAGAAGAAGGTCTCGGCAGCAGCGTGCTGGATGCTTTTCTCTACCAAGTGCCGGTCGTTTCTACCGATGCCGGTGGACTGAAAGATTTGATAGCAAACGGGCGCGGCCTGATGTGTCCGAAACACAATCCCAAGGCCCTGTCCGAAGCATTAAACACCCTGCTCCAGGATCCGGAAATGGGCCGGCAAATGGCCGCCGCTGCCTCTGAATACGTCCAGCGCTATCACAGCATTCCCCACATCACCGATCAGTATCTGCAACTGCTTAAAGAACAGCGCAAGAGCTCCTGATTTTCGGAAATTTCTTCTCCCGCAGGACGCCTACAGTTCCGGCTCCTGATTGCTGCGCGATTGCTGCGCATACTGCCGGATTTTAGCATATTTCAACTGCGTGTAGAAAGCCGAGAACTTACACACCAGATACCCGGGATAGCCATCCAGAAAGCCACGCCTCAAAATAAAATCCTGAAAAAAACGCCACTTCGGTGCTCCCCAGATTTTCAAAATAGAAGCTTTTTTGCCCCGCGCGGCAGCGGTCCGGGCTGCAATTTCCGTAAAGGCTTCTATCTGTCGGATATGTCCGGAAATACTGTAAAAGCTATAGTGTAAAAGGTCGCCCTTCAGAAATCCATAACCGCCCGCTTTTTGAGTCAATTCCCAGGATTCGTGCAAGTTTTCACCTACCCACAAACCCGCATTTTTTCGGAAAAGCCGCACCTTTTTATCCGGATACCAACCTGAGTGACGAATCCAGGAACCGCAATAATTGGTGAGCCGGGCAAAAGCATACGCGTCATGCTCCGGAACGCTTTGCTTAAACCGAAGCAGCGACTCCCGCAGTGCTTCCGAAGGCGCTTCATCGGCGTCGAGCGAGAGAACCCAGTCGTGCGTAGCCAGCGCGGTTGCATCGTTCTTCTGCGCAACGTAGCCTGCAAATTTTTGCCGCACCACACGGGCACCAAAGCGCTCGGCAATGGCAACCGTATCATCGGTGGAAAAGCTGTCCAGCACCACAATCTCATCGGCAATATCACGGACCGATTCCAGGCACCGGGCCAGATTCCGGCTTTCATTCAGCGTGATCAGGACAACGGAGATTTTGTTGAGAGACATAAAGAAGACAGGGTAAAGGAACTCAGGCTGGCCCCGGACGGCAGCTTATTTCCGGAAAAAAAGTGCGATTGCGCCCTTTGGATACCCCTTCTTAATCCCGCACGGCTTCCACGGTGTAACCGGCTTGCCGCAGCAGGTGCAGAATGCCATTTTTGCCGGGCAGATGGCCGGCTCCAACGGCAAAAAAGGTTTGATTTTCTTTCATGAATTTGGCCATTCGATCCACCCAGCGGGCGTTCCGGTTGTCGAGCATTATGGCCCGATCCCCCGATTGCAGCGAAGGCGAAACGGTCATCAGCGAATCCAGCTGGGAAAGATTCTGTGTCTTGTAGGCGTTGACCAGTTTCACAAACTCATCGGATCCTGCACCTTCTTTTTGGTCTACAACAGCCATCACCTGCTTTACAATGGTGTCGGGCGGAATGCTGTTGAGCACTTCCAATTGCTCTGCCACCGGCTCCAGTCCCACGATTTCCTTCGGCCGGGCGGCATTTTTCGCTTTCTCCATCAGCACCATTTCATAGGAAACGGTGGAATCGCAGCTGCCTGCTTTTCCGGAAATCAGCGTCAGCAGCATGGCCGGCTTCATCATGTCAAGCATTTCCAGCCCCATACCGTTTTCTTTCCGCATCCAGGCATCCAGCCGGGCGTATTCCCCGGGCGTAAAATAGTCGCGCAGCTTTTTGCCATCCATACTCATCATGCCGGCGGCCGCCTGAAACATGGTGGTCGGGTCGTCCAGATCCATCTCCATACATACCTGCTCAGAGGCGGCGAAAGCACCCTGCATGGCGTTGGTCCATACAAAATCATCCTTGCAGATCATATGGATGGTGCCAAAAACATAGGACGGTTTGGAAAGACCGTTGCCGGTCACTTTCCACAGCAGGCTGTTTCGCTTTGGATCCCGTGCCGCCGTTTCGGGAGTCGTGAGGCGCGAGCAGGAGAGCGCTGCAAAAAGAGTAAGAAGGAAAAAGAAACGCATGGTGCTATGAAGTTAGGAGTCTGAAAGGAAAGCCGCCAATGGCAGCCCGGGAAGGACACTTAGTGCATCAGCAGGGTAGCGAGCGCCACCGCCAGGCCCAGCGCAATGGCGATCATTTTCCGGAAATGGAGGTGGTGATTCTGGGTGCCGCTTTCATAAAAGATCGTCGTTGCAATGTGCAGAAAGGCGCCCGCTACGATCGGAATCACAAAGGCCGTTGCCTGCGCCATGAGGTGGTAGTGCGTTCCCAGTGTGTGGGCCACCGTGCCGGCCAGCGGGGTTACCAGAGAGAAAAGGAAAATCGTGATCCAGCCCCTGCGTGTCCCCCAGCTCGCGCGGGCCAGGGAGGCTACAATCATGGCTTCGGGCAACTTGTGGGCTGCCACCGCCAGATAAAGCGAAGGTGAAGTGCCGGCTTGCCGGTAATTGAAGCCCAGCGGCAGCCCTTCCATAGCCGCATGTATCACCAGGCCACTTATAATGCCCAGAACAGCTCCATGCGCGCCTTTTGCCGGGCTGGCGTGATGGTGGCCATGCTCAGCCCCGTGGGTGAGCCGCTGGATAAAAAGTTGCAGGAAAAAACCGCCCAGGGTGAGCAGGCCTGCCTGATGCCCCAGTTCCTCAACGCTTTCCGGCAACAGGTGCAGCAGGGTGATGCCCAGCAGAAAAGAGCCGCTGAAAGCCAGGACGCTGCGCTGGCTGCGCTCCGAAACCGGAATGCCCCAAAGTGGAACGGAGCCGCCTGCAAATGTGAACAGAAAGAGAAGCAGATTGTAAAAGTGATACATGAAAGCGGACGGCGCAGAGGCCTTACAAAGGGCGGTAAAGCTAAAAAGAAAAAAGGCGCTGCGCAGCTTTAAAGTGCTGCTGGCATTTTATTTTCAAAGGCTGTGCGTTTAGGGTGCCTTAGTTAACTTTAAATTGATTCTTTTATGAATACCGGATATATTCCAGACCCTACTTCACTTCGTGCCGGAAAGTTGCTTATTGCCGAGCCTTTTATGCCCGATCCCAATTTTTTCCGCACGGTGATCCTGCTCTGCGAGCACGGCGAAGACGGCACGGTTGGTTTTGTGATGAACCGCCCCACCGATCTGCAGATCGGCACCCTCTTTCCGCAATCCGAAATGGCTTCGCTGAGCGTCTATCAGGGAGGGCCGGTGCAGCCGGATACGATCTGCATCCTGCAACGCACCCAAAAGGCCGATACCGGCCATGAGGTGATGCCCGGCGTGTATTGGGGCAGCGCTTTTGAAAGTCTGGAAGAAGAAATTTCGGCCGGGATTAAAACGCTGGCGGACGTGCAGTTTTACCTCGGTTATTCCGGCTGGGGCGTTGGGCAACTGGAAGAAGAGTTGCAGTCGGGCAACTGGCTGCTCGCCGATGCCACCCCCCGGCTCATTTTTGAAACACCCCGCGAAGAACTGTGGCGCACCGCGCTGGAAACCCTGGGAGAAAGTTTAAAAAACCTTGCAAACCTGCCACCCGATCCGCAACTCAACTAAGGCGAGGCCATCTAAACCCCGGTAAAATTCTTCTCTGCCCACCAGGCTGGCACGGGTTTTCTGTCCTGATGAGTGCTCAAAACGCTACTTCTCATGTCGCACAAAAAGAAGGTTGCCGTGCTCGTCGGCAGCCTCCGCAAGGGATCCTACAACCGTCAGA
>JAEVZP010000214.1 GCA_023392185.1 Bacteroidota bacterium
GGCGAACTGTGCGTGCTCCTGGTGAATCTTTCCAACGCAGCCTTTACTATTGCCGACGGCGACCGGATTGCCCAACTCGTCCTGGCCCGCTACGAACGGCTGCAATGGGTGGAAACCGAAAATCTGCCCGAAACGGCGCGCAGCACCGGCGGCTTTGGCTCTACCGGCGTGGCCAACCCTTCTTCTCTTTAAAAAAATTTAAAAACTCCCTACCCTTCTTTAAGATGAACATCATTATTCCAATGGCCGGCATGGGCAAAAGAATGCGCCCACACACCCTGACAACGCCCAAACCGCTGGTTTCGGTGGCCGGAAAACCCATTGTGCAGCGCCTTGTGGAAGACATCCTGAGCACATCGCGCGAAAAAGTAGAAGAAATTGCCTTTATCATCTCCCCGTCCTTCGGCAAAGCGGTGGAAGACACCCTGATCAACATTGCCGAATCACTTGGCGCGAAGGGGAAAATTTATTACCAGGAAGTGGCGCTCGGAACGGCGCACGCCCTGCTGGCTGCGGCTGATTCGCTGCACGGCAACGTCCTGGTGGCCTTCGCCGACACGCTCTTTAAGGCTTCTTTTGAGATTGACGTCACCAAAGACGCTATTGTGTGGACGCAGCGCGTGGACGACCCGTCGGCTTTTGGTGTGGTGCGGTTGAGCGACGGCGGCGAGATTCTGGAGTTTGTGGAAAAACCCGCCGAATTTGTGTCCGACCAGGCCATTATCGGCGTGTATTATTTCCGGGACGGCGAGCGGCTGCGCGGGGAATTGCAGCGCCTGCTGGACGAAAACATCATGCAGAAAGGCGAGTATTTCCTTACCGACGCCATGGACCACATGCTCCGGAACGGCGTGAAGTTCTACACCGATGAAGTAGAAGAATGGCTGGACTGTGGCAACTACGGCGCAACCGTTTTCACCAATCAGCGCGTGCTGGAACTGAAACACCAATCCGAAAACCTGCTTCATGAAACGGCCGTGGTAGAGAACAGCGTCTTGATTCAGCCGGTTTTTCTGGGAAAAAACGTGACGATACGCAACTCTGTGGTAGGTCCGCACGTTTCTCTGGAAGCAAACGTGACGGTTTCCGACAGCCGGCTGCGCAACTGCATGGTGGGCGAGGCCACGGTGCTGGAAAACGCCAACCTGCACAACTCGCTTATCGGCAAAAACGTTCTTTTACGTGAGCAACCCCGCGAGTGGAGCCTCGGCGACTTCTCGACTACGGCCTGATTTTTATCCTTTTTTACTCTTTTCTGTGAGGCGGATTTCCTTTATTTTTCTTTTGGCGGCAGGAAGCCTGCTTTCGGCGCCGGCCTTTGCACAAGCGCCCCCGGCGGCCCTGCCCGAAACTTCGGATTTGCAGGCCAGCAACCTGTTTTTTGACGGCTTGCAGGCCCGCAACAAAGGGGCCACCCGCGAGGCGGTAACCGCCTTTGAAAAATACACCGCCCTGCGCCCGGCCGACGGAGCGGGCTGGTATGAACTGGCCCGGCTGCGCCTGAAAGAAAACAAAGCCGACCGCGCCGGCGAAGCCATTGCCAAAGCCGTGCGGCTGGATCCCGAAAACAAATGGTACCGCTATTTTGAAGCCGACCTCTTGACGCTGCAAAGCAAGTTTGAAGCCGCTGCCGACGCCTACGCCGCCGTGGCCGACAAACACGCCGGGCCGGAAGACCGCATCAAGGCGGCCCTGCTCTACCAACGCGCCAAGTCGTTTCCGAAAGCGCTGGACCAGCTGGATAAAGCACTCAAAACGTCGCCCGGTGATGAAGAGCTCTTAATGCAAAAGCAACAGTTGTACCTCAAGGCCAACCAGGTAGACAAAGCGCTGGAAGTGGCCCGCGAGTTGATTGCGGCCAACCCCGACGAAGCGCGCTACCGCGTGCAGCTGGGGCAGATTTATGAAAACAACCAAAAGCTTTCCGAGGCGCTGAAAGCCTATCAGGAAGCTGAAAAGCTGTTTCCCGCCGACCCGGTGGTGCAACTTTCGCTTGCCGAGTACTACCGCAAAACCAAGAACGGGGAAAAGCAACAGGAATACCTGCGCAAGGCCATTGTAAATAAGGAACTGGACCCGGAAACGCAAATCGGGCTGCTCTTGCCGTATTTGCAGGACATGGCCCAGGATTCGTCGCGGCGGACCGAAGGGGTGGAGATTGCCGAGCAACTGGCCGCCCAACACCCCAAGGACGCGCGGCTGCAATTGTTTTACGGCGAATTGTTGCAGATGACCGGCAATGACACTGCCGCCTCGGCGCAATACCGGAAAGTGGTGGAACTCGACCCGTCTAAGTTTCCGGCGTGGCAGCAGCTGATGTTCTCTTACACCGCGCCGAAGGATGCCGACTCCCTGATTGCGGTAAGCGAACGGGCGCTCCGCCTGTTTCCCACCCAGGCCATTGCCCATTATCTCAACGGCATTGGCTACCAGAATAAGAAGAATTATAAGTCATCGGCAAAGGCCATTCAGCGGGGCATTGACCTGCAACCGGAAGAAAACCCGGAGTTGCTGGCGCAGATGTATGTTTCGCTCGGCGACACCTACAACTTTCTCAAAGACTACGCGCAAAGCGACAGCGCCTACGAAACGGCCCTGCGGCTCGACGACCGGAACGCGACGGTGCTCAACAACTACGCCTATTACCTCTCGGTGCGCAAAACGCGGCTGAAAGAAGCCGAGGCGATGTCTAAAAAGTCGCTGGAAATCCGGCCCGATGAAGGCACTTTCTTAGATACCTACGGCTGGATTTTATATCAGCAAGGCAAGTATAAAGACGCCCGCACCTATATCCAGCGCGCCATTGACGCGGCCGGCGGCGAAGCCGACGGCACACTCTACGACCACCTCGGCGACGTGCTCTACCAACTGGGCGAAAAGGCAAAAGCGCTGGACGCGTGGAAGAAAGCGCAGCAAAAAGGCGCGGACAATTCTTTATTGCCTAAAAAAATTGCCGAAGGCAAACTCTATGAATAAAGTCTGGATTACAGGGCTGGCAGTTCTTTTTTCCGCAGGAGCTTTGACGAGCTGTCATTCTTCCAAGAAAACAACAGGCGACAATACTGCCTCCACGAAAGGCAGGAAGCCGAAGAAAAACAAAACCGACACGGTGGTTATCGCCGTGCCGGCCGGGCCTACGACCGCCGACCTGAACCTGGCTCAAACCCTCAACGAGCGCGCCACTCTGGGCCCCGCTTTCCGGACTTTTTCCGGAAAAGCCAAGGCCAAACTGGACAACAACGGCGAAAGCAACGAGTTTACCGCCAATATCCGCATCCGGAAAAGTGAGGCCATTTGGATCAATGTTTCGGCCCTGGGCGGGCTGGTAAACGTGGCGCGGCTTTATATCACGCCCGACTCGGTGCGCATGGTCAATTTCCTGCAGAAGTCTGCGCGGCTGCTGCCGTTTGCCGATGCCGGAAGTCTGTTACCGTTTCCCCTTTCCTTCCCGGATCTGGAAGCGCTGTTGATTGGCTATGCACCGGCAGCCACCGGCATGCAGGCGCGCGGTGTGCAGGCCCTTCCCGACCGGTTGCTGGCTTTCAATACCACGGCCACCGGCGAACAAACCCATTTCTTTTCCCTGCCCGACACTACCTTGAGCGGCTACGGTGTTTCGCTGCAACTGCAGAACGCCGAGCCGGTTGCCTTCGCTATGGCGTTTCGCGGGCTGGCGAAAGACGGCACCTTTTCTTTTTTCCGGGAACGCACCGCCAATTGGCAGACCGGCGAGAAAAAAGGCGAGCTGCAACTGCAATTTGACAACCCGCAGTGGAACAGCGATGTATCCATGCCGTTTTCGGTGCCGAAAGGGTATGATGTGGAGTAGGAGGAGTTAGGGATTAGGGACTAGGAGATCTATTTGGAGGAAATTCCGGCAATTGGTTTGAAATCATGCTGTTGCCTTCTTTCATCCTGATACTTGATACCTGATACTTTCTACCTGCTACTTAATACGTCTTTTGTCTATCGTCTTTTGTCTTTTTACTTTCGCCGCATGAAAGTTGTTCTTTTTGCCGGCGGGCGGGGCACGCGGATTTCTGAAGAATCTTCTTTGCGGCCCAAGCCCATGATCGAGATTGGCGGCAAGCCCATTCTCTGGCACATCATGAAAAGCTACGCGGCCTACGGCCACACCGAGTTTATCGTGTGCCTCGGCTATAAAGGGTGGATTATCAAAGAGTATTTCACCAACTACTTTCTCCACAACGCCGACCTGACGGTGGACCTCTCCAACAACTCCATTGAGGTGCACAACGCCGGTGCCGAACCGTTTAAAATCACGCTGGTCGAAACGGGACTGGACACCATGACGGCGGGCCGCCTGAAGCGCGTGCTGAAATACACGGCCGGCGAGCGCTTTATGCTCACCTACGGCGACGGTGTTTCGGACGTAAACCTCGACGAGCTGCTTCGCTTCCATGAGGCTTCCGGAAAAATCTGCACCATGACGGCCATTCAGGCCACCAGCCGGTTTGGCGTGTTGAAAATGGAAGAAGACGGCACCATTGATTCTTTTGAGGAAAAACCGGCTGACAGCGGCACGTGGATCAACGGTGGCTTTTTTGTACTCGAGCCCGAAATTGCCCGCTACCTGCCCGAGGATTCCGACGACATTATGTGGGAACGCGAGCCCCTCGACGGGCTGGCCCGCGACGGCGAAATCGCCGCCTATCGCCACCACGATTTCTGGAAGTGCATGGACACCCTGCGCGATAAGGAAGAGCTGGAGCTCTTGTGGGAGACCGACCCGAAGTGGAAGAAGTGGTAACGCTATCTTTTGCACTACATAATGCGGGTCATTGCGAGCGAAGCGAAGCAACCTGCACAATATGCACTGACAGTCCTCTGTTCCTAACAGCCTGATTTCTAAACTTCTTTTCCGGAAAAGAGCATGACTTTTAACCGTAAACCCGGCTGTGTTTACATGATGACTACGGCTTCTAATACAGCGCTTTATACGGGTGTTACAGCTAATCTGCGTGCAAGAGTCTGGCAACATCAACACCCAGCGCCGGGAAGCAAATGCTTTACCGCTCTGTACCATTGCACAAAGCTGGTTTATTATCGCTGGTTTGACGATATCGCACATGCAATTGCAGAAGAAAAGCGCATCAAAGCCGGTAGTCGCAGGGCAAAGGAAGAATTGGTAACTTCTCAAAACCCACAGTGGCGCGACTTGTCGCCGGAAGCAGCGGAAATGTAATACTTGAAATAGCAAACACGAATGGCATGATGTGCAGGTTGCTTCGCTCCACTTCGTTTCGCTCGCAATGACCCGTGTTTTGTATCACTTCTTATCCAGAGTCCTCCCTGATGAACGTCCCTCTTCTCCAATCCTTTTTTTCCGGAAAACGCGTTTTCCTTACCGGCCACACCGGATTTAAAGGCGCCTGGCTGCTGTTGCTTCTCAAAGAGTTTGGCGCAACCGTGAAAGGGTATTCCCTCGCGCCGGAACACAAGGAGGATTTATACAACCAAATCAATGGCGACACCTTATGCGAATCGGTGATTGCCGATGTGCGGGACGCCGCG
Source organism: Bacteroidota bacterium (assembly GCA_023392185.1). Classification (GTDB taxonomy): domain Bacteria; phylum Bacteroidota; class Bacteroidia; order Chitinophagales; family Chitinophagaceae; genus UBA1952. The sequence continues at coordinate 5,536 of JAEVZP010000214.1, forward strand.
CGGGTGCAGAAAGAAATCGCAGATTTCCGGCCCGATGTGATTTTCCACCTCGCCGCGCAGGCCTTGGTGCGCCGCTCCTACCGCGAGCCGCTGGAGACCTTTGGCGCAAACGTCATGGGAACGGCGCATGTGCTGGACGCGTTGCGAGCCATGGAAGGACCGGTCACTGCCGTAGTTATCACCACCGACAAGGTGTATGAAAATGATGAAAAAGGCATAGCCTTTCCGGAAAATGCGCCCCTCGGTGGCTACGATCCCTACAGCGCATCGAAGGCGGCGGCCGAAATTGTCATTGACTCGTACCGGCGCTCGTTTTTTCATCCGGAGAAAAGGGCCCGGCACGGCAAAACCATTGTTTCCATGCGCGCCGGCAATGTGATTGGCGGCGGCGATTTTTCGGAAGACCGCCTGATTCCAGATATGGTCCGGGCCATTCAAAGGGGCGAGCCGGTGATGCTGCGCAATCCACAGAGTGTGCGACCGTGGCAGCATGTGCTGGAACCGCTATTTGCGTATTTGTTACTGGCGATGAAGGCATCGGGTGAGAATGGGACCGATTTTGCCACCGCTTTCAATATTGGTCCCGACCGGCAGGACGAGCGCACGGTTTTGGAAGTTGCGACCCGGTTTTACAAAGCCTTCGGCCTCGCTCAGGAACCGGTCATCCAACCCGATGCCACACTCCACGAAGCAGGGCTGCTGATGCTGGACAATCAAAAGCTAAAAGCAGCCACCGGCTGGCAACCACTCCTGAACGCTGACGAAGCGATTGACTGGACCGCGCAGTGGTATGCCTCCGCCCGGCCGGCAGCGGAAAAGTGCAGGCAACAAGTAGCTGCTTATTTAAGCCGCTAAAAACCTCCGTTATGAAATACCTTCTTCCCTTTTTCCTCCTGACTCTTGGCGCCTGCAACACACCTGCCGAAAAGCCGGATGCCAACCCGGAAATCACCGTGATTCAAACGCCGGTAGCCCGGCCACAACTACAGTCTTTTAGCTTTAACGAGCCGGAGGCGCTGGCTGTGGCAGACGGTGCAGGCTGTTACTTCACGGTTCCGGGCTTGGAAGGCGATTCTTGTTTATTCGCCTCCGCGGAAAATGCCATCATTCGGGTTCAGGACAAGTTTGAGATCTTTAAACTGGCTGTCGACCGCCTTGCTACCGACTCGGCCGAGCACTGGGAAAACGACCGTTACCGGCTGGAAGTGCACTCAGTAACCGACAGTGTGCTGGAAGGCGGTTCGCTACTGCATGGCACTCTCCTGCTTACCGATAAACAAAGCGGTGCGCAGTCTGAAACGCCATTTACAGGTAATTGCGGCTGCTGACGGGGCCCTATCATTTTCTTTTTGCAAAGGCCGTAAAAGCAGCCCAGAAAATGGGTTTTGTCAGCGAAAATTTCCGGAATATTCAGGTCACCAGTTGTATTTTGGACAGGCCGAAAAAGCTTTCTTCTAAATGAAATTCGGATTCCGGAAACCCCGCGCCATTGCACCTGCCGTGCAGCTTCCAAAAAGCAATCCGGACAGCCACGGGCATGCCCAAAACTGCCTCAACTGCGGCGCGGCGCTCGTAGGGGCCTACTGTCATCAGTGCGGGCAAAGCGCGCATACCCACCGGATGTCGTTTAAGCACTTCCTGCTCCACGATTTTGTGCATGGCGTCTGGCACTTGGACAAAGGCTTTCCGGCAACCCTGAAAAAAGCATTTGTAAATCCCGGAAAAGAAATCCGGGCATACCTGGCGGGGAAAAGGGTTGGCTGGTTTAGCCTGCTGACACTGCTATTGCTTTTGTTTGCCGCAATCGGCTTTCTTGAAGCCCGTTTTCCAACCTTGTCCTCCGAGCCGGACAAAGACAGCAATGAAATCATTCGCTTTGTGTCGGACCATGGAAAATGGTTTTTAATGACCTTTTGTTTTGTTTGCAGCTGGTCGAGTGTAATCGTTTTCCGGCGTACCCGTTTCAATCTTACGGAGCACACCATTTTAAATTTATTTTTCTTTGTCGGTATTCTGGGGATCTATCTTTTGGATGTTGTGCTCTCCGTTTGGGTAGAAGATACCGGTATCATTTCGCCCATCTTTATGGCGATTTACTTAACCTATGCCTATTACGGGGCTTTTCGGCATCTTTATTCGTTCCGGGGGTGGCTGTGGCGGTATCTTTTGCATTGGTTGCTTTGTACGCTATTTACAGGTTTGCTTCTGGCAATAGCTCTGTCTACCTATGTAAAAATCATTGGCGTAGAAGAGTTTAAATTAAAGTTCGGCACGAAGAAACCACCTCAAAATGCATTTATTACAAGACCTCCAAGTCCTCTCTCTCCCCCACTTCACCGACCTGCGCGGTTCGTTTACAAAGGTTTTTCATGAAGATTCATTGCGGGAAAAGGGGATTGATTTCACCCTTCGGGAAAACTATTATTCCATTTCCGGAAAAGATGTGATTCGGGGGATGCATTTCCAAACCCCGCCGGCCCAACACGCCAAAATCGTGTTTTGTCCCGTGGGGGAAATCCTGGATGTGGTGCTGGACCTGCGGAAAAATTCGCCCACCTTCGGACAGCACTTCTCCCAAATCCTTTCTGCCGAAAATCACCTGGCGCTGTACATTCCGGAAGGCTGTGCCCACGGCTTCCGGGCGCTGACCGAAGGAGCCATGACCTTCTATCTGGTGTCTTCGGTCCACAACCCGGCGCATGACAAAGGCATTCGCTGGGACAGCTTTGGGTTTGACTGGGGCGCGGAGGCCCCGGTGATGAGCGAGCGCGACGGCTCTTTTCCCCAAATGCAGGATTACGATTCGCCGTTTTGGTAGGGATAGGTTGCGCCTGTACGTTGAAATGGGGGGAATCTGTACGCCCTAAAAGGTAGCTATTTCCGGAAATACAGCACGCCGTCAGCAGCAGTTGATGCCCTTGAGCACCCAGAAAATCGCCCTGTGCAACGGCAAAATCCGGAATTGTCAACCGCCCCTGTTGCCGGCCAATCTGGCTTAGGTTTGCACCATGGTTTTTATGGTTGTCAAAACACTCCTGCCGGTTGTCCTACTTTCTGCCTGCTATTCCAGTCACAACGGACAAAGCCTTCCGGAACCAACGGGCAACAGTGCAGCGGTTTTTGAAGATATGGAAAGGGGCACTAAGGGCAGCTATGCACCTGATACGATACGGCTCAGCAGCGGGGTGTGGCAACTGTCAGACGCCCTGATCGGCCGCTCGCCGCAAGACGCCAAAAACGGCGAGGCGGCGCTGCGCCTGAAGCCCGGTGGCACGGCTGAGACCGGATTTTACATAACCCCACAGACGGCTACAGCTGCAATCCAGTATGCCGGCTATGGCAAGGACAACGGGGCTGCCCTCACGGTGTATTACCGCACCAGCGATAACC
>JAEVZP010000234.1 GCA_023392185.1 Bacteroidota bacterium
GTGCGGGAAGTGCTTTTCCGGAAAAAAGTGGTTATCGCCCGGGGCTGGTTGGGCTTTCTCACCCTGTCGGTGTGTATGCTGATTTCGGTGGGCTACGAGTTTCTGGAATGGGGCGTAGCGGTGGGCACCGGCGAGTCGGCAGAAGCATTTTTGGGCACGCAGGGCTATGCGTGGGACACCCAGGCGGATATGCTTTTTGCAGCCATTGGTGGGAGTTGTTTTCTGCTGTTCTTCAGCCGCTACCACGACCGTCAGATGTCTGAAATGGTTTCCAGGGAGCCGGTATAATATCCGTGACAAACGTTGGGTCGCGAAGCGACCGTCCGGAATAGTGGATGCATCTGGCTACAAAAATTTGGTCGCTACGCGACCCGCCTGGGAAATAATGTGTGCATGATTCTGTCCCCCCGCTTCGGCCTCCCCAACCCCTCCGAAGGAGAGGCTTTCTCCCTCCCTTCGGGGAGAGGCCGCCGTCAGATGTCCATGTTGCGGTAGGATTTATCGATAGCCGCCCAGCTTTTTTCTTTTAAACTCGTCCAGATCAACCACAGGAAAATTCCGGAAAGCGCCAGAAACAAGAGCTTCAGCCACAACATTTTTAAGGCCAGATAATGCAGCCCGCCAAGCACCACCGGGATCAGAAAAGCAAAAAACACCCGGATGACGTTGCGCGCGCCGCGGTTGGCCTCTGCTTTTTCCGGAATGGAAAACGGCAGGTAGAAATTGCCCAGATACAAGCTGATGAGCCCAAATGCCACAATATTAACTCCGGCCAGCAGAATGTCCGGCAACGTGCGCAATCCCCAGACGCTCAATACCACCAGGCTAATTGCCCCAAAAAACGGCAAAATGTATTTCACCCATACCGCCGTGATCCCACCCAGCACCAAGGCTCCCGGGTTTTCCACCGGCGTCGTCCGGTACACCCAGGCCGCTTTGTAGGCGTCGCTCATCGCCAGAAACGACACCGATTGCATCACCACAAACGATACCATATAAAGCAGCATCAAAAACTTGTTGGTGTTGGGCAAATCCCGCAGCGTCTCGCCCACCGAATCGCGCGATGAAGAAATCAGAAAAACGAAATAAACCGGCAGATAAGCCAGCGAGGTCAGCATCCGCATCCGGAACGAACGGCTGCGCGTGGTGAGTGCCCAGCTGAGCAAAAAGCCGGCTTCGCCTGCGCTGGTGCGGGTAAAAACAGGTGCCAGTCGCGCACCGGGATTCTTTTTGGGGGCGGCTAAGGCGCGCGGTGTTTGCCCTCCATTCTGCGCTTCATTTCCGGAATCCAGGAGCGCCAATCTGCCGGCAAACTGCGGGGCCAGCACGCGCACCAACAAGACCAGACACAGCGCCGGAAGCACAAACGCAAGCAGGCCGGTCAGCCAGGCGCCGCCCAGCGCCACCGGAATGCCCATCCAGCCCCAGGTGCTGCCCAGCCAATACGCCGGAAAAAAGCGCGTAATGCCGTAGTCGGCAAGATTTAAATCGGCTGGCTCGCCATCCCCCAAAAGCCGCGGCAGAAACTGATAGCTGGCAAAAAGGATAATGGCAAAGACCACCTGAAAATAGCTCAACACCGCTGAAAACTTCGCCGGCTTCACGAGCCGCAGCAGCGCGATATAAAACACATTGACCGCAAACACGATCATGGAAAGCAGCAAAACCATCGTTACCGGAAACCACAACGCCCCCTTCCAGCCGGAATAGTATACCGCTGCCGCCCACCCGCCAATCGACATCGGCAAAGCCGTGCGCACGAGATAGGAAAACAGGTGGAGGAGTCGCGCCAGAAGGATTGTCCGGTCGCCAACGGGCCGTGTTTGCACAATGTATTTTTCCCGTGTGTCCAGGAGCACATGGCCCAGGTCGGTAATCAGGGTAAAGACATAGAAAAAGCCAAAGGCGGTATAGTAAATCGTCCAGCCAGCAATCAAATCTTTAAAAGCAAGGAGCGGGATCACGTATAGCAATCCCACAAACACCGACACGATTGTTGTGATCCAGATGCGGTAATTCGAAGGTTTTCCGGAACTATGCCCCATTTGCACCGGCCGCCGGTTGTCCAGCAGCAGGCGCACCCAAAGGAGCATCCGCAACTGCGCTACATCCGCGCCCATAGACGCCCACAGCCGGGACGGAAGCATACAAAGCCAAAGAAGAAAACGGGACATGGGGTATCAAGACAAAAGTATCAAGACAAAAGAGGGATTCGTCCATAATCTTTTTAGCATCCCGGAACGGGAACTAAGCCGGCTTGTATCCGCACAGACCCCGTTCCGGGGTGACAAAAGATAGCGTACGAGACAGGAAACGAATAAGAGAAAATCCACAAAACCAAAATCCAAAACATAAAACCCAAAACATGAAACATGAAACATGAAACATGGTCTATTGCAGTGCTGCGGCGATTTCGGCGGCCTGGGCGTCGGCGTTTCCGGAAAGGGTGAGTTGCGCGAAAAGTTCTTCCAGCGACGCGTTGCCGCCCTGCCGGAGCGCGTCAATGGTGCCGTCGGCCACGATCTGACCTTCTTTGAGCAGCACAATCCGGTCGCTGACTTTCTCCACCACATCCATCATATGCGAGCAGTAGAAAATGGTTTTGCCTTCGGCTTTCAGGACCTGCAAAAGCTGTTTCACCACAATCACGGCGTTGGCATCCAGTCCGGAAAGCGGCTCGTCGAGGATCACGATTTCGGGGTTGTGGAGCAGGCCGGAGGTGAGTAATACTTTCTGGCGCATGCCTTTGCTAAACGTATCCATCCGCTGGTGCAGGTTTTCGCCGATGCCGAAAGCAGAGAGCATTTTTTGGGTCCGCTCGTCCACCAGCGCTTTGGGCAGGCCGTGAAGCACGCCTACAAAATGCAGGTACTCGTGCGGCGTCAAAAGGTCGTAGAGCTCGGCCACTTCCGGCACGTAACCGATGCGCTTTTTGACTTCCAGTGGCTGGGTCCGAACATCAAAACCGGCAACGGTCGCTTCGCCCGTGAAGTCGGGCAGCAGTCCGGTGAGGATTTTTACAGTTGTGGATTTGCCCGCGCCGTTTGGCCCGATATAGCCGATGATTTGCCCGGCGGGAATCTCCAGCTGAATATTATTTAAAACAACCTTTTCACCGTATCGGGCCGAGAGGTTTTGAAGAGAAATGGACATGGGAATTCATTGGACACACCTGCCAGGGGCAGGCATATTGGACTCGCTTCGCGAATTGGAAAACTGGAGCCTTCAGCTTCTAATGCCTTCTAAAAGGCAAGGTATTTGTCTTTAATAGCGAAAGAACTAAAGGTCACTGAAAATTTCCGGAAATAAAGCTTCTTTTCTGCCTGCCTGCTTTTTTGAACAGCCTTGCCGAACCTTCTCCAGGGAGAGTATTCTTTTACCAAATCTCTTCATTCCAGGCAAAGATCTGCGGGGCTTGCACATAGTTAGTCCGGTACCGGAAGCGCAGGTTGGCAGCGACGTCTATATAAAAAGGAGAGATATTGCGGACCACTTTGGGAAACCAGGTGAAGCGGGCTTCGACGGTCCCGAAGATCAGGTTTTCATTACGCACCCGCAGGCCGGCGCCCACTCCGGTAAAGACATCCGGCTTTTTCCAGATCTCCCGCTCCGGCCCAATGACGCTGAGACCGCCAAAAACAAAGGGCGCTGCCTTGAAACCAAAATATTTCCGGTCGATGAACATAATACTTTCCGACCAGAGGCTGGCCCGCGAAGCACCCAGAACGCTGTCTGTGCCATAGCCCGGCAGACCGTAGGCATTGTCGATGCGCAGCGGCGTACTAACCACGGGATTGTACAACAAAGTGAAAGATCCGGAAATCCGTTGCCGGTATTTATGCCGGCCCGGTTCATAGAGTCGCGAATAGGCAGTGGTTCCAACCAGCAAGCCCGCGTCTTCCGGACTGCCTTTTCCCAGAAAGCTACCGGCCCGCAGAAAGGTCTGAAAATATTTTCCGGAAGGTGTCGAACTGTATCGCAGAAGATCGATCCCCAGATACGGTCGCTGCACCTGGTTCCATCGATACCAGCCCGTGGTAGCGGTGAACCGATGTCCTTTGGGCAAATCTTCCGTAAGGCCAAAACCGTAGAAATAATTCGTGCGGTAGTAATTGAGTCGAAAAAGCGTTACCGCAGCCAGCACGGCCTGCCGGTCGTTGTAGACTGGGTCCAGTTGTCCGGTCACCTGCTTAGGCGGCAGGGTAAAGTTGTTTTGCAGATAGCGCAGCCCCACAAAAACCCGCTGTCGCCGGTTGCGGTCGCGCTGATAGGCCTCGCGGCCAAAAGTAAAGTTCACTCCGCCCCATACATCTGCCACATTATAACGATAGTCATAAAAAAGACTGTCGGGTTTCCGGAAAAAATTGTTGCTTTGGTTGATGCTGAGTTCCAGGCCACCGGCAAAGCGGTCACTGGGGGAAATCAAAGGTTTGTCGAGGCGAATAAAACCGGCACTTTCGTCTTCGTTGCCATCGCTGCGCCCGGTATTGATGGTCGAGAACCCAACGCCGCCATTGATGAAACTGCCGCCTATGGAGCTGCGCGAAATCGAAACATCGAAGCCGGTGTGTGGCCGCCGGTTGAGGTCATAAAGCACCGTGGCCTGCAGGCGCTGGCCCATGCCCAGGAAGTTGGCATCGAAGCCGCGCAGGCCCACCCGCTGAAACTCAGCGAAAGGCACATCCGCGCCCAGACTGAACACATCTTTGCTGATGACCACCAAATCCACCGAATCGGAAACCACTCCGGCAGGCCCCACCGGCGCCGGCAGGATCCGTACGTCCTGAATAAAAGAAAGCGTTCGCAGGAAGCGCTCGTTATCAGCCACCTGATAGGCGTTGAGCGGTTGACCTTCCCGCACGAAAAGGTGGTTGCGCAGCACCCAGTCTTTGGTGGTGGCGTGCAGGTCAGTGGCCAGCCGGGTGATGGCATTGCCGATCTGTGTGGAAGTGTCGAGCAGCTGATGGTTAAAATCCAGCTTGACGATAGCGATGTGGCGCACGATTTTGCCTTCATAAGGCTTAAAAGCGGCTTCGGCGATTTGCGGCACCCGGCGCCAGAACTCACTGCTGTCTACCCGGTCGCGCTGAATACTGAGCCAGGCAGACTGATAGGCCCGCCGCAGCCATGAGGGGGCCTCCTGCCGGGCACTGTCGCCTGCTTGTGCCCGGCAGTTATGCGAAGCGACAAACAGAAACAGGAGGAAAAAAAAATTCTTCACAGGGAGCAACTTCCGGAACCGGTTGGGTGTATAACACCCGGGCAACCAATTTTATGCCCCGGTCTCCGGCGCGATAAACTGTACGATCGCCTTCGAAATCTCAGTTGCTCCTTTGCCATACAGCATCGTCTGGTGATTGCCCGGCACCGGCTCGCCGTAAGCGCCGGGAATCATTTCAATGGTTTCGAGGGCATAGCTTTCCGGCAGCAACTTGTCGCCTAAATGATAATCGGAAGCGGCATACAGCAGCAGCACCGGCGCTTTGATACGGCGCATCAGCGCCTTCCAGGCTACGTTGGCAACACCCAGGGAAGCTTCATAAATATGCGAAAGCACCGGCCGGGGCACCACGCTGCCGTCTTCATGGGTCACCACATCTGCCTCGTAGTAGCTGCGCATGGCATCGTCCCAGAAGGGGAGATAAGGAGCACTTTTAATTTTATCGAGATAAACATCAAAGTTTTCAAAGCGCTTGTCGAGGCGGCTGAGCGCAGGCGCCAGCATCTCGGCAGCGCGGGGATTCATGCGCGCACCGGCATCCAGCACAATTACTTTTTCTACCAGATCGGGATACAACGCTGCGATATAACAACTGAGCAAGCCTCCAAAAGAATGTCCCCCCAGGATCACCCGGGACAGTCCCAGCGCCCGGAGCAGGCCAATGATATCAGCTGCGTGGTCCTGCATGGCGTAGCCAAAGGCGGGCATCGAAGAAAGGCCCCGGCCCCGGAGGTCCACCGTCAACACGCGGGCGTGCTGCCGCAGGCCCGCAGCCAGGATGCCATCAAAAGCATGGGCATTGGCAGTGAGGCCGTGCAGCAACACCACAACCGGTCCTTTGCCGCCATAATCCAGACAATGCAGGGTAATATTATTGCTTAGAATATAATGCTCGGCAGGAGGCGCGGATGCGATCATAAGGGATAAGACTTCGTGAAAGAAAAAGAGACCACCAGTGGCCCGTGTTTAAAACTACTGTGCCGTCCAGCCGCCGTCGATGGGCACGGCCGTGCCGGTCATCTGCGCCGCCGCATCGGAAGCCATGTAAAGCGCCATTTCCGAGATAGCGCCCACGGGAATAAATTCTTTGATGGCCTGTTTGCCGAGCAACACTTTTTTAATTACCTCTTCGCGGCTCATGTGGTGGGCGGCCATCTGATCGCCGATCTGCGCCTCTACAATCGGCGTATGTACATAGCCGGGGCAAATGGCGTTGGCCGTGATCCCGTAAGGCGCGCCTTCAAGGGCAATGGTTTTAGTGAAGCCTACCAGGCCGTGCTTCGCAGCAATATAGGCGCTCTTAAACTCGGAGGCCACCAGCCCATGTGCCGAAGCAATATTGATAACGCGGCCCCACCCTTTCTCTTTCATGCCTTTCCAGACGGCTTTGGTAGCGTGGAAAGCGGCGGTCAGGTTCACGTGCAGGATCAGATCCCACTTCTCATCCGGAAAATCTTCTACCGGACAAACAAACTGCGCACCGGCGTTATTAATCAGGATATCGATGGCGCCCAAAGCGCCCTGTGCATCGGCAATCATTTCGCGCAGTTTCGGCGTATCGGTGATGTCCACACCATAAAACCGGTGTTGGATGCCGTATTCGTCGGCGACGCTTTGTGCCGTTTTTGCACCGTCTTTCTCGAGGCCGTTGAAGATGATGTTGTGGCCTTGCCTGGCAAATTTGGTGGCCATGGAAAGGCCAATTCCGGAAGTAGAGCCGGTAATCAGTACCGTCTTTGGATCAGTCATGAAAAGGAGAATGGATAAAAAAGAAAGAAGCGATTTTTTACAAAAAAGAAGAGGCGCTCAAAATTCGTTCCTTAATCCGGATGCGCCGCCGCTGCTGCAATATAGAGCGCGGGCTTTTAAAACATTGGATCCGTTGCAGGGTCCTGTCGGTCACAGAAGGTATTCCGCAGGCGGCAGAAAACAGCTCTGCATCTCTTTAAATACCAGAGTCAAAGCGCCTTTTTGCGGAAAAAACAGAAAACTTCCGGGATTTCGGGGGTGGTAGCGCCCCTGCGCTGTGGCAACCAGAGGCGGCTTTCCGGGGGTGCCTATTGCTTTCCTTCTCCGGGCAGCCCCTACCTTAGCCATCCTTTTTTGGAACAAGAATGCGGCGGGTCATCACCAAAATAGAGCGTTTGCAACAGGCCGAGTCGCTGGAGCCGATGTTTGCCTGGGGGGCTCGTATGGGCCTTTCCATGGTCGTGCCCATGATTATTGGCTACCTGACCGGTCATCTGGCAGAAGCCGTCTGGATCGGACTGATTGCCGAAGGCATTTGCTGGGTAGAGCTGAAAGGCTCGGTCGGCCAGCGGGTTCAGATTGTGCTGGCCGGCATCCTGATCACCCTGCTCGCTACAACAATCGGTGCGATAACCGGTTTTTCGGTGCTGCTGTCGGCCCTGGCGATGCTCCTGGTGGGGCTGATTTCAGGTCTTTTTAAGAATCTCGGCGACCGCGCCTCCGGACTGGCCATTTGCGTTTACGTAACATTTATCCTCAGCAACGCCCATCCGCCTGCCGACACGGCTGCGTTTCTGGAACGGTTGCTACTCACCGGTATTGGCGGCATCTGGTGTCTTTTCCTGGCGCTGGCCTTTTCCATCACACTTCGGCAAAACGAGCCTTATCGCCGGTCCATTGCCCTTATCTGGCGCAGCATCGGCAACCTGCTGGAAACCATCTCTCAGGGTTGGAACGGCAAAACGCCCCGCAGCAGCATTCAAAGCACTTTCCGGAAAGAAATGGAAGTGCGCAAGGCGCTCGACGCCTCTATTGCACTCTACGGCACCCTGGCCCATCAGGTGGGGCGTGAGCAGGGACCGGAAGCCAATCTGGCGATCATCCGGAAATCGACCGCGCTGGTGGCCGTGCAGATCGTGGCCATGGGTGAGGCAGCAGAATCCCTGCGGCTCCACAGCGTTCCCTCCGAAGTGCGGAATGCCACCTACGGCATCTATCGCACCCTGACGCAGGCTGCGTTCCGGATGAGCAGCTATATGGTTTCCCTGCTGCCGGAAGAAGGTCTGCTGCTGCAAAACCGGATCAGCCGTGCCCGCGAGCTGAGCCTGGTGTTGGAAAATTACATTGCACAGACCGGCATTCCCGACACAGAGCGCAAGGCTTTTACCAAAATCGTGTATCTGGCCCACCGGACGGCCAAACTGATGGAACGCACTCTCGAAAGGCTGGAGGGCGCAAGCGGCGAAAAGCGGGTATACCGATCGTATTCCCTTCTGAAAACCATCTATGTGCTGCACCCCGGCAACCTGCTGCGGGCGCTGCAGCTGCTGTTTAATATCCACACCGAGCATTTCCGGTATGCACTGCGCGTGGCTATCGCCTCGGCGCTGGCCATGGGGTTTTCCAAGATCCTGCCCGGCCATCACAACTACTGGATTCCATTTACCGTCATTCTGATCATTCAGCCTTATGTGGGCGCTACGCTCACCCGGGCGCGCGACCGGGTGGTGGGGACGGTAACCGGCGGTATTGTAGGCGGACTTTTCCTGCTCCTGCCCAACCTCTTTTTTATGCAGGAGCTGCTCTTGTTTGCGGCTTCGGTGTTGATGGTAGTCTATATTCGTAAAAACTACGCGGTAGCGGCCTTTTTCATTACGGTTTCGCTGGTGCTCTTGCTGGATGTGGAACGGCAGGCCGATCTGGAGATCATTTTCATCCGGGCCATCAGCACACTTGTCGGTGCCGCCATCGCCGTCTTGTCAAGCTTTGTGCTCCTGCCGGAGTGGGATAAGAAAAAACTACCGGAACACCTCTCTGATGCGCTGCGCCGCAATCAGGAATACCTGCTTTTTACCTACGATATCTGGGGGCGCAACGAAACCTGGACGCGCCTGAAACGGCTCGCCGAAACGGCCAACAGCCGCGCCTTTGAATCGCTGCAACGCTATCTGGAGGAGCCGCTCAGCAAGCAAAAGCAAATTGTGCAGCCGTATCAGTTGCTCACCCACAATGTACGGATCACGCGCAACCTGAACCAGATTCACCTGGAACGCGAAAATCCGGCAGCGGCTTTAAACACGATGCCTACGGTAAACGCTGCGCCTTTGCTGGAAGGTGTGATGCAACTCCTGCAACAGGTGCAGCAACGACACTTCTCAACCGGCACACCACCGGCCCTGCCCTTGCCCACTATGCTACCGGCCCTGCAGGTAACCACCGCCGAGATCGAGCTGCTGCAGCAGATCTACAGCGAATTGCAGGGCATGAAAAACACCCTGTTGTAGTCCCCGGTTTTCTCGCCCCTGCTGCCATCACAGAGGCGTGCGTCTTTTCCGGAAATCCGGGCTCAAAAAGGCTTCCTTTCGACCGGCTCAAAGGCGCTATCTTTGCCGCCCTTTAGACGTATCTTTCTACCTTTTTTGTACCGATGATCAGCCGCCGCCATATCCGAGTGAAAGTGATGCAGACCCTGTATATCGTGGCTTCGAGCGGCGAAACCGAACTGCCGGCCCGGCTGAAGAAAGGACAACAGGTGCTGGCCGCACAGCTCGATCAGATGCTGGATCATTTTGCCGGTGCCCTGTTGCTGCTGGCCCGCACGGCCCAGTATGCCGAGGTAGATGCCGCGCGCCGTCGCAGCAAGCACCGCCCCACGGCCGAAGACCTGACCGTGCCGACCCGCATTGCCGGAAACAGTTTTCTTTGGAGCATTCTGGAAAATGCTTCTTTTCAGGAGCGCGTGAAAACTTCTTCGCTGGAGCAACACCTAACCGAAGACTTCCTGAAAACCAGCTACAAAGCCCTGCAGGTCCTGCCGGAATACCACGCCTATAATGCGGAGGCAGAACGCACGCCGAAAGCAGAGAAAGCGATGATGTGGGCCATTTGGGAGAAAATCATCAATGGCACCGAATGGGGACAGGATGTGCTGGCAAGTGAGTTTGCCGGTTGGGAAGATGACGCGGCAGTGTATGCCATGCTGATGGAAAACTTCTTCCGCAAACCCGGCAAAACCTCTTTCGGCGAACTGTTGACCGAGGAAAAACGCCAGTATGCCAAAGACCTGGTCAAATACTGCATCGAAAAGGCCGACTATCTGGCCGAGACCATTCAGCCGCGCCTGCGCAACTGGGACCCGGAGCGGGTGGCGCTGGTGGACATGATTTTGCTGCGCATGGGCGTGTGCGAACTCTTGTATTTCCCGTCTATCCCAACAAAGGTGACCATCAACGAGTATATCGACATTGCCAAAACCTTTAGTACGGCACAGAGCGGACAATTTATTAATGGCGTGCTCGACAACATCCTCAAAGACCTCAATGCCCAGAACCTGATCCGCAAACAGGATCGGTTGAAAAAAGCGTAATTTCGCGGCGTGAAAAAAGGATTTCTTCTGCCTGTAGCTGCTGGTGCCCTTTTGCTCCTGAGCGCCTGTACCGATAGCGGTGACCGCGCAACGGCGCTGCCGGAGGGCGACGCGGCCCTGCTTTCAACCGATATTGTGCAAAACCCCCATACGCTTTCCGGAACCGATACCGGCATTCTGGCCCGGATGCCGGAAATCCGCTTTGTGGACACGGTGCATGATTTTGGAACCATCCGGGAAGGCGAGCAGGTGGTGTATGAATACCGCTTTACCAATACCGGGAAAGCTCCGCTGCTGGTAGCCGGCACCCAGACGTCTTGTGGCTGCACCGCTTCCGAATATCCCAGAGAACCCATTGCGCCCGGCGCTTCTGCTGCCATCAAAGTGAAATTTGACTCCCAGGGCAAACCCGGTATCCAGCAAAAGAAGATTACCGTGAGCACCAACGCGCCCTATACGCCGGTATTGCAAATCAAAGGCAACGTCACCGGTGCATAAGGCCTCCTGATTCTTTTTTAAACCGCTTTTTATTTCCCCTTTTTTATGAACGTGATTCTTTTTCAGGCTGCCGGCACGCCCAGCATGACCCCGCAGCTGCTGATGATGCTCGGCATGGCCGCCGTGATGTATTTCTTTATGATCCGCCCCCAGGCCCGCCGCGCCAAGGAGCAGAAGAAATTTGCCGAAGCCATGGGCGTCGGCGAAACTATTGTAACCACTGCCGGCATTCATGGCCGCATCCAGCGCATGAACGAAGACGGTACGGTGGACGTAGAGGTGGCCCGCAACACTACCATGCGCATGGAGCGCAACGCCATCAGCATGGAGATGACCAATGCGCTGAACAAGCGTAAAGGCGCTGCTGCACCCGTGGCTACAACTTCTACCCCGCTGCCGGAGCAGACTGCCGTAAAATAAGACGCTTATGCTTCGGGTGGGTATTACCGGCGGCATTGGCT
>JAEVZP010000067.1 GCA_023392185.1 Bacteroidota bacterium
CGGCAAGGGTATCATCGAAAGGGCCGTTCCAGAGCGTAGCATCCGTAGAATATGCGAAAAGTGCGTCAGCAGTATAGGTGTTGCCATTGCGGCTGCTGCTGGCTTCGTGCAGGCGGGGCGTCACTTGGTAATCGTAGCCGGCAGGAAGTACCAGCTTATAAAAATCTTTGTCGGTTGCTGTATGAAAATTGGAACCGGTCGTTGCTTTCGTGGTTGTATTTCCGGAAAAAGTAAGCGGCAGGGTGTAGGCTATAGCAAGACTATCGTTTACCTCATACGTATCGGGCGCTAAAGGAGCAGCCTGCACGGTAACCAAAACCGGATTCTGAAAATAGCTGGAGCCGGTGAGCTGCCATCCAGCATTGTTGGGGTTATGGGCAACAGCCAGCCGGTAGGTTCCCGGCGCTACGGTTACGGAGGGATTGCCGAAGGTGAGATAAGGCGCGGGATAGGTACCGCCGGCAGCCAGGCCGGTCGTTTCATTAAAAGTGGCTATGGTCTGCTCCAACGTGCCGTCAATGCGGTAAAGCCCCACGCTGTATTGCCCGGTAAAAACACCTGCGCCGTTGTTCAGAATATTGAGATTTACTGACACGGGCTGTCCCTGCGTCAGGAGCGTGCCGGGCGTACTATTCAGGGCCGCATTCAGCTCTATAGCGTTTGCGTTCACGACGTTTATCTGCGCCCTATTGAAGTTGCTGCCGCTGTCGGCAACCTGAATCCAGTTGCCGCCCGTGGGCCGGTAGAAAACCTGGATATCGTAGGTGCCGGGCGTCATTGAGGTCATTCCGCCATTGCTGAAAACAATGCCGGAAGCCGACGCGCTGCCTGCGGGTAGCGTATTTCCGGTCCGTATTTGGGCAAAACCCATAAAACTGCCCCAATCATCAAAGAGCGCCGCTGCGTAATCACCGCTGAAATTGCCTGTTCCGGCATTAAAAATATTGGTAGAGATGCTAAACGGCTGGCCAAACTGAATGGTGGATGCCGAGGCCGTAATGGCGCTGTGCAGCATCAGGTTATAGGATTGAGCGGTTGCTGAAGGCTCAATGCCGATAATCGCTTCCTGGTATCTGTTATAGCCGCCGCTGCCGCCCCCCGTGCCCGTAGCGCCGGGGTTGAGCGCGTTAATAGTGAAATAGCCGTCCTGATAACCACCCCATCCCCAGTTGAAGTGGAAAAAATCGTTGGCATCATAGCCGTCGCACACAAAAGCGTGGCCCCCACCGGTGCCGAAGCCGTCATACATCACCGGACGGGCGGCATCCAATTCAGCCTTCAGGAGGCTCACCCACTGCGACGGGCTGTAGTTTTTGCGCTCAACACCTCTCAGGCTATCCTTATAACCAAAATAAGTTTTAAAAGCATACTCAGAATTGGCCTGCGGCGTCGGGCAATTCTCAATTACATAGGCGTTGCTGACCTGTGCACTGTAATCCATATTGACGCTCACCCCGCAGTGATACATCAACGTGGCTACAGCCGGATTGGCGGCAGAGACCACGTTGGGCATGGCGCTCCATTGGTAGCTCGTGCGACCAAAATTGGCCGAAAGCGTGCCCAGGCGCTGGTGGTTATAGGTGTGAAAACCAGAGCCGGTGGCCGGGTGGTTCCAGTATTTCATAATCTGCGCCATAGCCGTTGCAACGCAACCTGTTACCGAAAGGGCGTTTGCGGCGCTGTCATAAGGGCAAAGTGCATTGACGTGCGGCGCCTGGTCCCATTTGGTAGCTATCAGCGGGCTGACGCCGGCGGTCGCCTTGGCGAATCCACGGCGCAGATCGCCGCCTTTGGTGTATACATCCCACTGCGACCGGATATTCTCCGTTGCGGCAAGCTTTTTGGCAACTACATAGCGGATTTCGTTCTGATACCCTTCCAGCCATTTATACAGATTGGGTGCCAGGTTGGCCGGATTGAAAGCGCTTTCAAACGAGTAGCCCAGAATGGGAATCACTGCATCATCACCGGCTACTATTACGAAGCCTTTATTTCCGGTATTAAACACGTAAAAAAGAGGTTCGGGCGGAAAATTTCCGGAAAGCGCTGCGTTGTCCGGGCCTGCGGAGTAGACCCGTGTCAGCCCTTGGGGGGAGGAAAGTTTTTCAGCGGCAGCATTCCGGGTAAGAAAAGCCCAGCCTACCTGGCGGGCGGTGTTTTCCGAAACGGGCTTTGCGAACAAGAGGCTTGCCTGAATCAACAGCGCAAAACAGAGATAAAGTCGCTTCATGCAGATACTTTTGGCATTTAAAGGAAAAGAAACCTCAAAAGTATACCCGCATTTTTTCAAATGTTATTGGTTTGACAACAAAAAAGCCGGAGTTCGTCCCATTGCTGAAAAACCTTCCTCAGGCCTTCAGGGCGTCCAGCAGTGCCTTTATCAACACAGACAAGGCTTCCGGGTAGGCCGCTTCAAAGCGTCCGTCCAGTTGGGTAAATTCCGGAAATTGCTCATACAACCGGGCAAATTCATCAACGGTAGTTTCTTTTTCGAGATATTCGCGGTTGAGGACATATACTTTCAGCACATCGTCCAGCACCTGCGACATAACAGGTTGACCATGAAGCAAAAACCACTCCGGCAAGGGCAGTAATAAGGAAATATAATGGTTGGCAATGAGCTGCAAAAAGCCGCCCTGCAACACCTGCATCCGTACATAATCGAAGTAGAGCGCCACCCGAAGCGCCTCCGGCAGCGTGTCGGTCCAGCCAAAATGCTGCCGGGCATACAACTCGCCGTGAAGCGGCGCTACCAGCACCTCAAAGGCATCTTCAGTCCTGCCGGCCTCAAGGCGTTCGTGTACGATCTGCAGATGACCGGCGCGGTCGCTGACCGGGTATTGATCCTGAGAAAAAGACATAGGTAGAAGGGTTATGGAGAAACAAAAAAGTAGGGCAAGGTTTCTATTCCGGAAATTACGCCTTAATTTTTCGGTCTAAAATACTGCCATGAAAACAATCGACAACCGGCCGCCGGTTTATTACAGCGAATATCTGCAACTCGATAAGATCCTCCATGCGCAAGCGCCGGAAAGCGCCAAAGAAGGGGTCGAAGCACCCGACGAGATGCTGTTTATCATTATCCATCAGGTGTATGAGCTGTGGTTTAAGCAGATTTTGCACGAGCTGAATTATGTGCGCAACATCCTGCAAAAAGAGAAAATAGAAAACTCGTCGCCCGACATCTACAATGCCCTGCACCGCCTTAAGAGAGTGCAGGCGATTATTTCTCTGGCGGTACAGCAAATGGATATTATCGAGACGATGACGCCGCTCGACTTCCTCGATTTCCGGGATTTGCTGCGCCCTGCCTCCGGCTTTCAAAGCATTCAGTTTAAGATGGTGGAAGCCGCGCTGGGCCTGCAATACGAAGCCCGTCATGGAAAAGGCTACTATCTCAGTCAGCTTTCCGAAAGCGACATTGCGCGGGTGAAGGAAGAAGAAGGCAGGATATCGCTGCTGCGCCTGGTAGAACAATGGCTGGAGCGCATGCCTTTTGCCGACGAAGAACGCTTCTGGAAGGATTCCGGCGCCGGCATTTCCGGAAATTTCTGGCCCTATTACCGGGAAGCGTACGTGCGCTCCCTCACCGAAGCGGATAGGGGCAACCTGGAGCGCTTCGACGCCTTGTTTATCAACCCCGGCAGCTACCCGGCGGGCCGATCGCTCAGTGCTAAAGCCACGCGCAGCGCGCTGTTTATCATGCTCTACCGCGACTATCCCCTGCTGCACCTGCCTTACGAAATGCTGACGGCCATTCTGAGCATCGACCACGGCATGGGTATGTGGCGGCAGCGGCATATCAACATGGTGCGCATGACAATCGGCAACCGCGTGGGCACGGGCGGCAGCACCGGTGCCGATTATCTGAAACAGGCAGCCGACTCGCATTATGTATTTAAAGAGCTTTCCGACCTGACGTCTTATTTACTACCCCGGCAAATGTTGCCACCGCTTCCGGAAAGCCTTAAGAAGGAACTGGGATTTTGTAATTGAGTAAAAGACGATAGCCAAAAGAGGTTTCTCTGTGCGCGGGCGCCCCTTGTAGGCATCTCAACTTCCTCTCCATGCATTCCCTCTCCATCTTCGGCGCCGGCCCATAGCGAAGAGAAGATAAAGAAGCCGCCGCTGCAAAATTTTGCAGCGGCGGCTTCTTTTAAAAAAAGCTTGCAAGCGCCTTGTCTTACTTCTCTATCGAGCGCTGCTCCCGGCCTTTTTTATGGTCGGCCCGGCGCTCTTTCATCATGTCCATACGCTCTTTCTTCAGCGCCCGGAATTGGTCCATTTGGTCTTTGGTCAGCACCTGGGAATACATTTCTTCGCGCTTTTTCATCGTTTCCATACGCGCTTGCCGCAACTCCTTCCGGTCTTCAACCGCCATTTCTTTTTCCTTATTCAAAAGGGTTTGCAGGTTTACTTCCCGGATTTTGGCGGTTTGCGCATCGGAAAGCTTCAGGCGCTTTTGCAGCCTGTCAGCCTGGTGGGCGGCACGCGCTTCAGGCGTCATTTTCTTGTGCATTTCCGTCCGTTCGGCCTGAGGCATTTTCCGGGTTTCCTGCGCCTGAACACCCATTGTGAGAGCAGCGAAAGCGGTCAGCAAAAAAGTCTTTTTCATGTTCTGTAAGTGGTTTTGTGCCTTTAAGATAGCCGGATGCCTTGCTGGTTTAAACGCTTTTATTCAAAATCCGGGTAGAGCAGATATTTTTTCCGGATTTTTTTGAATTTGGCAATCTCCCCATCCCATTTCGCCCAGATTTGTGCTTCCGTCAGCCCCTGATTCACAAAACGGCGCAGGTCTTCGGTGCCGGCCAGCTTTTCAAAAAAAGAATTGTAGAACTGCGCTTTTTCGCCATAGAGATTGTAAGCCGTCAGGAGTGGTTGCAGACGCAGGCGAGATCCGACAAAAGCCTTTGCTTCGGCAGCGGTTTTGGCCGGCATATATCCGTAGCAGGTCTGACCATTGTAAGGAGGTGCCGATGCGCCCGTAGTGGGTTTTGGGGTAAAGGAAATCAATCCGGCGGCAGGCGCTTTCTGGAAAGAAGGATGGCCCCACAGTTGGAAAGGCGTTTCAGTGCCACGGCCCACACTCACGGGTGTGCCCTCAAAAAAGCACAGGGATGGATACAGCAAAACGGCCGCAGCAGTACGCAGGTTGGGCGACGGCGCAACGGGCAGGTCGTAGGTCATCGTGTGGTCGTAATCTTTGCAGGGAATCACCGTCATGTCCAGCGCTTTGCAACCCTTTGCCCAGCCTTCCCCTTGCAGCATTTTGGCATATTCGCCCGCCGTCATGCCATAGACCACCGGAATGGGCTGCATCCCGACAAACGATTTGTATTGCGGCTGCAACAGGGGGCCGTCCACATAAAAACCGTTGGGATTGGGCCGGTCCAGAATCAGCAACTTTTTGCCGTTCTCCGCGCAGGCCTCCATCAGGTATTCGAGGCTGGAGATATAGGTATAAAACCGCACGCCCACATCCTGCAGGTCGTAGATCACCAGGTCCACATCCTTTAAATCCGTCGCTTTCGGTTTTTTGTGATTCCCATAAAGCGACACCACCGGCAGGCCGGTTTGCGGGTCTTTGCCGCTGGAAACGTGCGCACCGGCGTCGGCCGTCCCGCGAAAACCATGTTCGGGCGTGAAGATGCGCACCACTTCCACTCCGTTTTTGCGGAGTACGTCCAGCAGATTTTCGCTGCCCACGCGCGAAGTTTGGTTGATGAGCAGCGCCACCCGCTTGCCCTGCAGCAGGGGAAGATAGCTGTTGAGCTGCTCTGCGCCGGTCTGGATGGCAAAGGCGGCCGGACCCATAGACAGCGCCCACAACAAGAAGAAAGCACCAAAGATTTTTTTCATAAAAAAGGCTTTATCAAAGATTTTGGAGGGCAAAATAGGCCGTGGCGCGTACATTGCAGCGCGGGCAGCCCAATTTTCCTGCCCCGAAGACTCCCAATTATGCAACAAGTAAAATCCGGCGACACGGTTCGCATCCATTATCACGGCACCCTATCCGACGGCACTATTTTCGACAGCAGCAGCGAGCGCGAGCCGCTGGAGTTTACCGCCGGCAGCGGTCAGGTAATTCCCGGTTTCGATAATGCCGTTGTGGGCATGACCGTGGGCGAAAAGAAAAGCGTTCACATTCCCGCCGACGAAGCCTATGGCCAGCCGAGCGACCAGATGTTTATTGAGTTCCCGAAATCGCAGTTTCCGGCCGATGTGCAGCCCGAAGTGGGCACGGCCATGCACCTGAGCGATGATCAGGGCAACGTATTTCCGGTAACCGTGAAGGAAGTAAAAGAAGATTCTGTGGTGCTCGACGGCAACCATCCCCTCGCCGGCAAAGACCTCAACTTCGACCTCGAACTGGTTTCGATCGGATAAGCTTTTTCAGAAAAAAATCTGTTTATAAAAAGACCCGGACGCAGTGTGCGTCCGGGTCTTTTTATAGCTTTGAGAAAAGCGGCAATTGAAAAAGAAGAGAAAGCAAATTGACATGGCTGACCTGTTTATTGCAGCTACAGCAGTTGCCTACAGCCTTTCTTTGGCGACCCTGAACAGAAAGCATTTTGACAGAATAGAGACCCTACAATTGATTGACTAAGGCTACCGGCACAACAGGCGGGTCTTCAACGATTATAGAACAGGCCCCATTTTCCGGAAATGCAGCCCGGTTTTCCGGAAAAAAAACATTCCTTTTAAGCCGTGCTCTGACAAGAAGCGGTCTCCTAAACCCTGAAGCGGTTGTTTCGGACAGCGACTTTTGT
>JAEVZP010000070.1 GCA_023392185.1 Bacteroidota bacterium
CGACGGTGCTAACACTGCTGGTGTTTCCGATTATTTTTTGGGTGGCGAATAAGCGGACGGTGGCGAAGGCAAATGCGCGAAGGGTGCGGGTGGAGGCGGTGGTTTAAGGGGTGGATTTTCCGGAAAAAGCCAAGCGGCAGCACTAGTTACAAGGGCCGGTTGATGGGCAATTATTGGCAATGAAATCGTCGAGCGGCATCGCACCAATCTTATAAGTACCCGTGCCGCTACAGTTCCAGAAGCTCACCGTTCCACCCGGTGCAATGCCGCTGTTAAAGGATCCGTCTGCCTCCGAATACCAGGTGCCGTCAGTTTTTTGGAGACAGGCAAAAATTTTCAGGCGTTTGTTAGAGTTATTCCGGACAGTTACTTCAATACTGGCCGGGTTGCCGCAACGAGAACCTCGCTTGGCAATCATACTGATCACATTTGTTGCAGCATTCCAATTGCAGCTTTGGGTCCCGCCACTGCCGCTCCCACCTCCGTTGCCGTTTCCGGATGATGTAAGTTGGATGGGGCTGCATCCGCCACTGCTGATTCGGACGGTGCCATTCCATGTCTTGCCGCCGCTACAGGAGGCCGAGAAAGCATAGTCGCCAGGTGCAAGTGTAAAGTTGGCAAAGCCAGCGGTGCCGCAATCGGGTGGCGCACCAGAGGGTGAGTAATTGGTAATAGTGCTTTGCTGGCCGCCGCAGATAACTGTAACAGAGCCACAGCCAAAATCAGCAGCAGACCAAAAAATAGCGTTGCCGGTACCCGATCCGCCTCCGCCGCTACCACTATTATGCGTGTTACCATTGCAATTCAACAATGTGATATTGCACTGACCGGCTCATATGGTAACGGATCCACTCCAGGATTTTCCGCTCGTGTTGGTGCCCTGATAAGTATAGGTGCCCGGATCGAGCGTTTTAAAAGTAACACCCGCTGTACCGCCACAGGAGGGGGTGCCGGAAATAAGGTAGCTATTGATGGTTCGGCTGGTGCCGTCAAGGGAAATGGTAACCGGCCCGCCACAATCTTCCCCAAGATAAAAATAGGCCGACCCGGTAACCTCAGTCGGTTCGGAATCCTTATCTTTTACACATCCAGTCAGCAGGACAAACAATATGAAGACGATTGTAGCGTCGGGTATCAGCAGGCGTTTCATATGTAAAGGAGTTTAAAGGGTGGATAGAAAAATAAGAAGCTTTCCGTAGCCTACAAAAAACCGGCAGAAGCATTCCTTTTAAAATACCCGGAAGATGGTATTTGTAACCGCCCCGGAGGCTTTCGTTTATCGGTTGATAGCGAATGCATTACAGAGCCCGGCACTCCTTCTGTCTCTCTTTACGCAGTAGCTTTTTCATCATCCTGGGCGCGTCAAGCCACCCCTTTCTTTAAAAGCAAACAAAGAAGAGACCCAAACAGCACCGAAACTGCTATGCAATCAAGAACGTTCCGGGCGGATGATTTCTGAGAAAAAGTTTTCTTCTCCAGATCCATCCACAACAGCACCATCACCGGAAAACCGGCAGGGAACCCTGTCAGTCCCGCTGCCAAGAGCCAAAAGCACTCCGAAACCCACTTTACTGCGGGCCTATATGCTTCTCACCAACTCCTGATCCCTAACTCCTTTCAGATCTCATAGCTTTCGCCTTCTACCGTGGCGCTGGTTTCCGGAAAAATATCGGCTGCTTCCGCCACAAAAGGATTCAGATCGGCGTAGCGAGAGGAGTAGTGGCCGAGTAAGAGCTTTTTTGCACCGGCTTTATGGGCCAGCGTTGCGGCTTGCCGGGCAGTGCTGTGATAGCGCAGCATTGCTTTCTCGGCATCTTCTTCAAGGTAGGTGCTTTCGTGATAGATCACATCCGCGTCCCGGATGCTTTCCAGGTACGATTCGGTATAGCGCGTATCGGCACAATAGGCATAGCGCTTCGACGGCGGGCCGTCTTCCGTGAGCGATTTTCCGGAAATAACCGTCCCGTCTTCCTGTATAAAATCTTCGCCGGCTTTGAGGCGGTTGTAGAAAGCTACCGGAACGCCCGCAGCCGCGGCTTTATCTGCCAACAGTTTACGGCCTTTCGACTTCTCGGTTACTACAAATCCATAAGTTTCAATCCGGTGCTCTACCGGGAAGGCCGCTACCGAAAACTCCGGGGTGTCTGCCAGCAATTCGCCCGCCGGCGCAATGGGATGAAAGCGCACTTCATAACCATAAGGGTGGCCGCCGGAAATGTTTTTCAACAGCTCGAGCAGCTGCCCCAGCACCGCCGGGCCACACACGGTCAGGGGGGCGGCCCGGCCCAATAGACTCATCGAATTGAGCAGGCCGGGCAATCCGAGATAGTGGTCGCCGTGGAGGTGCGAAATGAAAACATGCGACAGCCGCCGCCATTTCAGCCCATAGCGTGTCATCTGCATCTGGGTGCCTTCGCCACAGTCCAGCAAAATATCGGTGGCATTCAGGCTGAGGAACTGCGCCGTCGGATGGCGGTCGTGGGCCGGCAGCGCCGAGTTGTTGCCGAGTATAGTGAGCTTCAAAGTGCTTCGTTGAAAAGGTCGCGCTCCAGGATTTCCATGTTCACCATATCAATGGCTTCGATAAGCGTGGGCGTGATGTTAAGAATATGGTGCAGTTCTGCCGCTTTGACCTGCGCGAGCAACAGCGGGTGAAAACCCGTAAAAACCAGGGAGCTTCCCGCCTCGTATTGCAACTCATGAAGCTGGGCAAGCGCTGCAAACAAAGCTTCGGCATCAGGTGCGGCTTCATC
The DNA here is from genome assembly GCA_023392185.1 of Bacteroidota bacterium. Classification (GTDB taxonomy): domain Bacteria; phylum Bacteroidota; class Bacteroidia; order Chitinophagales; family Chitinophagaceae; genus UBA1952. The sequence continues at coordinate 2,754 of JAEVZP010000070.1, forward strand.
GGGGAACTGCGAAAAATCCACAATCAGATTCTGGGGTCCGTCGCTCTGGATTTGGGTGCATTTTTGGGTAAGCAAAGCCGCCATACTGGCACTTATCGCTCCGTCTTCTGGCAAAATGCGGGTATAGGAAGGGTTGGTATCAATTTTGAACCTCATGGTCAATAAATCGTCTTTAGAAGAAGAACGTATTTTTCTTTAAAAATCCGGACCTTGCCTCTCATGCAGGCGCCACGGGTCTTGTGGAAAACTTAAATAGCTGCGTTTTGTTTTTAAAGAAACGTGTTTTTACCTAAAAAACAAGGAACTTCCCAAAATGGATTCTAATTTCTCATCGAAAGTAAAAGAAGTCATCACCTACAGCCGCGAAGAAGCCCTGCGGCTCGGCAACGACTTTATTGGCACCGAACATCTGATGCTCGGTTTGCTGCACGATAGCGAGGGACTGGTCATCCGCGTATTGCAGGGCATGGATATTGATCTGCTGGACTTGCGCCATGAACTGGAGACGGCCATCAAAGACCGGGCAGCCCGTGCCCCGGCCAACCCCAACACCCTGCCGCTCACCCGGCAGGCCGAGCGGGTGTTGCGCATCACGGTGCTGGAGGCCAAAACCCTTCGCAGCGCCGTGATCGAAACCGAACACCTGATGCTTTCTATTCTCAAAAACAAAGAAAACGTGGCTACCCAGATCCTGGCGCAGTATCAGGTAGACTACGACCGTTTCCGCAACGACCTGGCCATCCTGCAGGGCGAACAGCCTTCTTCCGACTATGGCTCCGACCCGGGCGAAGAGTATGACGACGACGACGATCGCCGCTCCTCTGCCCAGCAGCGCAAGCAGCAGGCCGGCAATGCGAAAAGCAAAACGCCGGTGCTCGACAACTTTGGCCGCGACATCACCAAGATGGCCGAGCAAGGTACCCTCGACCCGATCGTGGGCCGCGAAGAAGAAATCGAGCGCGTAAGTCAGATTCTCAGCCGGCGGAAAAAGAACAACCCGATTCTGATCGGCGAGCCAGGCGTGGGTAAAACCGCTATCGTGGAAGGCCTTGCGCTGCGCATCGTGCAACGCAAAGTGAGCCGCGTGCTGTTCGACAAGCGCGTGATTTCCCTTGACCTTGCTGCGCTGGTAGCCGGCACCAAATACCGCGGTCAGTTTGAAGAGCGTATGAAAGCCATTATGGGCGAGCTGGAGAAAAACCGCGACGTGATTCTGTTTATCGACGAGATTCACACCATCGTGGGCGCGGGCGGTGCCAGCGGTTCACTGGATGCTTCCAACATCTTTAAGCCGGCCCTGGCGCGCGGCGAGCTGCAATGCATCGGCGCTTCTACGCTGGACGAATACCGGATGCACATCGAAAAGGACGGCGCACTCGACCGTCGTTTCCAGAAGGTGCTGGTAGAGCAGCCGAGCGTGGACGAAGCCATTATCATCCTCAACAACATCCGCCCGAAATACGAAGAGTTCCATAATGTGGCCTACGACGAAGCGGCAATTGAAGCCTGCGTGAAACTGAGTGATCGCTACATGACCGACCGCCTCCTGCCCGACAAGGCCATCGATGTGCTCGACGAGGTAGGTGCGCGGATGCACCTCAAAAATATCAACGTTCCCCAGGCCGTTCTGGATCTGGAGAAAAAGATTGAGGACATTAAGCAAGAGAAAAATAAGGTGGTGAAAAGCCAGCGCTTTGAAGAAGCCGCCGCCCTGCGTGATAAAGAAGTGCGCATCGGCAAAGAGCTGGAAAAAGCAAAGGCCGACTGGGAGGAAGAAAGCAAAAGCAAGCGTTATCCTATCAAGGAAGAAGACGTGGCCGAAGTCGTGAGCATGATGACCGGCATTCCGGTGATGCGCATGGTGGAAGCCGAGCAGCAAAAGCTCCGTCGCATGGGCGAAGACATGAAAGGCTCTGTAGTAGGTCAGGACGACGCCATCAATAAAGTGGTGAAAGCCATTCAGCGGAACCGCGTGGGCCTCAAAGACCCCAAAAAACCCATTGGCTCCTTTATTTTCCTCGGCCCGACCGGCGTGGGTAAAACTGAGTTGGCCCGCACGCTGGCCCGCCAGTTGTTCGACTCTGAAGACTCCTTGATTCGCATCGATATGAGTGAGTACATGGAGAAGTTCTCCGTGAGCCGCCTCATCGGCGCGCCTCCGGGTTATGTAGGGTACGAAGAAGGTGGCCAGCTTACCGAGAAAGTGCGCCGCAAGCCGTATTGCGTAGTGTTGTTGGATGAAATTGAAAAAGCCCACCCGGATATCTTCAACATCCTGTTGCAGGTGCTCGACGACGGTCAGCTCACCGACGGCATGGGCCGGAAAGTAGATTTCAAGAACACCATCATCATCATGACGTCCAATATCGGCGTACGTCAGTTGAAAGACTTCGGTGAAGGCGTTGGTTTTGCCACGAGCGCCAAGACCGCTTCTTCGGAAGAAGTGAGCCGTGGGGTGATTGAAAAAGCCCTGAAGCGCACCTTCGCGCCGGAGTTCCTCAACCGGATCGATGACGTGATTATCTTTAACTCGCTCACGCAGGAAAACATCAATGTTATCATTGACATCGTGATGCGCGATGTGTTGAAACGCCTCAGTACCTTGGGTTTCAACCTCACCATCGATGAAACCGCCCGCGAGTTCCTCGCCGACAAAGGCTACGATCAGCAGTTTGGCGCCCGGCCGCTCCACCGCGCGATTCAGAAATACCTCGAAGACCCGCTGGCTGAGGAAATCCTGGCGCAGAACGTGAAGGAAGGCAGCGTGGTTACCGCCCGCTACGACAAAGAGCAGGAAAAAATCCTGTTCGATATCGCCCAGGGCGGCAAAGAAAAGAAGTCTAAAGCATCCGGTAACAAAACCGAAGATCCGCAAATCGACGACGCCTCCTAGGCCCCTCTATAATTCAAAAAGAAAGCGCTTCCGAAATGGAAGCGCTTTCTTTTTGAATTGAAAACCGGTCTTAAAGTTTATTTACGGAACAGCGAACCCGCAAAAGCTATTTCCCGATGCAAAACTGGCTGAAAATGGCACCTAATACATCCCGGTCAATTTCTACTTTTCCGGTAATGGTGCCCAGCCAGTACAAGGCCTGCCGGATGTCAATCGTAAGCAAATCGCCCGAAAGACCGCTTTGCAGTCCTTCCTGCACAATGCGCAGGTTTTCGAGCATGCGAACCAAAGCCTGCTGATGCCGCACATTGGTGACGACGGTACCTTCCTGCAACCGGCCACCGGTTGCTTTCGCCACGAGGGCTTTCTGCAAAGCTTCCAGCCCCACGCCGGTTTTGGCAGAAATGTAAATTTCCTTACCGTGCAGGCCACTTTTTCCGGAAATATCGGCCTTGCTGACCACCCGGATGATTTTAGACGAAAAATCTTCCAGCCAGCCAATTGCCTCCGGTGCGTCGGTGGCGCTGTGCAGCCAAAGGATAATGTCTGCCTTTTGGGCGTTTTCGCGGCTGCGTGCGATGCCCATTTGCTCAATCTGATCCGTCGTATGCTCCCGGATGCCGGCGGTATCAATCAGTCGAAACAAAACGCCGTCAATCGTCAGGGTTTCTTCGATCACGTCGCGGGTGGTGCCGGCGATGTCGCTCACGATAGCACGCTCTTCGCGCAGCAAGGCGTTGAGCAGGGTGGATTTTCCGGCATTCGGCTTGCCGATAATAGCAACCCGCACCCCGTTTTTAATCACATTGCCCAGCCGGAACGATTCGGTGAGCGCTTCGCCTTTCCGGAAAAGGGTGTCAATAATGCGGAAAAGCGCATCGCGGTCGGCAAATTCCACATCTTCATCCGAAAAATCGAGCTCCAGTTCCAGCAGCGCCGTCAGCCGGATCAGCTCCTCGCGCAGGGTGTTGAGTTCTTCCGAAAAGCCACCGCGCATCTGATGCAGGGCTGCTTTTTGTTGCGCAGCCGTCTCGGCGTGAATCAGGTCGGCGACGGCTTCGGTTTGCGCGAGGTCCATCTTGCCGTTAAGAAAAGCGCGTTGCGAAAACTCCCCGGCCTCCGCCAACCGCGCGCCTTGTTGCAACAACAACTCCAGAATCTGGCTGAGCACAAAAGGCGACCCATGCGCCGAAAACTCCACCACATCTTCGCCGGTAAAAGAGCGCGGCGCCCGGAAGACGGTTGCCAGGACTTCATCAACCACCACAGGGGCGTTATTTCCGGAAATGGCTGCATGATTTGGGGAAATAATTTCTCCGAAATGCACGGTATAACCCCGAACCGCCGAAAGCTTTTTGCGACCCCGGAACACCGCATCGGCAATGGCAAGCGCATCAGGCCCGCTCAGGCGGATGACGCCCAGCGCGCCGGTGCCCGGTGGGGTAGCCAGCGCGGCAATGGTATCGTTTACAAACTGGAAATTCATGCGCAGGCCTCGTCTTCTACCAGCGGCAGGTAAAAGGTGAAAGTAGCGCCCTCGCCGGGCTTGCCGACGGCCCGGATAACGCCTTTATGATTGGTCACGATTTTCTGTGCGATTGCCAGTCCCATACCAGTGCCGGTGCTCTCGGAGCGGCCGTGCAGGCGCTGAAACATCTGGAAAACACGCTCTGAATATTCCGGTTCAAAGCCAATGCCGTTGTCTTCAAAGTCAATACGCAGGTATGGCGTGGACGGGTTGCTGCCGTTGACGCCCACCGTTTCCGGTCCGCCGACCACGCGCCGGCCTGTGACCGTTACGGCCAGCGGGCGCTCTTTGTGAGAGAATTTAAGGGCGTTATCCAGCAGGTTTTTAAATAAAATGCGCAGTTGCTTGCCCAGCCCGTGCACGGCTTCCAGTCCGCTGAAGTCCACATCGGCATCGCAAATGCTTAGTTCGTCAGCCGTTTCGGAAAGCAGTTCCTGCATCAGTTCCTTCAGGCACACCACTTCGAAGGTTTCGTTGCTGAGCGAAAGGCGGCTGTATTGCAGCAGGTCTTCAATCAGGGTGCGCATCCGGGTGGTGGCGCTTTGCATCCGGGCCAGCAGGGCCAGCGACTGCGCGTCGAGGGTGTTTTCGCAGCGCGTATGTAGCATAGCCGAAAACGTCTGAATTTTACGCAACGGCTCCTGCAGGTCATGCGAAGCTGCATAGGCAAAATCTTCGAGGTTGGCATTGGTGCGCCGCAGCACTTCAATGGTTTGCTCCAGTTGCAACTGCATTTTCCGGATCTCCGTCTGATCGATGATCGTGATGAGCAGTTCCTCGGGGCTAAGAGCCGTAATGGTTACCTGCAACCAGCGGTCGCCGCTGCCGGTAAAGTAGTTGTAAAGCAGTTGGTGGGTTTTCCCGGTTTGAAGGGTATTGCAGCACTTCTCAAAGGCTTCGTTTTGGGGGAAATGACTCAGCACATCACTGATGTATTCTACATTTCCCTTCGACCCGGCTGCCTTCTGAAGTTGTTCCCGCAACATGGAGGTCAGGGTGCGAAACCGGAAATCGGTTACGTTTCCTGCGGTGTCGCGCACGGGCGACAACGTCAGGGCGCCCACCCGCTCGCTGTCCACCAGCTTGCGCAGCGTCTGCCGCTCTTCGCTCACCCGCAGTTTATCCTGCTCCGAGTGCTCCAGCAGGTGGGTTTGCACCTGCTGAATCAACACCTGATCGGTGACGTCGAAGGCGGTATGGGCAATAATCTCGTGCGGCTGGCCATCTGCGCCGGGCAGGGTGACCAGCCGGGTGTCCAGGTTCCAGTAGCGGGTGGCGCGGCTGCCGTCTTTCCGCTCTACATTGTATTGATAGGCCGAAGTGGCAAAAGGTTTCCCGGTAGCCCGCACGCGGTCAATAGCCGTTTGCAGTCGGGTT
>JAEVZP010000078.1 GCA_023392185.1 Bacteroidota bacterium
AATCATTGTGGGCGTCAATAAATTCACCTCCGACGAAACGGACGACACGCCGGTTTTCAAAATTGACGACAGCATCCGCGCCGTGCAAAGCGAAAAACTGGCTTCTCTGCGCGCCCGCCGCGACGCCCAAAAAGCCGAAGCCGCGATTACCGCCATTCAGGACGCCGCCCGGAGTGGTCACAACCTGATGCCGCCGGTGATTGCCGCCGTAGAAGCGTACTGTACGCTCGGCGAAATTGCCGATAGCCTGCGGGCGTTGTGGGGGGAATACCAAGGGTAGTGCGTTGCGCGGTTGGACCCGCCGTTGGCGGGTTGGACGCTGCGCGTTGGAGCCACTTTGTGGCGTGATGCTGCAAGTTTTAGTTTTTTTATTTTGAATGGCTTCGTTTATTCAAAATAAAAGTAGAAGCAAGAATTGAATGATGTTCCTGTGCTTTTTACATTTGGGAAATAGACGCGGCTTCTATTACGTCAAGCCACCGGAAATGAGGTGGATTGACTTATGATTTAGAAAGGGAGTTGCGTCTATTTTTGAGTTACAAGCCATTTTAAAAACTCTATGCGACAACTTACTACTGCTTTTATCTTTTCCTTTTTGACGCTGACGACATTTGCACAAAACAAAATGCGACCACTTGACCAGTTAATCAACAAGACCGACCCTGGTTGGACACTTGTTCAAGAGTGGATTGGTAAAGCAAAGAACAAAGTGGAAGTACTTCCTGTTGACACAGCAAAAGCAAAAGACGCCCTTTTCAAAACGCAGGTGACGACCCGTTCACCAATGGGTGCCATCGTTTACTCGTCCGGTGGACTGCTCGTTGACGGCGCCTGGATACGCATTTTGGGTTCGGGACACGACCGGCTTAACCGAACATTGCCCGACTGGAACAAAGGCAAGTCATTTAAAGAGTTTGGAGAAGCACCGGCTTATTTGTTGGTAGCTGACGACGCTGCCGGCGGTTTCTTTGCCGTCAATGGCGGCGGCTTGGGCAGCGATGCCGGTAAAGTGTACTACCTCTCGCCAGACAACTTGGAATGGGAGCCGCTTGAGCTGACGTACACGGAGTTTTTAAACTTCTGTTTCAACGGCGACCTTGCCGACTTTTATAAAGAATTGCGGTGGACGGATTGGAAAGCAGACGTAACAAAACTGGACGGTAACAAGGCTTACAATTTCTTTCCTTACCTCTGGACAAAGGAAGGCAAAGACGTCAATAAAGTCTCCCGGAAAGCAATTTCCGTAGAGGAACAATTCAGCTTCACCCTTGACATGCGCAAGCAACTCGGGCTGACGAAAAACGGCTTGTAACATGGGTTTGGCGCAAGCGGGGGGCGACTGAACGCAGCATCAGCAACGGGAACACCGGTCAGTAATAGTTCCGGCTCGACGAACAAATCCAAGCAAAACAATTTATCTTCAACTCCATATCATTTTTGGGCTTCAGCTCGGGGCTGGACGTCATAAAATACCCCGCCTGCGCCAAGCCCTGTACGTTACCGGCATAATAACCTATAACCCCAAAAACTCTTACCTTCAACGTAAGCAAAGCTCAACTGCACTATGATTACTTCTTTTGGGAACAAAGACACCGAAAAGATTTGGCAGGGCGAGCGTATCAAAAGACTTTCTTTGGAAATTCAGGAAGCGGGCCGTCGAAAGCTCCGGATGCTGGACAACCCTTATTGAGCGTTTTAAGTCCATCTTACCGCTCCCCTTTTTTAAATGCTGTATTTTTGAATCATGCTTTTAGAAGATTCTAAAATAAAGGCGCTAAAGGAGTACTTTAGAAGCCGCCCGGTTTTAAAGGCCTATTTGTTTGGCTCTTACGGTCGGGGAGCTGCCGATGCTCAGAGTGACGTTGACATTCTGGTGGATCTGGATTACAGTCAAAGAATCGGCCTGCAATTCATCCAGATGAAATTGGATCTGGAGCAGATTTTAAAGCGAAAGGTCGATCTGGTTTCTTCAACCGGAATGTCCAAATACATCAAACCACTTGTGGAGGCCGAAAAACGTTTGATTTATGCGAAGTGAGTTGGGTGACAAAATCCGGTTACAACACATCTGTGACGCTATAACAGAGATTGAGAATTATGTGGCAGGTGTTACGCTCCCAGCCTTCCTGCAAAACTCCATGATGCGTTTTGCCTGTATCAAGCAAATGGAGATTATAGGCGAAGCGAGCAATCATCTGTCCAAAAGCTTAAAGGCTCGTTTTTCCGATGTGCAATGGGCCCAGATTGTCGGGATGCGCAACGTATTTGCCCATGAATATTTTGGTATTGATTCCAATTTAGTCTGGGAAATTATTCAACATGATATTCCGGAATTAAAAGAAAAAATACAGGAAATAACCAAGTCAATAGCGTCAGACAACGCGTAACCTTTTTTGATGGCCTCCCGCCCACCGCGCTCACGGCACATGCAACTCCCTGCCCTCAAAAACCTTCCGCTTCTTTTCAAACGCCCACGCCGATAAGGCCACGCGGTTATAGCTTTTGACGCCTTCCTTCTGGTCGTGCAGCCGCAGGTAGCTGTCGTACAAGGCCATGCTCCAGGCGCTTGTTTCGCCCCGGTATTGCTCCCGGATGGCCCGCAAGGTGTCGCGGTGGGCGCGGCTTACCGGGTTGAGAACATCCAGAAAACCTTTGGCAGCCACCGAATCTTCCTCGCGCAACATGCCGTGCGTGTACAGCCATAAATTAAAATACCCGCTGTAGCGGAACGCCGGATTGGGGGAACGCGTGCAAATGGCATAAGACAACAGATTGGCGTCTTCCTCCGAGGCAATGCCGCTTTGGTGGGCCATCTCGTGGCAGGTCACAAACGGCAACATAAACGACGGCAGATGCTGGTTTACCTGCGCCTCGCCCGTCCACGGATTGTAATACCCCTGAATCCCGAAATACTGCATCAACTGCCCGAAAAGCGACGGCTTCGCATTCAGCCCTTTCAGCGACGTGCGGCTGTCGGTGCAGCACTGATACTCGGCCACAGCGGCTTTGTCCACTTCCTCAAACCGCATCTCGCGGTAGTGCGGCGCCAGGGCGTTTAGTTGGGAAACCAGAAAGCTGTCAAATTCCTGAAGCTGGGTAATCACCGGCGCTTCTATCTTCTCTAAATCCCATACCTTTTTGAGCCGCGGCTTGTAATAATTTCCACCCCAGCCAATAAAAAACAACAGGTAGATAATCGTAACGGTGATAAACGTGTTGAGCAGATTATTGCCCAGAAACCAGCGGTGCGTGGCGAAGCGAATGCCGAAGTAAATGGCCCGGCCCAAGGCCACCACCAGCGAAATCAAAGCAATCAAATACAGCCAGTCGCCCACCGAAAACCGCAGCAGCCCCAGCACCTGATTGCGAAGCGTTTGCCAGGGTTTGAAGATGTAGTAGTCGTAAAAATGAACCAGCTTGTAGTTGCCCGGCATTGCAAACTGAAAAAGCAACACCACCACCAGGAGCACTGCCGAAGCTACCACCTTGCGGCGCATGGCCCGATTCACCTGAACCAGGATGCGGAGGCGGGTAAAACGGTTGGGGAGCGGCAAGGAGAAGGTCTTTTTTCCGGAAAAAACAATCGGTAGGGCGAAAAGGTAAGGAGATTTCCGGAACCCGACCCGCGAATCTGTACCCGGTTCGGCAGCGCCGGGCTTTTTTAATGGATTTATGCTGTTTTAAGGGCCTGTGGTGTAGGTGTGGCGGCTCTTTTAGGGTTAAAATTGAAAAACGAAGGAGAGGCGCTCACGAAGACTTCAAAACTGTACTTTTTTGTCATTCCCGAAGGGAATCTGCGCAGATTCCCTTCGGGAATGACAAAAGACCCGTACGAAAAGAAGGAACCGCTTTCACAATCCCTGATCTGTTGGATAGGCGTTTAAGTTGGATAACCGGATGCTGGCGGTCGCGTAGCGACCGAATGTTTGTAGCGCTTCAAAAGGCCCGTTTTCCGGGTGGTCGCGTAGCGACCGAATGTTTGTCAAAGAAAAAAAGCCCGCTATCTGAGATCGGTATTACACAAGCCGGAACGAATGTTTTATCCCTTCTTTTCCAACAGCAAAACGCGCCCCGCTCCCATGTCCCTTATTGTGTTTGAAAACGGCTTTTACTGCCCGCAGGGCGATTTCTATATCGACCCCTACCGGCCCGTGGACCGCGCCATCCTCACCCACGGTCATTCCGACCACGCCCGCTGGGGCATGAAGCGCTACCTCGCCCACACCGAGAGCGAGCTGATTCTAAAAGCCCGCCTCGGCCCCGAAGCCGTCATTGAAACGCTGCCCTACAACTTTCCCATCTCCATCAACGGCGTGAAAGTGAGCCTCCACCCGGCGGGCCACATCGTGGGCTCGGCGCAGGTGCGGGTGGAATACAAAGGCGAAGTCTGGGTCATCAGCGGCGACTATAAAACCGCCGACGACGGCATTTCCACGCCTTTTGAGCCGGTGCGCTGCAATCATTTTGTGACGGAAAGCACTTTTGGCCTGCCCATCTACCAATGGGAAACGCAGGACGAAATCATGGCGCGGATGCACGCCTGGATTCTCAAAAACCGGGAACGCGGCCGCGCCTCGGTGCTGGTAGCCTACACGCTGGGCAAAAGCCAGCGCATCGTTCACGGACTGGCCCAATACGGCATTCCCATCTACGCTCATGGTGCTACCGTGAACATGCACCACGCCGTACAGCCCTTCCGCCCCGACCTCCCCGACATCCACAAGCTCACCAAAGACACCCCGAAGGAAGACGTGCTGGCCGGCGCGATTCTTTGTCCCGGCTCGGCGCTCGACACGCCTTGGCTGCGGCGCTGGCAGCCCTATGCAGTGGGTTTTTGCTCCGGTTGGATGCAGGTGCGCGGCGCGCAGCGCCGCCGCAACGCCGATGCTGGATTCGTCCTCTCAGACCACGCCGACTGGCCCGGCCTTCTGGACGCGATTGACGCCACCGGCGCGGAAAACATCTGGGCGACCCACGGATTTTCCGCCACCCTCGCCCGCTACGTCACCGAAACGCGTGGTCTCAACGGCGGCGTGGTTACGACGCAGTATGGGGAGGAAGAGGAGTAAAATGGAATAGGTGTTAGGGATTAGGATTTGGGATTTTGTAGAGACAAGGCATGCCTTGTCTCTACGGGACAGGGATTATAAAATCAAAGGTTTTAGTTTCCGGAAATTCCGGGACTTAGCAGGTGGAGGCTGGAATGAAATGGAAGCCGCAGATGCCTGTCAGGTCCGATAGCACGGCCTGGGAAAGTGGCATTTTCCGGAAAAGCAGCGCCGCTGTTAGGTATAGGCTTTGCCTATGTCTAACTATTCCGCAGGCTGTGCCTGCATTTTTGTTGCAGGCATAGCCTGCCCCATATTCCGACGAAAGCGCAGCTTTCGCCGAACGCGCCATCAGATTTCCGGAAATCCCATTAAGAAATGGAGCCATTACACTATAGAGTCATTGAAAAATTAATCCCCGACCTTTGCACCTGCTATGAAGTCGTTCAATGTTCCAGCGCAATACCGGTCGCCTTTCGTGACGGCCATCAAGCTGCGCCGCAAGGCTGCCGATAAGATGAAAAAAGACCCCTCGCCTACCCGCCTGGACCTGGGGCCGCTGGAGGTCATTCTGGCGCGGCATTTCGGCTTTTGCTATGGAGTAGAAAACGCCATTGAAATCGCATTCCGGGCCGTGAGCGAAAATCCCGGCAAACGGATTTTTCTGCTTTCGGAAATGATTCACAACCCCGGCGTCAACGCCGATCTGGAAGCGCTCGGCGTGCGGTTTTTGATGGATACAAAGGGGGCTCATGTTCACGACTGGGACGATCTTACCCCGGACGATGTAGTGATCGTGCCGGCTTTTGGAACCACGGTAGAACTGGAAAAATTGCTGCGCGAAAAAGGCATTGAACCATCGGCCTACGAAACGACCTGTCCTTTTGTGGAGAAAGTCTGGAACCGGGCCGAGAAAATCGGGGCGGAAGGCTACACGGTGGTGGTGCACGGCAAGCCGCGCCACGAAGAAACCCGCGCCACGTTTTCGCACAGTAAAGAACACACGCCGACGGTGGTGGTGAACGATATGAAAGAAGCCGAGCGACTGGCGGAATACATTCGGGGCGATCGGCCTTTAGACACTTTTGAAACGGAATTTGCCGGCCAATACTCCGTTGGCTTCAACCCGGCGCGCGACCTGCAACGCCTGGGCGTGGTGAACCAAACCACCATGCTGGCCACCGAAACACAGGCCATTGCCGATTTCCTGAAGTCGGTGATGATTGAAAAATACAGCCTCACGCCGGAAACCCTCGCCAGCCGCTTCGCCGACACGCGCGACACGCTGTGCTACGCCACTTCCGACAATCAGGGCGCAGTGAACGCCATGCTGGAAGTGGATGCTGACCTGGCGCTGGTCATCGGCGGCTATAATTCTTCCAACACCTCCCACCTGGTGGAACTTTGTGAGGAGCGCCTGCCCACCTATTATATTGAAGACGAAAGCTGTCTGATTTCCCCGGATTTAATCCGGCATTTTAATATGCACACCAAAACGGTGCTTCAAACCGAGCACTTCCTGCCCGCGCACCGGCCTGTAAAAGTGCTCGTCACGGCCGGCGCTTCCTGCCCCGACGCGGTTGTGGAGCGCGTCATTGAGCGGCTGAGCGAGCTGCTTCAGGTTACGGTTTCGTTCGAAGAAATCACCCGGCAATGGGTAGGCGGCCCCACAACAGCATAAAACCGTTGTCGCCCGGCTTTTTTAGAGTGCGCCGGCTTCGTGCAGGACTTTCTTAAGCAGTTCAATCCGAACGGCTGCCCAGTCGCGGCTTTTGTCGCCGCGTGCCACGCCAAAGCGCTGGGCAAAGAAATACGGATAGGCGCGGATATCGCTGTTGTTCATAGAGCCTTCCATTTCCTTTACTTTCTCGATGCGCTCTACAAATCCAACCACCCACAGGGCATCCGTTTGGTCATCTTCGCGGCCCCAGCCTGTCTTGTAATACAGCTTGTAGTGTCCGGAGTCTTCCTGTAGCATCATGCTTTTGACAATGCGCTGCGAGCGCTCGGCAAAAGGCAGATCGTTGAAATACAGGCGGCGCATCAGGCCTACCTGCTCATCCGGGGAGATCTGCAAAGAACCGTCGAGCCAGAAAGAATCCACCACCGAAATGGTTTTGTTGCCGTAGTTGGCCGTGTCAAGGTAGCGTTGCAGCGTTGGCTGACCGATGCGGCGCGCCAGCTCCTGAAAATACCACACCGCCGAGGCCTGAAAAGCCTGCCGCAGGGTCAGGTCCCGGTTCCAGCCCGGCACTTCGCGATTCACTCCATCCCAGGGAATCAGCAGATCATCATTGGGCGCAATGCCGGTTTCGAGGGCAATCAGGCTGTTGAAAATCTTAAACGTGGAGGCCGGCAGGGTGCGGCGCAGGCATTCTTCCTGGTTCACAAAATGAACGGTCTCATGATTGTGGTTGCGCAGGATGAAAGCCGGATGCTGAATGCCGGGCACTTCATAAATCTTCGCCCAGGCGGTTTCTTCATGCACCCGCATATTGCGGCAGGAAGCGAAAACAATTACAGACAGAAAAAGAAAAAGCAGTCGTTGCATGGCAGCAAAAGGGAAAGGAAAAGCGGGTTTTAAAAGGCTCCGGAGGCCGGAAAAAGCATTTTAACGGCTGCGAAGGTACGTCCGCCTGCGGGCTGCCCTATTTTTACAGCGTGAGAATCCATACCGAAAACCTGGTGAAGCGCTATGGCAAGCGCACCGTCGTCAATCAGGTGTCCTTTGAGGTGTCGCAGGGCGAGATTGTGGGCCTGCTCGGACCCAACGGCGCCGGCAAAACCACTTCTTTCTATCAGGTCGTTGGCCTGGTGAAGCCCGACGAAGGCCGGGTGTTTCTTGACGGACTGGACATCACCAAGCTCCCGATGTACAAGCGCGCCCAGCTCGGCATTGGATATCTGCCGCAGGAGGCCTCTGTTTTCCGGAAATTAAGCGTAGAAGACAATATTGGTGCCGTGTTGGAAATGACCAAACTCACCCGGGCCGAGCAGCTCAAAAAGCGGGACGCGCTGCTCGAGGAATTCCGGCTGACGCATGTGCGCAAAAGCAACGGCGACGTTCTGAGCGGCGGCGAACGGCGGCGCACCGAGATTGCCCGCGCTTTGTCGGTAGACCCGAAGTTTATTCTGCTCGACGAGCCTTTTGCCGGCATCGACCCGATTGCGGTAGAAGATATCCAGATTATCGTAGCCCGTCTGAAGTTCAAAAACATCGGCATCCTGATCACCGACCACAACGTGCAGGAAACCCTTTCCATCACCGACCGCGCCTATCTGCTGTTTGAAGGAAAAATCCTCAAGGCCGGCACCGCCGAAGACCTGGCCTCCGACGAGCAGGTGCGCAAAGTATATCTCGGTCAGCAGTTTGAGCTGAAGCGCAAGGTGCTGAATATTTAGGGCGTTACGATCCAGGGATTTGCGGAATCTGAATTGCAGGGCCTGTTGCATACGCCCTGCAGAAGGCTAACAGACGGCTTCGCCTGCCATCCGGGGCCGTTTTTCCCAAATTATTCAGGCCTTATCCCGCCGAAAAGAAGACGGTGGAGAAAGGGAAAAGAGGGTCCGCAGCAACAAACTCAAAAATTTCGGGTTGGGTGGCGTGCTTTTGACTGCAATAATTTCCGGAAATTTGATCCACTCAATCCCTAACCTGAACCCTCCCGGAAGCCTTCTTTTAATGCCTGAAAGGCTCTAAAATTATCCAACGCACAGCTGTAAAAGCGCCGGTGTCTTCACAAACGCAGCGCCTCCCCTCCGCCTGGGCGTCTAACCTTCCCCAACCTCTATGAGCATTCTCTCCCCGGCTTTAAAAGGAATTTTCCGGCTGCGAACCTCGGCGATCGACAATTTCGTGCTCAACCCGATCGACACCCAACGCCAGGTTTTTAACGATCTGATTGGCTCGGCGCAGTTTACCGACTTTGGCAAAGCCCACGATTTTGAGAGCCTCAACCACGTGGCCGATTTCCGGAAAGCCGTGCCGATCAACGACTATGATACCCTGAAGCCCTGGATCAGTCGCATTATGAACGGCGAGCAAAACGTGTTGTGGCCTTCCGAGATCAACTGGTTTGCCAAAAGTTCGGGCACCACATCCGACAAATCGAAGTTTATTCCCATTTCCAAAGAATCACTCGAAGACAATCACTACAAAAGCGGTAAAGACGTGATTACGCTCTACCTGCGGCAATTTCCGGAATCGGGCATTATGGGTGGCAAATGCCTCGTGCTCGGCGGCTCGCACCAGGTCAATCAGTTTGCGGCCGATTCGTTTTATGGAGACCTCTCGGCAGTGATGCTGGAAAACATGCCCCGCATCGGGCAAATGGTGCGCACGCCCGACCTGTCAGTGGCCCTGATGGAGGAGTGGGAAGCCAAGATTGAAGCGATGGCGGAGGCCACCATGCGCGAAAACGTTACGTTTATTGCCGGCGTGCCCACCTGGACGGTTGTGTTGCTGAAACGCGTGCTGCAAATCGCCGGTACCGACAATCCCCACGACATCTGGCCTAATCTGGAGCTGTATATCCACGGCGGCGTCTCTTTCAAGCCCTATCGGCAGCAGTTCCGGGAGCTGATTCCATCGCCGGCCATGCATTACCTGGAAACCTACAACGCTTCGGAAGGCTTTTTCGCTGCGCAGGACAGTCTGTTGGAGGAAGGCATGTTGCTTTTCCTCAACCACGGCATCTACTACGAGTTTATGCCAATGGAAAACTGGGGTCAGGAAGATGCTCCTACCCTGTCGTTGCAGGAAGTGGAAATTGGTAAAAATTATGCGCTTATTATCTCAACCAACGGCGGCTTGTGGCGCTATGCCGTGGGCGATACGGTACAGTTTACCTCGCTCGCGCCCTACCGGATCAAGGTGACCGGCCGGGTGAAGTCTTTTATCAACGCCTTTGGTGAGGAAGTGATTGTGGACAATTCAGACGCTGCGATCAACGAAGCCTGTGAGCGTACGGGTGCCATCGTAGTGGATTACAGCGCCGCACCGGTGTATATGACCGGCGACAGCAACGGTGCACATGAATGGATTATCGAGTTTGAAAAACTCCCGGGCTCCCTCGAGGAATTTGCCCGGGAGATGGATGAAGCCCTGCAACGCATCAATTCGGACTATGAAGCGAAGCGCCATAAAAACATCGCGCTGCGTCCGCCGATCGTGCACCAAATGCCACAAGGCGGCTTTAACCGCTGGCTTAAAGACCGGGGCAAGCTGGGCGGCCAGCATAAAGTGCCCCGCCTGAGCAATGAGCGGAAGTGGCTGGAGGAAATGCTCGGATACCTGTAAGGATTCAGGAATGAGGGACGTAGTGAAAAGGCAGTTGGATTGAAACTGCTGTATTTCTTTTAGAAATGATCCTGTAGAGACAGGGGTGGAAACAACGGGATAATTTTCCCTAACCCCTAATATCTAAACCCCCTGATTCCTTTACTTCCCTCTCCCCTGAAACAGCACCCGGAAGGTGTAGAGCATGATTTTGATGTCGAGCGCCAGAGAGCAGTTTTCGATATAAAGCAGGTCGTAGCGCATCCGCTGAATCATCTCGCCGACGTTTTCGGCATAGCCAAACTGCACCATTCCCCACGACGTCAGGCCCGGTTTCACTTTGTGCAGATACCGGTAGTGCGGATGCGTACGGGTAATCATGTCAATAAAATGCTGCCGTTCCGGACGCGGCCCTACCAGGCTCATGTCGCCTTTGAGGATATTGAAAAACTGCGGGAGCTCATCAATGCGCCATTTGCGCATGATACGGCCCCAGGGCGTAATGCGCGGGTCATCTTTTTTGCTCAAAGCCGGGCCGCAGACTTCCGCATCTACATACATAGACCGGAACTTGTAGATATAAAACGGCTCACCCCGCAGTCCGATGCGCTGCTGCCGGTAAAAGACCGGTCCGGGTGAGGACAAGCGCACCTTCAGCGCCGAGAAAATCAAAAACGGGCTGAGCGCGCCAATGGCCAGTGCCGATACCGAAATATCAATCACCCGCTTGCACACCCGCTGCCAGTCGGGCATCAGGTTGGGCTCAATGCTGATCAGGACGGCGTCATAAACATTGCTTGTTTTCACAAAGCCGGAAAGAATGGCGTGCAGGTCGGGAAGCATTCGCACCGTGACGGGCTTGTTGGACAGGCGCGTCAGCAGGTCATCGATGAGGTGGTGCTCGGCAGAATCTACCGCAATGAGCACTTCTTCAATGCCGTGCACATCAATGATGCTTTCGAGTTCCTCTATGCTGCCCAGCTGTGGCAGATAAGCGCTCATGCCATTGCCTTTCTCTTTTCCGGAGTATACAAAGCCCTGAAACAGATTGCCCAGTACCACCGGACTTTCCGTGATCTGCCGGTACAGGTGAATGGCTTCACTGTTGCCACCGACGATCAGCGTGTTGAAACCTACCCGTCCCCGCACCAGTGCGCGTTTTGCCCGGTACATCACCAGCAGGCGCAGCAACAAGGTCAGCGAGGTATGCACCAGCAGATAGCGCCCCGTACTGCCGATAAAGTAGTGATAGTTGTCGGCATCGTCGGCAAAGATGAGCAGCGAGACCAGCACCACTCCCAAAACACAGCTGATAAGGGTGCGGTATACCTCATGCAGCCGCGACTTACGATACGGGTCGAAATAGGTACCGCACAGGGTGTACCAGGCCAGCCAGAGTACCGGAATGAGCAGCAGGCCCAGAAGCCAGTCGCGGGGCAAAAGCAGCTTCCAGGCTTCCCAGAAACCGGATTTGCCGAGCGCATCATACCGGTAGGCAAATACCAACAGCCACGCAAGCGCCGCAGCTGTGTAGTCGGCCAGCATCCAGCCGCGAATCGCCTTGTTTTTCTGCTGTATCGTTGGCATGACCCGCCCCCAAAACGTTTAAAACAAAACCACTTTTACGTCGTCCACAATGACATAGCTGCCAGAAGCACCATCGGTGTTGAAGACCTGAAAGGCCAGGTGAAAATTGGCCGCGCCGCCCCCCAGCCCGGCAATCGCCTGCCCCAGCGGGATATATACCTTATTGGCCTCCGGACTTGGATAAAGGGTCAGGAAATAATTGGGCTGCGTAAAATTCTCGGCATAAATTCCGATCCGGAGGAGCGCCGTGCTTTTATAATCCAGCTCCAGCACCGGCTCGCTGTTGGTATTGACAAACACAAATTTCCGGTTGGTGGTAACGGTGGTGGTCCGGCCGGCAGAATCCACCGAAAATTTTCCGGAACGGCTGCCGTCAAGCACTTCTGCCGGATCGGTGGTGCTGGCCACCGGCGCACCGCTCAACGAAACAAAATCGTTGCTGTTCTCAAAATCTTCCACATAATAGAACCTGGAAGCTTCGGTGTAGCCGGTTTTGGGCAGAATGGAAATCGTTTTTCCGGGATCGGCTGTCAGCGTTGTCTTATAGGCCGTGTAGTGCGCATATTGCAGTTGGTAGCCAAACAGGCCACTATTATCCACCGCCGGGAAGACAAACAATTCGCCCGTGCCGGAAGCCAACACCGGAACCTTTGCCGGCAGGTCGAATCCACCAATATTTTTGCCGTTATACACCACAAAAACCGACCGGATTTTATGGGTGGTTCCGCCAGTATTGTCAGTACGGTTGTTTTCAAACTGAAACGAATCGATTTGCAGATACGTCGGAATTTCCTCTGCCGGATTGATGATATTGCAACCCGTCGTGCTCCAGAGGGTCAGGAGCAGCGCGGTGGCAAAGAGCGAAAAACGAAAAGACATCAGGGAAAATCGGTTCAAAAAATTTCTTTCTTTTTTAAGACAAAAGGGTTTGCTGTGCCAGATGGGCCTCCACCTGCTCCAGCACCTGATACGCGACTTCCATCGCCGCCAGTCCGTCGGTGGCCGGCACGCGCACCGGCAGGTCGTAGCGTATGGCATCGGCAAAATCAGCCAGCTCGTCGCGGATGGCGTTGGAAGCCTTCACATCCGGCATCTGCACCGAGATAATCCGGCTTTCGCCCCCCGGCAGGTCAATCGGGAAATCCAGCATGCCTGCCAGCGCACCCGGCTCTTTCATGCGGATGACTTCTGTTTTTTTGTCCAGAAAGTCAATGCCGATGTAAGCATCTTTCCGGAAAAGACGCATCTTCCGCATCTTTTTTAAGGAAATCCGAGAGGTGGTCAGATTGGCTACGCAACCATTCTCAAACTCCACCCGCGCCGATACAATATCTACCGTTGGCGAAACCACCGCCACGCCCGAAGCACTCACCGATTTTACCGGACTTTGCACCAGGTGCAGCACAATATCGATGTCATGAATCATCAGGTCGTGGATGACCGAAACATCGGTTCCGCGCGGGTTGAACTGGGCCAGCCGGTGCGATTCGATAAAGATGGGCTGGGCCACGGCTGCATCACCCAGTGCCCGCAGGGCCGGGTTGTAGCGCTCCACATGCCCCACCTGACACTTTAGCCCTTTTTCGGCAACGAGGCGCACAATTTCCCGGGCTTCTTCGAGGTTTTGCGCCAGCGGTTTTTCAATAAAAAGATGTTTTCCGGCTGCAATTGCCCGCAACGCCATTTCGTAATGACTCGTGGTGGTGGTCACGATGTCGGCGGCATCGCAGGCTTTCAGCAGCGCCTCGGCATCAGTATAACGCGGCACCTGATAGGCGGCGATGGTCGTGGCGGCCTGCGCATCATCGGGGTCATAAAAACCAACCACGCGTACACCGGGAATGTCCAGCCATTGTTGCAGGTGGATTTTCCCAAGATGACCAGCGCCAAACAAACCTATCTGAAGCATAATGATAAAATAGCAAACAGCCTTCCGGAACTTCACAAAAGGCCTTTCACAACCTGTAAAACGCCCTTTTTTCCGGAAACCCCCGCAAGTTAAGTTAAACGAAGAGGAAGGGGTTTTTCGTGTGGTAGCAAAACGCTTTTGTTGCGTCTTTTGCCTTCTGTATTGGGCGTCTCTGCGGAAGATGACGAAAAAGAACGCGCCTCTTGGCGCGCTCCTGCAGAATTCTCTTTTATGTTTTATCTATCCTCTTTCGTCCACCCTCTTTTGTCTCTTCTCACATCAACCCTTCATCCGCAAAGCTCAGATACCGGTTTCCCGCCACAATCAGGTGGTCCAGCAGCGTAATGTCCATATAAGATGCCGCCGTTTTGAGTTGCTGCGTTAGTTTTTTATCGGCTTCCGAAGGCGTCAGGTTGCCGCTCGGGTGGTTGTGGGCGATGATGATGCGCGGACAGCCCGCCAGCAGCGCCGATTGCAGAATCACGCGGATGTCGGCCACCGTGCCGGTGATGCCGCCGGTGCTCAGGATTTCGTGGCGCACCAGCCGCTGCGCCTGATTGAGGAACAACACCAGAAATGCTTCTGTTTCGCGGTCGCGCAGGAGTGGCACCACCACTTCTGCCGTCTCGGCGCTGCTTTTAAAAACGGGCCGTTCCAGCGCTTCGCCGATTTGCCGCCGCCGGCCCAGCTCCAGCGCTGCCGCCAGCGTGATGGCTTTTGCCGGGCCAATGCCTTTCACACCACAAAGTCCTTTGAGGCCCAGTCGACCCAACTCGTGCAGGTTGCCGCCGGCCAGGGCCAGCACATCGCGCGCCAGGTCGAGGGCCGAGCGGCGCGGCGTACCGGTGTTGATCAGAATGGCCAGCAACTCGGCGTCGGAAAGGGCGGCGGCACCTTTGGCTTGCAGTTTTTCACGGGGACGGTCGTCTTCGGCCCACTGCTTAATGGGGTTGTTGGATTCGGGGTACATCTTTTTATGGAACGGGTCCCGAAAGATAACCGTCGGCGCTTATTTATGCCAGCCCCCGGCCCTGCGTACCTTCGCCGCAGCTCGTTTTCCTTAAAAAACTTTTTCCCGCAGTGATTTCTGCCCACTACCTGCCCCATGCGGCCACGCACCGGTTTTCGCCATTGGTGGTGGATTACCTGCACGACGCCGGCGCTTCCAAAAACTTTATCGCCCACCTGCCCGATTTTTCCGGAATTGAAAAAGCAATAGAAGCACGCCGCGCTTTCCCCACCGACCGCGAAGGGCTTTATGAGGAGCTGAAACGGCAGTATTCCGGGACAGAATTTGGAGGAAAAGTGGCCCAAAATCTGGAATTGCTGCGCGCTGAAAATACTTTTACCATTTGCACTGCCCACCAACCGGCCCTCTTTACCGGCGCGCTGTATTTTGTGTATAAAATCATCCATACGGCGCGGCTGGCAGCTGATTTAAAAGCCCAGTTTCCCCAAAACAACTTTGTTCCGGTATTCTACATTGGCAGCGAGGACAATGATTTGGAAGAGCTGGGGCATTTCCGGCTGGGTGAAAAAGCGTTTCAGTGGGATGGTGGCGGGCAAACCGGCGCAGTAGGCCGTATGAAAACCGACGCGCTGCAACCTCTTTTAAAAGAAGTGCTGAGCCGCATTGGCCCGCCGGGCGAGGCCACCGAGCGGCTAATCGAAATGTTGCAGGATGCCTACGCCAAAGGCCGCACCATTGCCGAAGCCACGCGTCGGTTGGTGAACAGCCTTTTGGGCGATTTTGGCGTGGTGGTGGTGGACGGCGACAGTGCTTTTTTTAAAGAAAAAATGACCGCCGTTTTTGAAGAAGATCTTTTTCATCACAAGCCTTTTGAGCTCGTAACGGCACAAAGCGAGGCGCTGGGCGAAAAATATCCGGTTCAGGCATTTCCCCGGCCGGTCAATCTTTTTTATTTAGATAACGGCATCCGGCAGCGTATTGAAAAAGACGGCAACAGCTGGGTGGTTACCGGAACCGACCTGCGCTGGACGGAAGCGGAATTGCGTCAATTATTGGCCAAATTTCCCCAAAAATTCTCTCCAAACGTCGTGTTGCGTGGCTTGTTTCAGGAAACCATTTTGCCGGATGTGGCCTTTATCGGCGGCGGGGCGGAGGTGGCCTACTGGATGCAACTGAAGCCGCTTTTTGAGCACTACGGCGTGCCGTTTCCGGTAATTGTATTGCGGCAATCGGTGCAATGGATCGATGGGAAAGGCCGTGGACTGATGGAGAAAACCGGCTTGACCGAAGCACAGCTTTTTGAGAATCCGGAGGATTTATTAAAAGAATACACTCGTACGCACGCCGTGACCGATTGGAATCCCGAAGCCGTTCGCGACGCCATTGCCAAGCAGTTGCAACCGGTTTTCCAGAAAGCAACGCAATTAGACCCCACCCTGGAAGCCTATGGCGCGGCGCGCCAAAAAGAAATCGATCGGGTGATTTCCGGAATGGAGAAAAAGATTTTCCGGGCTGAAAAGCGCCGCCACGACGTGTGGTATGACCGGGTGCTAAATCTTCAAAAAAGGCTTTCGTTAGACAAAGGTTTGCAAGAGCGGCGACTGACGTTTTTAGATTTTTATCCCAGCCTCGGCCCTGCTTTTCTGCAAGCCCTTTATGACCACACCCGGCCGTTCGGCGACGCCTTTTTGATTTTAGAAACGGGCGATTTATAAATTTCCAGAAACTCTTCTTTTACTTTGCGACCATGAAAAAAGTTTTCCTTTCCCTCGTAGCTGCGCTTTCCGTAGCCGGCACCGCTCACGCACAAAACATTGATGTGGGCCTGAAACTGGGTGCCAACCTTTCCAAACTCAACGGCGAATCCTGGGACGATGGCTACAAGGCCAACATTCTCGGCGGTGGTTTTGTAGGTTTCCGGGCACTCCGCATGGGTGTTCAGGCAGAAGCTTTCTTCACCCAATCTACTTACACCATTGGCAAAACGACCAAAGATTTCGCCGTGGCCAACTATAAAAATGCGGTGGATTCCGTGAAAGGCGGCAGCTTCCGGCTCAACCAGCTTTCCGTTCCGGTATTGTTTCAGCTAAAGGTAGCCGGGCCGCTTTGGTTGCAGGCCGGGCCACAGTTTACGGCTACGCTGAGTGCCTCCGATAAGGACAACCTGCTGAAAAACCCGGACGATTTCTTTAAAACAGCGAGCGTGGACGGCGTTGTCGGTGCACAGGCCATTCTGCCGTTTAAATTGCAGGCCGGCGTGCGCTATATTTTTGGCCTTTCCGGCGTCAATAATGCCCAGCAAGTGGCTGACAGCTGGAAGCAAAGCGGTTTTCAGATTCACATCGGTTACAGCTTTATGTAGGCTGTTTCCGGAAATTTTCAAATCAAACACCCGTCAGGTTTTCCAAACCTGACGGGTGTTTGATTTTATTCTTTTAAGAGAAGATTTTCCGGAAATTTCCGGCATTCTTTATAAAAAAGGACCCTAAACGGGTCCTGAAATTTCTTTAATGATTCGCGTAGCGGCTGGCTTGGTTTACTGCACCCGGGCAACCATATTTAGGACCGGAAGCGGCGCAGGAAGCGGCCAGTATGCTACACGTGGCAGCCGTAATCAGCACAAGGGCAAAGCGACGAAGGGTGGGAAAGGGGCGCATAGTTGGATTGGTAAAGCGGGGCAAAGAGTACTTTTGCGCCGGATTCGGATAAAAGGTTTCCTGCAAAAATAATGAAACGGGTTCATTTTATTGCCATTGGCGGCGCGATTATGCACCAGCTGGCGCTGGCACTTCAAAGAGGCGGCGCACACGTCACCGGCTCCGACGATGCCATTCACGACCCGGCCCAAACGGTGCTGCGGGAAGCCGGTCTGCTGCCCGAATCCTACGGCTGGTTTCCGGAAAAACTGACCGCTGATATAGACGCGGTGGTCTTGGGGATGCACGCCAAAGAAGACAATCCGGAGTTGCTGCGGGCGCAGGAATTGGGCCTTTCTATCTATTCGTTTCCGGAATTTATCTACCAGGCATCCAAAGAAAAGACGCGCGTCGCCATTGCCGGGTCGCACGGCAAAACCACCATTACGAGCATGGTGATGCACGTGTTGCGCAAGGCTGGAAAAGAGTTTGATTACCTGGTGGGCGCGCGATTGGAAGGGTTTGACAACTCGGTGCAGCTTTCCGACGCCCCGCTGTTGATTCTGGAAGGCGACGAATACCCGGCGAGTGCGCTGGAGAAACGCCCGAAAATCTTTTTCTACCACCCGCAAATCACCCTGCTTTCCGGCATTGCATGGGACCATATCAACGTTTTCCCGACGTACGACAATTATTTTTCGCAGTTTACGACCTACCTCCAGATGCTGCAACCCGGCGCTACGCTGGTGTACAACGCCGAGGACGGGGAAGTGATTCGGGCAATTGAAGCTTACGGCGACCATTTGAACTGCATTCCGTACTACATGCCGGAGTACCGCTACGAAGACGGCATTGCCTTTTTGCAAACCAAAGACGGCGCGGAAATTCCGCTTTCGGTTTTTGGCAGCCACAACCTCCTGAACTTAATGGGCGCAAAGGAAATCTGTGCCGCGCTGGGCGTGGATGCCGATACCTTTTACCACGCCATTGCCGATTTTAGCGGGGCCGCCAAGCGTTTGGAAAAGGCATTTTCCACCGAAAAAGTGGTTTCTTTCCGGGATTTTGCCCACGCGCCCTCCAAGCTGAAAGCCACACTGGACGCCGTTCGCGAGGCGTACCCGAACCGCAAACTGATTGCGCTGTTTGAACTCCATACCTACAGCAGTCTCAACAAAGATTTTCTCGCCCAGTACGCCGACAGCATGCAGGCGGCTGACGAAGCGTTAGTGTATTTCAGTGCGCACGCGCTGCGCCTCAAACGCCTTGCTCCGCTCCAAAAAGAAGTGGTTCACGAAGGCTTTGGCCGGGCCGATTTGGAAGTTTTTGACGAGGTCAATGCGTTGCAAAACCGGGTAAAAGCTTTGGTCGCGGAATCCACCGAACCGGTTTGCCTTTTGCTGATGAGTTCGGGTACGTTTGAGGGAACGGATTGGGAAGAAGTTGTTGGATAGGGTTGGAGCCATTGGCGTTGGAGCCACTTTGTGGCGTTGGAGTTCCGCCAAGGCGGAACGTTGGATAACGCTATGTTTTAAGTGCCTTACTTACAGGTTCAAAGCCTTATCCTTTCCCAACGCCGAAGGCTCCAGCAGCCAGAATGGCTTCCAACATTTTCCAACGCCGAAGGCTCCAACCAAAAATAACGCTTCGCGTTATTTTTGCGCTCTATGCAGCCGTACCTATTGTACTCCGACGGGAAGGGAAATATTTTTGAAGACACCTCGCTCTACGTGGTGGGGCGCACCGGCTGGGATGCCATTCCGGTAGAGGAAGAAGCGTGGATTCCGTTGCCCGACGGGGGCAATCTGTATGAACTGCCCGGTCGGCGCGGCATTGGCATTGACGTGAGGACGGGCGAAATGCGACTTTGCGAAAAAGGCTGGGCCGTGGCGGCGTTTATCCCGCCGGCGCACACCGGTTTCTATCTCGCCGCCTTTGAAACCGGCCCCGACGCTCCGACATTGCCGCTTTTCTGCTACACGGCAGCAGGCTTTTACAACGATGGTTTTTACGTTCCGGCGCGACGCATTGAGCGCGACATCCGGCAGGAAGCGGCCGGTTACAACGAAGATTTGGTGGAAAGTGGGATTAAAACCCTGACGGACGTCTATCCCCACAACCGGATCGTGCAGCACCTGGCCCACACCTGTGCCGAGAAATACGAGTGTCCAGCCGCACGCAATTATTTTTTGGGCCGCTGGGAATGCCCCATTCCGTCGTCGCCGGCGTGCAACTCCAATTGCGTGGGCTGCATTTCATTTCAGCCGGAAGAGGAAAGCATTACCTCGCCCCACGACCGGATTTCATTTAAGCCTACTGCCGCCGAGATTGCCGAGTACACCGTGCCGCACCTGGAAACCGCGCCCTACCCAATTGTGTCGTTTGGGCAGGGCTGCGAAGGCGAGCCGCTCCTGATGGGGCCGGTGCTGGAAGAAAGCATTCGCGAAATCCGGAAACACACGCAAAAAGGCAGCATCAATATCAACACCAACGGCTCCAAGCCCGACGTGGTGGAGCGACTGATGAAAGCAGGCCTGAACAGCATCCGGGTGAGCACCAATTCCCTGCAACCCGACCTGTACACCAAATACTACCGGCCCAACAACTATGTTTTTGAGGACATTGTGGAAAGTCTGCGCGTGGTGAACCGGCTGGGCGGCTGGACGTCTATCAACTACTTTGTGTTTCCCGGCGTGACCGACAGCGTGGCGGAGTATGAGGCCTTGCGTGAGGTCATCCAATCCACCGGCCTGAACATGATTCAGTGGCGGAATTTCAATATTGACCCCGACTGGTACATGGGCCGCATGGGCATCACCGACCCCGGCGAAATCCTCGGTATGGGTCAGCTGCTGGACGTGTTGCAGGAAGAATTTCCCCACCTCAAATACGGCTATTTCAACCCGCCGCGCGAGCGCATGGCTGATTACGAGAACGCATTTGCGCATTGATACCGCAGATTGGACTGCTTTTCAGGCACTTGTTAGAAACGGTATTTCTTCGGTCTTCTTCTTTGTCATTCCCGAAGGGACCGCAAAGCAGCAACGCAGTTCATCTTCACAGCTTCCGGAAGCATTGAAGACCCTCTTCGAGGGTGACAAAGAAGAAGACCGAAGAGAAACATGTCGTCCAGTGTTGGATTTATATAGCTAGTAGACTTTTTATGGATTCCGAAAGGTTTTGCGTTCTTACCTTTCCGAAAGCCATTGAGAAATTGGGCTATCGAGCCATTTTCACATTGAGCAATTAAAAATTATGGTATCTGCACTTCCTGCCGACGAAAAGCGGCCCCGGCAATTAAAAGCCTTGGGGATTACGCTGGGCCTTCACGCCGCGCTGCTCCTGCTGTTTTTCGGAGTGCGCTACGCTGCGCCGCAACCCGTAGCACCGCCTGTGGAAGAGTTGGGCATGGAAGTGAATTTGGGCAGCAGCGCCGACGGCTACGGCACCGAGCAACCGGAAATCATGGGTGACCCGGCGCGCCCCACCCCAACCCACCCCCAAGGGGCGGGGGCGCCCGATGAAGCCACCGAGCCGGTAGCCGCTTCGCCGTCCAACGACCCGGATGCTGCCGAAATCACACCTAAGAAAGAAACCGTGAAGCCGGTTGTTCCGAAACCAGTCACACCCAAACCACCGACGCAAACCACCGCGAAGGCCAACACCACAGCGACGCCGAAAGCCACCAACAACAAGCCTGCCGAAGCCCCGCGCAAAGCTAAAGTGCTGTTTCCGGGCAGTACCGGCACGGGCGGCAACGGCGCGCAACGCGACGTGGCCGGCGGCAGCGAGGGCAATACTTTTGGCAGCGGCGACCGTGGCGTGCCGGGCGGCACGCCAGGCGCAAAGAATTACGAAGGCTCACCCGGACGGGGCACCGGCGGTGTGAACCACACGCTTTCCGGCCGGACGATTATTGCGCCGCGGCTGGAAGGTAATTTCCGGAACGGCGGTACGGTAAAAATGCGGGTAACGGTGAACCGTGCCGGAACTATTGTGAACAGTTCGGTGCTGTCCGGCAGCGGCGAGCTGGTGCCGATTGCGAAAGAAAAATTGCAGCAGGTACGCTTCTCCGCTGCGCCTGATGGTCCAGTGGAACAGTTTGGAACGGTGACATTCGTGTTTAAAACCGCATCGTAGGGACACGCCGCGCGTGTCCGGTAAAATATAGATGTGCGGACACGCGCAGCGTGTCCCTACGGAATTCCGAACTTCGCGCTCAAAAAACACCTCGTGGCAAATCACCCGCGCTACGCCCAAACGCTGGAATACCTTTTCGCCCAACTACCGATGTTTACCCGCGTCGGGGCGGCGGCCTACAAAGCCGATTTATCCAACACACTGGCCTTGTGCGCGGCGCTGGGCAACCCGGAGCGGCAATTCAAAAGCGTTCACATTGCGGGCACCAACGGCAAAGGCAGCACGAGCGCGGCGCTGGCGGCGTTTCTGCAAACGGCAGGCTACAAAACCGGCCTTTACACCTCGCCGCACCTGGTAGATTTCCGGGAACGGATTCGCATCAATGGCGCGATGGTTCCGGAAAGCTTTGTAGTAAATTTCACCGACAAGGTAAAGTCCTTGATGGAAGAAATTCAGCCGTCTTTTTTTGAGCTAACGGTGGCGATGGCGTTCCAGTGGTTTGCAGCAGAAAAAATAGACATTGCCGTGATTGAAACCGGCCTCGGCGGTCGGCTGGACAGCACCAATGTGATTACGCCGGTGCTTTCCATTATCACCAACATTGCGCTGGACCACACTGCCATTTTGGGCGACACGCGGAGCCAGATTGCAGGCGAAAAAGGAGGCATTATCAAGCCGGGCGTGCCGGTAGTGATTGGGGAAAAGGACGACGAAACAGAAGCGATTTTCCGGAAAAAGGCGGCGAGTGAAAGGAGTGAGGTGGTGTTTGCGGAGGAATGTTGGGTCATTGAGCCCGGCGCAATTAGCCTCCCCCCGGCCCCCTCCGAAGGAGGGGGTGACGGTAAAACGTATTCTGCTGCACCGGAAACCTTCATTTCCGGAAATGGCGCTTCTTATGTAGCACAAAACAAACGCGACGGGCGGGAAATTTCTTTTGCGACTTCGCTTTGGGGAAATTACCAGCGGCAGAATCTGGCAACGG
>JAEVZP010000184.1 GCA_023392185.1 Bacteroidota bacterium
GCTCTTCGGTGGCCGAAAAATATTTATAGCAGCCCGGCTCGTGGGGAATAGACGGCGCTATTTGCTGAAATTGTTCTTTGGTCATGGTGTGCCGGAAAAGGCAAAGGATATTGTGCCAACAAATAAAGGTGTGGGTAGGTTGGGAACAGTGTATGTTTGTTCTGGAGAAGAAGGCGAGCGTTTGAGCCAAACCAAATGTGTTTCACACTACCTTTAGATTTTACGCCACATTGGCGCAACGTGGAGTTTGGCATTTTCTTTGCCACCTCTCAAAATATTTAAACTCTAAATCAAATATTTTACCATGGCAGATTACGCAATTTCCGGAGTATGGAAGGATAGCAATGGGATTATTACTCACTACGCACTGCATTCATTTTTATTTAATAAGAGTAGCAGAGTTACCAAAACATCGAAAGCATGTACTATTAAGTTAGTAGAAGAACGCGTTCAGCAGATAAAAAACCCCGAAAATGTAGTGTACGAAAATAAAGTGCGCACTTGTGTGTGGAGTGCTTCAAGCGCCAGATATGTAACGGAAGAGGAAATTGAGGTCGTAGACTCACCAATCGGTAAATACTTACGCTCTAATAAGAACAATAACCTTACTGACAACCTTGAGCATTTAATTGACTATAGTGACGGTACCCATTCCATTGATTGTAGTTGGGTTGTTGAGTAAGACAGCTTTCCGTCTTCGTCGCAAAAACATATATTCATCACCCAATCCGCCAAAATGTCTCTCCAACTCTTCTAAACGAACCTCCCACCCTTTACTTAAAGGGATACGCCTTATAAAAAGAAGGCTCCACCTGTTGATTTGACAAGTGGAGCTTTCTTTTTGAACTTTCTACCCTTCGTTTCGTAGGGTCTGCCCTTCAAAAAAGCAGCAGCGAGGATGCGACTTCTATAAAAAAAACAGCGAGTTTTTTTATTTCGTACTACTCCTCATCCTGCCGGTTTATCAAAAAATGGTATTCCACCCGAAAGGTTTTATCTGCGCCAATGCGCGACGTGCTGTTTTCCTGAATCTGAATCGTTTTCAGCGGCGCATAATACAGCTTCTTGCGGGTGCTGCCCCAGAATCCGCCGGTTTCTGTCTCTGCCAAAAAGCTTTTGATGCGGTGGCTTTCGGCATCGGCGCTGATCATAATCCGGCGCACGGGCAGGTTCGGTTCTGCTGCTTCGTACACATAGTTGTTGGTAAACGTCGTCAGGTCGTCGAAAGAAGTAAACCGGTAGCGGTCGAGGTATTTAGCCTGTCCGATATCGGCTGCCAGAAATTCCCGGTACACCGGCGTCCAGTCTTCTGTAGGCAGCGCTACAACGGTGGAATCGCGCTTTCCGTTAAACTCCACAATTTTTTCCAGGGTATAAATCCGGTCGTGCAGCAGGTCAATCTGATCGGCCACGAACTGCGCCGTGGAGAAATATGTGCCTTTCACCGAGTCTTTTTCCGGAACGGCAGGGCCTGCTGTAGGGCTTTTGATACAAGACCCGGCAGCGAGCGCCAGCAGAGGCAGAAGCAGGTATTTTTCCGGAAATTTCATTGTGTGGAAAATGGCCACATTTTTATCTGACTTTGGAGAATAAGGCTCGTACTGCTTTTGCGGGCTTCGACAAGCTCTCCCGATAGCTATCGGGACTGACTAACAGTATTTGTCACCCTGAGCTTGTCGAAGGGCAGCTTGTCGAAGGGCAGCTTGTCGAAGGGCGCGCCATAGCAAACGCCCGCACTTTATTGACGGGCTTCGACAAGCTCAGCCTGACAACATATTGTAACACTGTCTGAAGCGCCTGCTCCTTCTTCAGGAGAGGCTTGGCTCCGACAAGCTCAGCCTGACAACATATTATAACACGCTATTCTTCGGCAAGTTCAGAGTGACATAGCTGAAGGGCAGCCCAACAGGTTTTTCCGGAAATTCCGCCCTAAAAACCTTCTTTAACGAGCCACGCTCACCGCGCGCGTTTCGCGAATGACGGTTACTTTGATCTGCCCCGGAAACTGCATTTCCTTCTGAATCTTGTCGGCAATGTCGAAGGAAAGCTGGGCGCTTTCGCTGTCCGATACTTTTTCGGCTTCCACCATCACGCGCAGCTCGCGGCCCGCCTGAATGGCATACGCTTTTTCCACGCCTTTATAGCTTTGGGCCAGGGCTTCGAGGTCCTTGATGCGCTGGATGTATTGCTGCATCATCTCGCGGCGGGCACCGGGGCGGGCACCGGAAATGGCGTCGCAGGCCTGAATAATCGGGGAGATGATATACTGCATCTCCATCTCGTCGTGGTGGGCGCCAATGGCGTTAATCACCGCCGGATGTTCGCCGCCTTTTTCGGCCAGCTTGGCGCCCAGCAGGGCGTGGCTCAGTTCTGTTTCTTCATCCGGCACTTTGCCGATATCGTGGAGCAGCCCGGCGCGCTTGGCCAGCTTCACCACCTTCTGGCTCAGGCCCAGTTCCGCCGCCATAATGCCGCAGAGCGTGGCCGTTTCCTTCGAGTGGTGCAGCAGGTTCTGGCCGTAGGAAGAACGGTAGCGCATCTTGCCCACCATCCGCACGAGGTCTTTGTGCAGCCCGTGAA
>JAEVZP010000228.1 GCA_023392185.1 Bacteroidota bacterium
AAGAGAAAAAAGAAACGTTGCAAAAACTCGCCGACGGCAAGGTGGATATTATCGTGGGAACGCACGCGCTCTTGTCTAAAGACGTGAAGTTTAAAGACTTGGGCGTGCTGATTATTGACGAGGAACAGAAATTCGGGGTGTCGGCAAAGGAAAAGCTGCGCGAGCGCAAAGCCAATGTGGATACCCTCACGCTGACGGCCACGCCCATTCCGCGGACGCTGCAATTCTCCCTGATGAACGCCCGCGATTTAAGCATCATCAACACGCCGCCGCCCAACCGCCAGCCCGTTCACACCGAGCTGATGGGCTTTGACGAGGAATTTATCCGCGACGCCATTTACTACGAAACCGAGCGCGGCGGGCAGGTCTATTTTATCCACAACCGCGTTCAAAGTCTGCCCGATATGGCGGCGAAGCTGCGCAGCCTGTGTCCCGACCTGTCGTTTGGCGTGGCGCATGGCCAAATGGAAGGCAATAAGCTGGAAGAAACGCTGCGCGATTTTATCCACCACAAGTTTGACGTGCTGGTGTGCACCACCATTGTGGAAAGCGGGGTGGACATCACCAACGCCAACACGATTTTCATCCACAACGCCCACCAGTTTGGCCTGAGTGACCTGCACCAGATGCGGGGCCGGGTGGGGCGGAACAACAAAAAAGCGTTTTGCTACCTCATTGCTCCGTCGATGATTACGCTGCCCGACGAAAGCCGGAAACGGCTGCAAACCTTGGAGCAATTTACTGAGTTGGGCAGCGGTTTTCAGATTGCGATGCGCGATCTGGACATTCGCGGCGCGGGAAACATGCTGGGCGGCGAGCAAAGCGGTTTTATCGCCGAGATTGGGCTGGAGATGTACCAGAAAATTCTGGAGGAAGCCGTCCACGAGCTGAAGCGCACCGAGTTTGCCGACCTGTTTGCCGAGGAAATCCAGAAAGAAAAAGACTACGTAACCGACTGCACGGTGGACACCGATTTGGAAATCCTCATTCCGGACGAATACGTAGAAAGCATCACCGAGCGCCTCTCCCTCTACACCACGCTGGACGGGCTGGAGCGCGACGCCGACTTGCAGGCCTTCCACGAGATGCTCACCGACCGGTTTGGCCCCGTGCCGCCGTCGGTAGAAGCCCTTTTCACCACCATACGCGCGCGCCGTATGGCAAAGGAACTGGGTTTTGAAAAGATGATTGTGAAAGGCGGGCAGATGCGGCTGTATTTCATCTCCAACCCCGACTCGCCGTATTTTGAAAGCGAACCGTTCCACCACATCATGCAATACATCCAGACGCGGGTAGCCCACGCCAAGATGAAGCAAAACGGCAAGCTGTTTTACCTCATTGTGGATAACGTGGACAATATGGAAGAAGCCGAGTGGTTTTTGAAAGGGATGATGCGGTGAGGGTAGGCGACTTGTCAAGTCCTCGGACGACGGGTGGGTGGACTTGACACGAAGTGGTCTCATAAACTCCGTGCGGTGTCAGGCTGAGCCCTTCGACAAGCTCAGAATGACAAGCTTGTCGAAGCCCGCATTATAAGCCCTTCGACAAGCTCAGGGTGACAAAACACGTGCTTCAAAACTATTTTAGAAGTAAGACTGAGACTTGTCAAGTCTAACCACATTCTGCCGTTGACCTGACAAGTCGTGGAGAGCATTGAATTTCCGGAAATCCAACCTCCAAAATTAGCCTTACGCAATCCGCTTCTCACAACTGCTTTCTACCACTTTGGTGCAATCGCAATTTGGGCATACGCAAACGGCCGTGGGTTCTCCAAAATCGCGGGTAAAACCGCATTGCACGCACGAGTAAGCGCCCTGGTGGCGCACGACCAGTTCGGCCTCGTCCAGCGATTCCGGAAACAGCGGCAAACCTGGTCGCACATTTTCGTCCTCAAAATAATAAACGCTCAGTTCGCCGGTAAACTCCAGATACGCGCGGCGCACCTGCCCCAGTTGCGAAATGCTTTTCAGGCGCAGCTCCGCATACAATTCCAGCGTGGTCATGCCCTCCGATTTCAGCTTTTCCAGGTCGATCACCCCATTCTCAATCAGCCGCGATGTCTTGCCCTGCAATAGTACATCGATCTTATGGCTTTGCTGCGTCAGGCGGTTGATGCCCAGATAAAGCAGCAACACCACTACAAAAACAGTCAGGGCATGCAATAGCGGTACGTCTGCCATAAACATCGGGTCGCCTGCCGCCGAGCCCAGCCCAATGATCAGAATCAGGTCGAAAACCGTCAGCTGCTTAATGCCTTTCTTGCCGGTAATCTTAAAGAAAACCAGCAGGATCAGGTACATCACCGTTGCCCGGAAAGCAATTTCCAGCAGGTAAGTCAGGGGATGATCATCGCTGAGCAAAAGGCGACTCCAGTCAAAAGGCTCCATAAGAAAGAAGTACCGGTCTAAAGGTTTTTGCTAAAAGAAATCTGCCCACCGAATAATCCCCTTAATAAAACCCTTCCATATACTCAGTTTCCGGAAATCAACCCCAAAAAAACACCCGTCTGCACAGGGCAAACGGGTGTTTTTTCAAAAGAGAAATATGCTTACTTCTTATTGAACATCGGCACCAGATCCTGGGCGAGTTTGGTCATCTTGGCAATGCTGCCGTCGTTCAGGACGCCGGCTTTGAATTCGGCCATCACCTCCGGCAGTTGAGTAGCCATCTCGCGGAGGAACACGTCTTCAAACTCGCGCACGCGGTTCACGGGAATATCGCGGAGCAGGTTGTTGGTGCCAAGATAGATGATCGCTACCTGCTGCTCTACCGGATACGGCGAGAACTGCGGCTGCTTCAGGATCTCCACGTTGCGCGCGCCTTTGTCGATAACGGTTTTGGTTGCCGCATCGAGGTCACCACCAAATTTGGAGAATGCTTCCAGCTCCCGGTACAGGGCCTGGTCGAGCTTCAGGGTACCCGATACCTTCTTCATCGACTTGATCTGGGCGTTTCCACCTACGCGGCTCACCGAGATCCCTACGTTGATGGCCGGGCGGATGCCTGCCAGAAACAGGTTGTTTTCGAGGAAGATCTGGCCGTCGGTAATGGAAATTACGTTGGTCGGGATATACGCCGATACGTCACCCGCCTGCGTCTCGATAATCGGCAGCGCTGTGAGAGAACCACCGCCTTTCACCAGATGCTTGATGCTGTCCGGCAGGTCGTTCATGTCTTTGGCAATGCTGTCGTCGTTGATCACCTTGGCGGCACGCTCCAGCAAGCGGCTGTGGAGGTAAAATACGTCGCCCGGATACGCCTCACGGCCCGGCGGACGGCGCAAGAGCAAGGATACCTCGCGGTAGGCCACAGCCTGCTTGGAAAGGTCATCATATACCACGAGTGCCGGACGGCCGGTATCGCGGAAGTATTCGCCAATGGCAGCACCGGCAAATGGCGCATAGAACTGCAACGGAGCCGGATCAGAAGCACCTGCCGCCACGATGGTCGTGTAGGCCATCGCGCCGTTGTCTTCGAGCGTCTTCATCACCTGGGCGATGGTAGAAGCTTTCTGGCCAATGGCTACGTAGATACAATACACCGGCTTGCCGGCGAGGTAAAACTCTTTTTGGTTGATGATGGCGTCAATGCAGATGGCGGTTTTGCCGGTCTGACGGTCACCAATCACCAATTCCCGCTGACCGCGGCCAATCGGAATCATGGCGTCAATGGCCTTGATGCCGGTTTGCAGCGGCTCTTTTACCGGCTCCCGGAAGATAACGCCCGGCGCTTTGCGCTCCAGCGGCATCTCATACAGTTCGCCGGTAATGGGGCCTTTACCGTCGATCGGCTGGCCGAGGGTATTCACCACGCGGCCCACCATGCCTTCGCCCACGCGGATGGAGGCGATCTGGCCGGTGCGGCGCACTTTCGCGCCTTCGCGGATGTCCTGGTATTCACCCATCATTACCACACCCACGTTGTCTTCTTCCAGGTTCAGGGCAATGGCTTTTACGCCGTTGTCAAACTGCACCAGCTCCCCCTGCCGCACGCCCGAAAGGCCGTACACGCGGGCAATGCCGTCGCCGATTTGCAGCACCGTACCCACCTCTTCCAGGCTGTCGGTAGCGTCGAGTGAAGAAAGCTGTTGGCGAAGAATCGCCGATATTTCGTCCGGTTTAATGTCAACCATTTCGAAGGAAAGTTAAGATTGTTCTGTAAAAATAAAGGTTAGCTGGCGAGCACCTGCGAGATATACAGGTTGTCGCGGAATTGTTTGCGCACTTCGCCGAGGTCGCGGCGCACCGAAGCGTCCACCGAGCGGTCGCCCATCTCCAGAATGAAACCGCCGATAATAGAAGGGTCTACTTTTTCTTCCAGCTCTACGGTATAGCCCGGAAGGGCAGCCTCTGCCTTGGCCTTCACTTCCTGGCGCAGCGCGTCGCTGGCCGGTGCCGCCGTAATCAGCTTCGCCACGCGGATACGCTTCAGCTCTTTGTACTGGTGCACAAAAGAAGCCGCGATTTCCGACAGCGCGCCTTCGCGGCCTTTGCTGGTAATCAGTTCCACAAACGCCGTGGACAACTTGTTGAGGCGGTTGCCGAAAATGGCTTGCAGAATGGCCGTTTTCTTATCCGCCTTTACAATCGGGCTGCGCAAGAGCTGCGCCAGCTCGGGGCTGCCCTGAACCGTAGTTTGCAGCAGCTGCATGTCGCCCATCACCTGTTCGAGGCTGTTTTGCTCCTGGGCCAGGTCCATCAGGCTTTTGGCATAGCGATACGCCAGACGAGGGTTTTGCATAATATTTTAATGGCTCAATTTCTCAGCGTCTTGTTGTTCCAGAAAGTCTGAAACCGGCGGTTTAAAAAACCAGCGCTATTGAGTAATTATCAAATTAATTGAGGGTCAGTTCTTTGGCCAGGTTCTGAGCAAAAGCATTTTGCGAGCCTTCGCCTTGCAGCTTTTCGCGCAGGATGCGCTCGGCAATGGTCACCGACAACTGGCCGATTTCGTTGCGCACGTCGGTGATAGCGGCCATTTTGTTGTTCTGAATCTGCTCGCGGGCGTCTTCAATCATCTTGTCGGCAGTCGCTTTGGCTTCGGCACGGGCTTTGGCAATCATGGCGTCGCCGGCTTCTTTGGCTTCGCGCAGCATCACGGCACGCTCTTCGCGGGCGGCGCGCAGGGCAGCTTCGTTTTCGCTTTGCAGCTGGGCCATCTGGGCGCGCACTTTATCGGCCTGGGCAATCGAGTCGGCAATGCCGCGCTCCCGCTCGCCAAGACCTTTCAGGATGGGCTTCCAGGCAACGGCGCGCAGGATGAAAAATACGATCAGAAACGCCAGCAGCGTCCAGACAAATAAACCGAGTTCGGGGGTCAACAGCTCCATGGGATTCGTTGGGGTAGTGGGCTAAATAAGTTGAAATTCGGGGTGAGATTTCCGGAAATTTCCGGAATAAACGCTTCTTTTTTTCGCTTCCCTTTTCCGGGAGGAGCAGGGGTACTGAAGAGAAAGAAACAGTGCCCGTTGCCCTCTGCGCGGGGCACTGTTTCTGGATCTCTTTCAGATGGAGTTCTCTAAAGTTCTCGAAAAGACTTAGGCTTTGATGGCGGCCAGCAGACCGGCGATAACGCCGAACAGGGCAACACCCTCGATAAAGGCGGCAGTCAGGATCATGGAAGAGCGGATGTCGCCGGCAGCTTCTGGCTGACGGGCAATGCTCTCGGTAGCACTTTTACCGATTTGGCCGATGCCGATACCGGCAGCCAAAGCAGCAACACCAGCGCCGATAGCGCCCAGACCGTTACCAATAGTAGCTTCGAGAAGAACTGTGTTCAACAATGACATAGTTGAAATGGATTGGGGGATTGAAAAAAAGAAAAGCGGTTAGTTAGATTGGTTGGAGGCGTTGCCGTTGGATGATGTTGGAGCCCTTCGGGCGTTGGAGAATTCAGACTTTTTACGGAAGGCCGTTTTCCAACATGCGAAGCACTTTTAGGCGATGATTTCCTGGGTGCCAACATTGTATTGCTGGCCGGTTTCGGGGTTTTCGGGATGATAATCTTCCGTCGCATGGTTGTGCTCATGGGCTTCTTCTACGGCCTGACCGATAAACACCGCCGTCAGGTTGGTGAAGATGAAAGCCTGGATGGCCGCTACCAGCAACTCGAGGCAGAACATGAAAATCGAGAACGCAATCGAGATCACCGAGAAGCCGAAGCCGGCACCCGGGCTGGCGCCCAGTTTGCCAAAGATGAAAATCATGGAGACGATCGCCAGGATGATAATGTGTCCCGCCAGGATGTTGGCGAAAAGACGAATCGTCAGGGCAACCGGCTTAATGAACAAGGAGATAATCTCAATCGGAACGAGAATGAATTTGATAGGAGTCGGCACGCCCGGTGGGTTCAGCAGGTGCCCCCAGAAGTGTTTGTTGCCGCTGGCCACCATCACGATGAACGAGATCAGGGCCAGCGCAGCTGTTGCGGCAATGTTGCCGGTGAAGTTGGCACCACCCGGAAACAGACCCAGCATGTTGTTGATCCAGATAAAGAAAAACATCGTCAGCAGCAGGGGCATGTAGCGCATATACTTGTGGCCGATATTGGGCTTTGCAATCTCGTCGCGCACAAACAGCACCGCCACTTCGAGCGCGTTCTGAAAACCGGTTGGCGCCGACTTGGAACCAATACCACGGCTGTATTTCTTGCCGACTGCAATCATCAGAATCAGCAGCAATGCTACCGACAACAGCATCGAAACCACGTTCTTGGTGATCGAGAAGTCAATCAGCTTCACGCTTTCATCGATGCGGCCGGCCTCGTCGATGGCTACAATCTTATCTTGTTTAATGGCCTCCGCCACAACCGGATCCATACCGGCAGCAGTCAGTTCTTTCTTAAAACCTTCATCCACGAGGCGGTAGCCGTTATAAGGCTCGCGGTGGCCCTCATGGCCAAAGCGGGCTGCCGAAAACGCCGTGAAGCCCCGCTGCGGGCTGTACAGGATTACCGGCAACGGAACCGTCACGTGGTTTTCGCCAACGGTAAAGAAATGCCACTCGTGGGCATCGGAAATATGGCCGAAAATGGTTTTGGCGGCATTGAATTCTTCCGGTGTTTCAGTGGCAGTGCCCTCGCCGTGTGGCCCTTCATGCTGGGCAAAAGCGGCCGTGCCGGAAAGGCCGATCACAAAAGAAAGAGAAAGCAGAAAACGAAAGAAAACAGCGCGCATAAGAGAGATCTTGTAACTCTTTTCAGAAGGTTTTTTTATAAAGTGCTCCTGAAATTTTGCGCAAAGGTAGCAGATGGCGACTGAAAAATGAAAAGCGGTTTGGGCCGTTCTTTTTGTCTGCCTAAAAAAGACCCTCAACTGACTCTCAGTGAGGGTCTTTAAGGATAAGATTTCCGGAAAATTTCCGGAAAAATCACTTTTTTACTTCCTTCGCCCAGCTGTCCCGCAGGCCAACCGTCCGGTTGAAAATAATCTTTTCGGGCGTGCTTTCTTTGTCCACCGCAAAATAGCCTTTGCGCAAAAACTGATAGCGCGGAATGCCGTCGGCGTAGTCGGAAGCAACCTCGGCGAGGGCGGGCTCCAGATACGCCTGC
Source organism: Bacteroidota bacterium (assembly GCA_023392185.1). Classification (GTDB taxonomy): domain Bacteria; phylum Bacteroidota; class Bacteroidia; order Chitinophagales; family Chitinophagaceae; genus UBA1952. The sequence goes on from JAEVZP010000228.1 coordinate 7,549, forward strand.
ACCACTTCCATCGATGCCGGATTGAGGTATTCTTTAAAATCGCCGCTTTCATCCGCCGGATTCTCCACCCGGAACAAACGATCATAAAGGCGCACTTCGGCTTCCACGGCAGTAGCGGCAGATACCCAGTGAATCGTGCCTTTAGGAGCCAGACCGCTGGTGTCTTCACCGCTTTTACTTTCCGGAAAGTACGTGCAGCGGACTTCTATCACGTTTCCGGAATCATCTTTCACAAAATCATCGCAGCGCACGATGTACGCACCTTTCAGGCGCACCATCAGTCCCGGCCCGAGGCGGAAAAATTTCTTCGGTGGTGCTTCCATAAAGTCCTCCCGCTCAATCCACAACGTACCGGAAAAAGGCACTTCGCGGCTGCCGGTTTGGGGAATTTCCGGGTTGTTTTCAATGGAAAGAACCTCCGTTTGACCTTCGGGGTAGTTGGTAATGACCAGTTTCAGCGGGTCGAGCACGGCCATGCGGCGTGGTGCAGTTTGGTTGAGATGCTCGCGCACGGCAGCTTCCAACCGACCTACGTCCACAATGTTTTCGCGCTTACCGATGCCGCTTTCCTCGCAAAACTGTCGGATGGCCTCGGGCGTATAACCACGACGGCGCATTCCGGAAACAGTGGGCATCCGCGGGTCGTCCCAGCCGGAAACATGACCTTCGTTGACCAGTTGCAAGAGTTTGCGCTTGCTCATCACCGTGTACGTCAGGTTGCGGCGGGCAAATTCATATTGATGCGACGGGAAAATCTCCAGTTTCTGGATAAACCAATCGTAGAGCGGGCGGTGGTGGATAAACTCCAGCGTGCAGATGGAGTGGGTGATGTGTTCCAGCGAGTCGCTTTGACCATGAGCAAAGTCATACATCGGGTAGATGCACCACGTATCGCCCGTGCGGTGGTGATGCGCGTGTTTGATGCGGTAAATCACCGGGTCGCGCATCAGCAGGTTGGGGTGCGCCATGTCGATTTTGGCACGCAGTACCTTGGCACCGTCAGGGTATTTGCCCTGTCGCATTTCCTCAAAGAGTTGCAGGTTTTCTTCTATGCTACGGTCGCGGTAAGGGCTATTGGTGCCCGGCTCGTGGGTGGAGCCTTTCTGAGCGGCCATTTCTTCACTGGTGCTGTCGTCCACGTAGGCAAGGCCTTTTTCAATCAGCTGTACGGCATAGGCATGAAGCTGCGGAAAATAATCGGACGCGAAAAACTTGTTATCCCACTGATAGCCGAGCCAGCGCACGTCATTTTCGATGCTTTCTACATACTCGGTTTCTTCGGTGGACGGGTTGGTGTCGTCGAAGCGCAGGTTGCACTTGCCGCCGTATTTTTTGGCCAGCGAGAAGTTCAGGTGGATGCTCGAGGCATGGCCGATATGGAGGTAGCCGTTGGGCTCCGGCGGAAAGCGCGTGTGAATGCCTTCGGGGTATTTTCCGGCGGCCAGGTCGGATTCAATGATTTCCTCTAAAAAATGATTCGAGCGTTCTTCGGTCATAAGAGCGCAAAATTAAGGAGCAGGGCGGCGGCCACCACCCGTCAGGTTTCAAAAACCTGACGGGTGGTGGCTGTAGGAAAGGGTTTACGATATACGAGTTCGCCGATTGGCGGATAATCCAACCCGTCAGGTTTTCGAAACCTGACGGGTTGGATTATCTTTCGGCTATGGAAAAAAGAGAACCGCTGCTGCCCCTGCATACCTACCACATCTTCAACCGTGCCAATGGTGCAGAGCGGGCTTTCTTGTCGGATGAAAATTACCGGCATTTCCTGACTCGTCTCCAAGAATATATCCTGCCCGTTGCCCGCGTTTATGCCTATTGCCTGCTTCCAAACCATTTCCATTTGCTGGCGCAAATCCGTGAAGAAGAAGTCATCATTGATTTTCAAAAGACAATTCCCAATAAAATACCGACTGAACTGCCCGCACCATTTGTAGCGCAGCAATTCGGGAATGCTTTCAACAGTTATACGAAATCCTTCAACAAAAAATACGAGCGGCGAGGCTCCCTTTTTATGCGCCGTTTCAAACGCAACTTAGCTCTCACCGAAGAAGATTTTCTCACCTTCTTATTCTACATCCATAAAAATCCCGTTCACCACGGGCTCTGTGCAGCCCTGGGGCAATGGCGCTATTGCAGCTATAACGCGTTTTTATCAAATGCGCCTACAATGCTGGAAAGAGAGTATGTGCTTGACAAACTTGGCGGCACACAGGGCTTTATAGAATTTCATCAAAAACCGGTTTATCTGAAAGGGAAAGAACTGGAGTAATTGGTTGGCTGTCTGGTTGGCGACTTTCCAGCCCCACCCGTCAGGTTTCGAAAACCTGACGGGTGGGGCTGGCTGCTGCCCGCAACATTCCTACTTTCGCACTCCATGACCACGACGCAAGCCATTATCACCGCCATCGTTGAAGGCCTCACCGAGTTTTTGCCTGTTTCTTCCACGGCCCACATGATTTTTGTGAACACCGCCATGGGCATTCAGGAAGACGAATTCGTAAAAATGTTTACCGTCTCCATTCAGTTTGGAGCCATTCTGGCGGTGGTAGCCTTGTATTGGAAAAAGTTTTTCAATTTCAAGCGGCTGGATTTTTACATCAAACTCGCCGCTGCGGTAGTGCCCGCACTGGTGCTCGGCAAACTCTTCGACGATGCGATTGAAGAAGTATTGGAAAAGCCGGTTCCCATTGCCATTGTGTTGATTCTGGGCGGTATTGTATTGCTTTTTATTGATAAAATTTTCCCGCAGCCCAAGCCCGGCGAACCCACGACATTGATTACCGACGAAAAACAGATGTCGATCAAAAAAGCGGTTATCGTTGGCTTTTGGCAGTGCCTGGCGATGATGCCTGGCACCAGTCGCGCGGCGGCTTCTATCATCGGTGGCATGCAACAACGCCTCACCCGCGCCGCCGCCGCTGAGTTTTCGTTTTTCCTTGCGGTGCCTACGATGCTGGCCGTAACGGTGTATTCTATTTTCCTGAAGAAATGGCACGTCGCCGGTGCCGAAGTCAAAGGCTATGAAATGATTACCGCCGACTCGGCCCACCTCACTCATTTCCTGCTGGGCAACGTCGTGGCGTTTATCGTGGCGGCGCTGGCTATCCGCTTCTTTATTGGCTTTTTAAAGAAGTACGGTTTTCAGCTGTGGGGCTGGTACCGCATTGTGGCCGGCGGCGTGATTCTGGCCCTGCTGATGAGCGGGAAATTGTAAGAAAGTAGGATTAAGAGCTTTTCAAAAACCACACTTTTTGAGGGCTTCTTAAAAAGGAATCGCAAAGAGATTCTTTCAAGAATGACAAAGAAGACAAGCACAGTGACTTTGTCTTCCTTGGAAGGAACCCTTCAAAAACCTCCTTTAAAGCAATTTTTAAAATTTAGTTTTAAAGACGTCGTTCACGGCCACTTCCAATCCCGGAAAACGGACACTTTGCAGCAGTTGGTCTTCCGGAACCGGTGGCAGCGCACGGTAGCGGTTTCCTTCCAACACATAGATAAAGCAGACGCGGTGCTCGGGAGCAATCACCCAATATTCTTTCACGCCGCTTTCTTCGTAAATCTCATATTTGAGCTTCATCTCCTTGCGGGTATTGCCCCTGGAAAGAATTTCTACCACCAGTTCCGGTGCCCCAATGCCGCCCCGTTCATCTACCTTTTCCGGGTCGCAGATCACGCATAAATCCGGCTGAAGCACGGTTGTAATATCGGCATCGTTCTTGCCCTTCCGGGGAAAACGAACATCGAAAGGCGCGATATAAACCTGACAAGGATTTCTCGCAAAAAAGTTGAGAAATGGCAAAGAAAGATTGGTCAGAATCTCCTGATGACTGCGCAACGGCGCGGGACTCATCCGGAAAATCTTGCCCCGGATCAGCTCGATGCGCTCTTCGATCGTCCAGCGCAGGTAATCGGCGTAGGTGTAAATTCCGGAATAATTGTAGTCTGGCTCGTTGAGCGAAGGCGTTTGGACCGTTTCCATAAAAGGCAATTTATGGAAATTTCGCTACTTATTATCCAAAAATAAAAACCCGCTGTTGAAGCTTTCAACAGCGGGTTTCTTTATAGAGAAAGGAAAATCTATTTCTTAAAAAGCCGGAAAATATCCATGCCGTTGGCGTACACCATCAGGGCCAGCAGGATAATCAAACCCGCCGTGGTGGCAAAGCCCATGACCTTGTCCGAAACTTTGCGGCCGGTGATCATTTCAATCAGGAGAAACAACACGTAGCCGCCGTCCAATCCCGGAATGGGCAGCAGGTTCATGAAAGCCAAGATAATAGAAATCAGCGCGAGATAGCTCAGGAACGTATCCCACTGGAATGTTTGCGGGGCGCTTTTGCCAAACGAAATCAAGCCGCCGACGCTCTCCGAAACCTTTACTTCTTTGGAGGTGAACAGCAGTTTCAGGTTGCGACCATAGCCCGTAAAGCTGTCCCACATCGCCGAAAAACCTTTACCCACCGCTGCCACCGGACCGTAATGGATCTGCCGGATGTCGAAAAACCGCTCGCCGGGGCCGTAAGGCTGGAAGCCGAGAATGCCATTTTCCGGAACCTGGCCGTTGAGGACTGCATACTGACTGCCGCCGCGAACCACCGTAATCGAAATCGGCTTGCCGGCCAGCTCCCGTTTCATCTTATCAAACTGATCGTAGAAAGGCGTGGGGCGGCTGTTGGTCATCACAATTGAGTCGCCAGCCTTCAAGCCCATTCGCTCCGCTGCCGAGCCGGACGCAACTTGCTGCACCACCGCCGGCGTGCGCGGCATGATAAACATCCCATTTTTGCCGCCGCGGTCTTTGATAATGCTGCGCACCGTTCCTTCCGGAATCGGTACCGCTACGGGCTGTCCGTCGCGCTCTACGTTCAGCGTTTTGGCTTCGCCCAGAATCATTTCCGGTAAAATCTGGCTGAAACGCTCTACCGGCTTGCCGTCGATGCCCACTACTTTGTCGCCGTTTTGCAGGCCAATGCTCTGCGCCAGCGAATCGGCCACAATGCCGTATTTCACTGATTGCGTCGGCAGGTAATCTTCGCCCCAAATGCCAAAAATGGCCATGTAGGCAATCGCCGCCACCAGCAGATTCACGATAATGCCGCCGAGCATGATAAAAAGGCGCTTCCAGGCCTTTTGCGCGCGAAATTCGTCGGGCTTGGGAGGCGAGGCCAGCTGGTCTTCATCCATGCTTTCGTCCACCATGCCGGCAATTTTTACATAGCCGCCGAGCGGAAACCAGCCGATGCCATAAAGCGTATCGCCGATCTTTTTCTTCCAGATCGAAAAATTACCGACCGTTGGGAAGGGAAACAAAAAGTCGAAAAAGAGATAGAATTTTTCTACCCGAACCTTGAACAGGCGGGCAAAAAAGTAGTGGCCGAATTCGTGGAGGAGCACCAGCACCGACAAGGCCGCGAAGACCTGAAAGAACTGAATCCAGCCGGTAGAAAGCAGTAATTGCGGATGCAATTGAGATAAATTTTTAGGGGAAATTAATAGTTGGACAGCGCACTGTGCTTCACCAGGTCGGCGGCTACGTAGCGCGCTTCGGCGTCGGAGTCGCGCAGGGCCTGCAAGTCGGGCTCTTCCACGAACGGCACTTCGGCGAGCGCTTTTTCCACCGCTTCGCTCATTTCCAGAAAGCCGATTTTGTTTTGCAAAAAAGCCTGCACGACCACTTCATTAGCCGCGTTGAGCACCGCAGGGGCGTTGCCGCCCCGGTTCATCGCCTCGATTGCGAGGGCCAGATTCCGGAATGTTTTCAGGTCAGGCGCTTCGAAGGTGAGTTTGTCATGACTCTTGAACTCAAAACGCTTGAATTGGTTGGGCAGTCGTTTGGGAAAAGCGAGCGCGTACTGAATGGGCCCCTTCATATCAGGCAGGCCCATTTGGGCTTTTACCGAGCCGTCGCAGAACTGCAC
>JAEVZP010000233.1 GCA_023392185.1 Bacteroidota bacterium
GTTTCACCTTGCTCAGGACCGATACTTTGCTGGTATCCACGTCTTTGGCATCCAGGACGCGCGCAGTGGCCACGACTGCTTCGAGCTGTGCGATGCGAGCTTCGTGCAACCCCTGCGCTTCTTTGGCAGCGTCGTATTCTGCGTTTTCTTTCAGGTCGCCTTTTTCGCGTGCTTCTGCAATGGCGTGGGCGATCTCGGCCCGGCCAGTGGTGCGTAGTTCGTTCAGCTCTTCTTTCATCTGCTCCAGCGTTTCTTTAGAGACATAGTTTACAGTGCTCATCATCCGTAAGTTTTAGGTTTTTGAATAAATAAAAAGGAACAACGCTTCTATTAAAATACAGAAGCGTTGCTCCACAATTGTGTGCGATTGAGATTCGGTGGGGAAAGCCCCCGCTCCGAAGGGAAACCGGGCGTTTTAGCGCATCATAAAGCGCAACGAAACGGCATGTACACCGTTGGCCGGGCGCTGCGTCGGGCGATAAGAATAATCCACCATCAGGCGGGGCGCTTTAGGCCCTTTGCCAAGGTTGGTTCCCACGCTTGCGCCGGCGCTAAAACCGGTGTAGAAGCTGTTGTCGAGAATACCGGCCTCATGACGGTAGCCGCCGCGGATCATAAACTGTTCGCGGAACGCATATTCCACACCACCACCTATATAATCGTTGAGAAAGGAGTTGGAGGTAAATGCAACCATCGGGGTAAGGCGGTGCTTCGGCATCTCGGTGCTGTCGCCGGTATAGCGGCGCTCGTCGAGATAGAAGTCATAGGAGGTTGCCAATTGCAGGTAGGTTGGCAGCTGGAAACCTTCTGTCGGGGTCGCAACCGTTTTGGTAAACAGGTCGTTGCCTTCTGCTTCTGCGTTGTAGGTAAATCCTTCGCCGCTGAATTTCATGTTGGTACCGACGTTGCGCAACACTACGCCGAAGTGGAAATTGTCGCGCTTGCCGGTGCTATACTGCAGGCCGGCATCAAAGCACACGCCGGTGGCGCCTACGTTCGATACCTGCTGATTGATCACTGTTGCAGAGGCTCCGGCGCGGATCCCGTCGCGGAATTCACGGGCGAAGCCTACGCTCACGTTGATAAAGGACGGTCGGTAGGTACCTACGCCACCGTCCGGGTTGTCCACTGTTTTGATGTCGATTTCACCGTAGTTCATTGAGAACAGGTTGACACCCAGCACACCCGCGTTGCCCAGTTTTTGAGCAAAGCCGGCATTGACGGCGGTAATATCGGCAGAGTTGAAGAAGCGGTTGTAAGAGCCACCGATTTCGGTACGTTGTCCGGCAGCCATCCCGGCGATATTGACCCGCATGGCTTCGATGCCGTTGACGTGTGCGGCATCCTGTCCAAACACACCTGTGCTGCGTCCCCAGGGGTTCACCAGCAGTTCGGAAGCGCCTCCCTGCCCGGTGCGGTCTTTATTGCCGGCTTGCGCGGTCAGCGCCAGCGTGCTGAGTGCACAGACGGCGAGCAGGCGGGTAGAATTCAAAAATCTCATGTCGTCTTATCAGAGGGTAGTTATTCCGGAAAAGCAGCTGAGGCGCTGCTTTTCCGGAAAAATGGTGAATTAATAGTTTCTGATATCCAGCGGGCGCATGGCGCCGAAGAAGCGAACAATGGTTTCTCCGATGCCTTCTGCCTTCACGTGGACAAGGTACATGCCGCTGGCAACCGGCAGTCCCTTGGCGTTGCGCAGATCCCAATCAAGGTAAGCCTCATCAGGGTTGTCTTTTGTGAGGCGACGTACCAGGGAGCCGTCTACGCTGTAGACACTGACTTCAGCACGGCGCGGCAGGTTGGTGATGCGTACGCGGGTGTCAAGACGGTTTTGCTCATAGTGCTGCGCATAAGCATAGTATGGGTTTGGCACTACGGAGATGCGATCGAGCAGGGCCTGCTTGTCGTTGGGGTTACCGGCATCGCTGAGGGCGCGGGCACCCATGCCTTTGGTGCTAAAGCGATACAGGGGGTAGCCGTTGTTGGGGCGGAGGGTGTCTACACCTGCCGCTACAAACTGCGTGTAAGGCTTGGTAACGCGGAAACGCAGGCGGGTGGTTGTGGGGATGAGACCGTCTTTCAGCGGCAGCAATTTGCTTGCCATGGGCATACCGGCCCAGATCGGTGTGCGGTATGCGGTCACCAGGTTGAAGCGGTTGCCTGACTTCAGCAGGTTGTAGATCGCAGCGCAGCTGTCGTAGCGGGTGCGGGTGACCCATACGAAGTGGCGACCACCAAATACCGGCGACTGAGCAGAGAAGAGCGTGTTGGTTGGGTTCCAGATCATGTCGGCTCCGTTGTCGGAGCGCTGATAAGAATCTTCTCCGAAGAAGATGTTCAGACGCTCGCCGGTTTCCTGATTGATGGCGTAGCCGGGGAACCAGGACATGCCGTCTGTATCCTTATAAACCGGATTGCCACCGGCGTCGATGTCATCTTTATTCCAGCCTTTGTGAGCACGGAGCGAAAATTTGGATACGCCTCCTTCTGCAAATTCCGGGTTGGGGTTGGTTTCTACCACCACACAACGGGTCCACTTGCTTTTGTCGGAAGTGAACACCACATCCACGCTTGCGAGGTTGGCCAACGGAATGGTGGCCGGTCCGCTAATGTCAGCGGGCATCATGGCGTGTTGCAGGCTGTCATTCTTGGCAGCGTTGGCCGTCAGCATATAAGGCGCCCACGTACCGAGGGTCTGCGTGTTGTTGGCAAGCAGCTTCTCGTAGATTTTAGCCGGGTCATAAGAATCACCGTTACCGCCGTCGCGCACCCAGTCACGGGTTGCAGCGGAGTTATTGTATTCACCGGATACCCCTTTGTAGGAACCGGAGCGAATCCAGTTGAGGAAGTTGTCGCCTTCTACACCATTGTCGGGCACGCCGGTCAGCCATGCTTGCGTCGGGTCCAGGAAGGATACATCAGAAGTGATATAGCCGTTGTTGGGGTCATTCACCGAACCCGGCGCCGGGACCTGCTTAATTTCGAGGCTCAGCCCATATTGCTGGAGCAGTTGTTCATTGAGCACATTGATATTCTGCTCACTGTAAATAGTTACCGGTGTAGAGCCGTCCATCATGGTCAGCTTCCAGGTGCCGGTGCTGTCTTTAATACCGAATTGCACTGCACTGTCAACCTGATCCAATGTAATACCCTTTGCAAGAGGGCCTGTGATCGAAAGTTCCCAATCGGCTTCTTTCAGCATCACCGGATCAACTACTTTTACATTCACCGGTCCGGCACCTTCGATGTATTGCGGATGGAGCACGCGATCTACACCGGCCATCATTGCGGAATCTTCCGAAGCAGGCGTCATTTGCAGGGCGTTGCCACCGTTGCCGGTACCTTCGATGCGCGTGATTTTCACACCAGAGCCGTAGTCGGAATTCAGTGCAGTACCCATATCGGTATTGGCTGGGTTGGGCATGGCTGCTACCACTTCAATCGGGGTTCCACCCTGGCCCTTTACAGACTCCAGATAGGTAACATCCTGCGTTGCTTCGAGGTTACCCGGGTCGAAAGCCCGGAAGTTATTGTAGGCGTATGCAATAGCTACAAAGTAATACGTCTTGTAGTTTACCAGACGCTTCTCGCTTCCGGTTGCAAAGGCATCCTGCGTGATCACAACAGAGTGACGCAGGCCCTGATCGGAACCATTTACTTTCTTTACAGAATTGAAGGTACCAGGAGCATCGTTATTGGCAGTGTGGTTTACAAGGTCAGTGATGCCGTTTTTGATATCCATCTGAACAACTTCAGCCGCGACGTCTTTGTTAACGCGACCGTCTTCACCGAAGATATCAGCCGGGTTTACGTTGCTGTTTTTCAGTTGGAAGATGCGGTATCCTTCAAAGCGATAGAGGCTGTCATCGCCACCAAACTTGCGGGTTTTGGCATTGCTTACGCGGTAGCGTGGCTCTGAGAGATCGTAACCGAATTTCTCCTGGAAGTTGTTGCTGTTGCTGTCGTTGGACAGATACAGAATCACCCGGCGGTCGAGCTCGCGCTTGGTTACGCGAGGTGCTTCCGGACCTTGGATGAGTTTAAATTCGTTGTCAAACAGATCCTGAATGGCGTCATCGGCCAGCTTAATGCGGGTAAAGCTGGTGTTGGGGCAACCGCCTACATCTGGCACCCAGCAGGCGCCAATCGTAATGTCGTTGGTTACACCACCGCCGGTGAGCTTAAACGGACCGGCAGAGTGAATAAAGCGGCGGTCGCCCGGCGGGTTATCACTACAGCACTCCGACCATCCCGGACGCACGCTCGGATCAGCCGTCCATACGGTAGTAGAAACCGGCCCTTCACCATAACCTTTTGTATTGATACCGCAGGATCCTTTAAAATCGTTTGTGAAAGGCTGACCTTTTTTGTTCGTACCGCTCATGTAGCGATAGAACTCAATACCGGTAGACGGATCCGAAATTTCATCGGGAACGTTTGCACCGGGAAGGGGGTTGGAGAAATAGGTAAAGTTGGTCATCTTCAGCTTCACGAAAGTGTCGCGTCCGGTAACCGGATCCTTATAGAATTTCTTCGGGCCGATAAAGAAGTCTACCCCTACCATTGGGACCTGGTTGCCATAGTGGTTGGGCGCCCCATTCCCGTCAACGCTTTTGGCGTTGTAAAGAATACCCAGACCACGGGCAGTGTCTGAACCGATATAGTCATCGGCGTGGTAGCCGAGGTCCGCATCCGTCCAGGTAGAAGTAAAACAAGAATCAAGCGTCAGATTACCGCGGTTGATAAGGCGGTAGTTATAGAAAGACGCGTCATTGAGATAATCCTTGGTAGAATAGGCAAAAGCTGCGGCCTGAATCTCCAGTCCAATACCCGCCGTACCGGTTTGGGTTTTGGTGTTACCCATATCATTATAGATGCGCCAGATGTACTGGTCACCATTGATATCCGGATAATCCCCACGGGTATAATCATATTTACCGTCCTTGTCTACATCCACAAAAGGCGCGTAGTCACGGGTAGTCGTCGCCAGGTAAGAGATCAGCTGATCATTGGTACCTTTTGCAGTCAGGCTGCCTTTGGCAGGCCATTCCTTGATCACGTCAAATTCGGAGGCGCTGAGGGCATCTTCGAGTCCTTGCGGGTCGCCGGTATATTGAGCAGCCAGTTCGCGGAAGCGTGCAATATCAGAAGCGTTTACTTTCCAGAAGCGGTCCCACAGGTTACAGGTGGCCGCATCTACGTTGTTGTTCTGATCGAGCGGACCGGTAAAGTAGTCGTTGCGGCCGGCAGAGGCGTAGGTCTGGGCGGTTACTTTCAGGTTGCCCTGCGTGTCATAACCACCCACCCACAGGGCGCCGGCAAAAAGCGAGTTTTTGCGGCTCCCTTTCGGGATCTCGTAGCGAGCCTCACCCGTTGCCGGATCATACCACATGTTACCTGCGGTCATGATCTGGGCCCGGATGTTGTTGATATCAAGGTCTATCTGAGCAGTCGGCTTGGTACAGCCGGCTGCCGACTTCAGCAAAATTTTCTTTGCCTGATCGGTAAGTGCTCCTTCCGGCGCACGCGCCTCTGACTGTGCAACAGCTCCAAACATCGCAGCCGCGGTAAGGGCTAAGATGCGTGCCGGAAAGCGAAATGGATTATTCATTCCTTAAAAAATGAAGCGGTGATTTAGAAGTTAAGACGGAAACCTACGTTGATCGTGCGGGGCAGCGCGAAGTTTCCGGGCACGTCGCGGGCAATGGTGTACAGGTCGTAGAATGAAGGCGCATAGGTTTGTGCGTTCAGTGTCTGCTGGCCCAGCGGGTGCTGCAGGTAACCATTGTCACGTGGATCTTGAGTATAACCATAAACGCTCAGGATCTGACGGGTGTTCAACAAGTTGCGAATGTTCACAAAGAAGTTCATCACCAGCGGCGCACGGGTGCCGCTAAGGCCGGTCTGATCAGCGGTTTTACGACCAAAGTTCTTCAGCGTTACGTCTTTGTCCAGTGCCAGGTCCATCTCAAAACGCCAGGGCAGACGAGCAGCGAACGGCTGACCAACAGTAGTAGTAGTTACCGGGTCTTCATAGCGGGTATACGGAGTACCGGAAATCGCTGTTGCAATCAGGTTGAGGCCGGTGTTGCGGAACGGACGGTAGCCGAAAATCATCGGACCCGCATCTTCACCGTCAAAATAACGGTAGTCGGCGTTGAGCACGATGTTGTGACGTGCGTCGTAGTTGAGCGGATAGGGCTGACGTGCGTTCGGGATCGAAGCAGCAATCAGGTTGCTCAGCTGACCATCTGTCTGAAATACATCGGTACGACCGCGGTTGCTCGAGGCAGCGCTTGAACCGGTGCCTTCTGCAAACTGAAGCGTGTAGGCAAGGTTAAACTGCAGCGGACCGGTACGACGGAAGTCATACTTTACACGCAGACCTTTCGTGGTAGAGAAGTCACGGTTGCCGAAGGTGTAGTATGTGTTCGGCGAAGCATACAGATAAGGGCGCACCTGAATCTGATCGCGGCGCTCTTTGTAGAACAGGCTCAGCGTGATAGCCGTGCGGCGGGTAATCGCTTGCTGGAAACCAAATTCGTAGTCCACCAGCTTCTCCGGCTTCAGGTCGGGGTTGTTGATGATCGGGGAACCGGTTTGGTTGGCCAGGAAGTAATAATCAAGCGGCGAAGTGAACACGAATGCACGCGGACGCTGCACGATCACATCATAGTGTGCATAGAACAAAGTCTGATCCTGGATTGGGAACGACATTGACAAACGCGGCATCACATTCACCTGCGGCGTATAGTCGGTAAACGAAGAGTTCGGATCATAGCTCTCATCCTTAATATCCGTCACACGACCGGTAGCGCCGTTTTTAATCTGATACGGCTCCGGATTACGGCCGCCGGTATAATTTTTCAGCGTTGTCGGATCTTCAATCAGTTTTCCGGACGGATCGTACCAATCGTCGCCACTGCGGAAACCGGCAATACGCGGAGTACGCAAGCTGTTGTTATTTACATAAACCACATAGTTGCTTCCGATATTGGACGGCATATTTATCTTATTGCCGTTTTCGTCCACCAACAGTGCATTGTAGTTGTTTTTGCCGAGGTCGCCCACTTTCACGGTTTCATAAAGCGAATACGGATCTTTCAGCACACGGGTATTGGCATCGTAGCGGTCCACACGCACACCGAGGTTGAAGCGGGCACGGCCAATTTCAAAGTTGTCCTGCAGATAGCCGGCGATGTAGTTGGGCTGAAAAGCACCAATCGGACGGGTATAGCGGCCGTTCGCATCCTTCTTGGTAAAGAAATCGTTGAAGGAAGCACTGCCGGTTTGCAGTTTGCCGGTATAGTCATAGCCAGAGTAGTTCACAAACGGGCTACCGTTGTTGAACAGTTCATCCGGAGAAAACATATCCAGCGACAACTTGTCCACATCCACCGCATCCACATTAAGGAAATCGGTATTACTTGCCGCCAGCCCCAGCTTCTCCCGCAGGTTGCGGTCAAAGTTAGACTGTGCGCTGTCTACGTAGAGATAGTTGTAAACAATGGTATCGGTCGGCGACGGGTTGATCCGGCCGGCGAGTACATCGTCTTTGTCATACTGCATGCCGTTTACGATAAAGATCGGATTGTCGTAATCGTAACGGGTGATATGGCTGTTGGTCAGCAGGCGGGCACGCTCCCAAAGCGAGTTGCTACCGCCACGGGGGTTCAAATTGCTCGAGGCACCATAGAAGCGCTCGGTGCGTTGCTGATAGTACAGGCCAAACTCAATTGCGTGGCGGTTTTTGCCCGGCTTGATGTCAAAGGAGGCGTCGATGCCTACGCTGAACTGATCATTGTTGGCTTTGCTAAAGCCGGAACGGCCTACACCAACGTTGGTCCAGTCGCTATAGATATTGGCCGGAACATCACCATTGAGCAAACCACCGATACCACGCACCCCCGGATTAATGCTTTGCGGGCGCTGATCATACTCACCAAACAGAATGCTGTTGTAGTTCGCCAGAACCGGATTCAGCTCCGAGCGGTCAAAGCGTACATTGCTTTTCAGACCCGGACCCGGGAAAGCTACAAAGCCGGTTTTGCCGGTTGTCGGGTCGGTTTCGATCGTATATACCTTTTGAGCATCTTCATAGAATTTACCCAGATAGCCATATTTAAAGATATCTTCTTTAAAAACCGGATCTTCAGAATTGTTCAGTTCTTTCTGATAATCCGCCTGCAGGGTATAGAAGGCATTGGAAATCAGGTTATCAGCGTCTGCTGATCGGTTGCCGAAACGCTGGGTAAAACGTGCATATCCACGGATCGTCGTGGCGCGGCTGTTGCCGATGCCTTCCGGTGCGAAGATGGTCGATGCGCGAGTGTAGTTCTTACCATCGCTCATGTCGAACTGTCCCCCCACAGTCAAGTTAACGTTTTCTGCCAACTGGAAGTCGAGTTTACCGAGCAGGGTACCCCGTTGAAAACCTGCGTTGTCACGACGACGGCGTGTCTCCATGTCGGCTTTAGTTACAAATTCACCCGCGTTACGGAAGGTAGTACCGTTTACGTCTGTAACCGCCACCAGTGGTCGCGCCTGGATACGGGCCAGCACATCGGACTTCAGCACATAGTTGGGATAATACCCCGGGCTGTTGTCGTTGATATTCTGATAGTCGCCGTTAAGCGTAAAGCCCATAAGCGCGCGTTTGTTGCCGCTGCTGTCTTTACGGGTCAGGATCGGACCGCTCAGGTTGAAGTAGGCGCGCGTATTGTTGTAGCCGTCTACCGACTGCTCGCCGCCCACGCTGCCTTGCAACTTGGAGGTGACCCCTTTAGTTGTAATGGAGATGACCCCACCGGTCGCATCACCGTAGCGGGCCGGCAGACCGCCGGAGTACACCGAGATCGAACCAACCGAGCCGGGAGGCAGGTTGGACGCACGGCTGCCGGGTTGCAGGATGCCGTCCACAATAATAAGCGTGTTTTCAGCACGGCCACCGGAGATATTCAGGTCATCACCGCGACCGCTTTTTTGCACGCCTGCCGTAGTGGCCACCTGTGAAGCCAGGTCGCGCACCGGCATTTTCTCGATTTCCTGCGCGGTGATAACCGAGCGGGAGCCGGGTTGCGTCGGCTCAATAAGCGGCTTGGTGTAGCGGGTTGCCCGCACGGTTACCTCACCGATATTGGTAGATTTACCGCCGGGGCCGGTAGTGGAGCCAGTGGCTTTGGGACGGGTCATTACAATGGTCAGCGTCGTGTTCTGGTCATTGATGACCTGCACGCCCTGAATCAGTTCCGTAACATAGCCCACAAAGGACACTTTTACGTCGTAAAGGCCCGCATTCAGGGGCTTCACAAGGAACTTACCATCGAGGTCAGTAGCCGTTCCGCCTTTTACGATGCCTCCTTCCGTAACCTGAACAGAAGCACTAAGCAGCAGTTCGCCCTGCTCGTCTTTTACAACCCCCTCAATCCCGCCGGTCTGTGCAAGCGCCTGTGTGGTTAGAACAGTGCTCAGCAGCAGGAACAGATAACGTAGACTACGTACCATCATTAAGATTTTGCTGTTGTTTGTTTAGCCAAAAAGAGCGTAAAGATAAAATACTCCGTTAAAAGAACGTGCGGTTCTCTCTCTACACCCATAAAGATATTTTTCTCTTATTCACAAAAAAGCTTTCAGCTTCGACAAAAGCGTCGCGCTCATCTTGTAAAGAGCCTCATAACTGTAGCCGGCAATGTGCGGCGTAATCAAAACCTGCGGCAACACAGACAGCCGCAGCAGGCGCTCCCGCTCCACTGTCGGCATGCGTGGCAGGGGCTCTCCTTCCCAGACATCGAGCGCTGCCGCCCGCACTTTTCCGGAAACCAGGCCTTTTTCCAGCACTTCACTGTTCACGACTTCGCCCCGGGCCGTATTGATCAGATACACCGGCTTCTGAAGTGCCTCCAGAAAGGCTTCGTCAAAGTAATGCCGCGTATCCGGTCCGATCGGCACGTGAAAACTGATTACGTCGGCCCGTGCCTGAAGCGCATCCAGGGCCACCTGTGCCACATTAGCCGGAAAATTTCCGGAAATGTAAGGGTCATAAGCCAGCACTTCTACCTCAAAGCCGCGCAGCAGCCGGGCAAAAGCCCGCCCGGTATGCCCAAAGCCAATCAGACCAATCGTTTTCCCTTCCAGTTCCGCCCCCCGGTTTTCCTCACGCAGCCATTTGCCCTGCGTCACTTCCGCTGCCGAGGCTGCAATCTTGTTCGTTAAAGCAAGCAGCATGCCCAACGCATGTTCGGCCACCGCATTGCAGTTACCCTCCGGAGATGCAAAAACAGCAACGCCCATTTCCGCCGCCGCCGCCGTATCAATCACTTCCATGCCCGAGCCCATGCGGCCAATCCAGCGTAACTGCGGATGCTGTGCCAACAGCGGGCGCGAAAGCTGAATGCGGGTGCTGGTAATTACGCCCACACAATCCTGCAATAGCGCGCCGGCGTCCTCCGGTCGGATGTCCGGAGCCAGCCGCAGCCGGTAACCGAGCGCTTCCAGGCCTTCGGTCAGCACCGGATGCACCGGCGCGGCAATCAAAACCAGGTTCGCGTCGCTCATGTTCCCATCCACGTTTGATGTAATTCAACAAAGTCGGCCACCGAAAGTTGCTCGGCGCGCAGGTGCATTTTAGAATCGGCTGCCAGCGCTTCCGGCGAAAGGGTTCCTTTCAACGCATTGCGCAGTGTTTTGCGCCGCTGATTGAACGCCGCCTTCACCAGCCGCTTAAAGGAGTTACGATTTTCGATGCCAAACGGATTTCCGGAATTCCGGAACTGCACCACCCCACTCATCACCCTGGGCGGTGGGTTGAAGGCGCCGGGCGGCACATCAAACAGATAAGTGGCTTCAAAATAAGCACCCATCAATACGCTCAGAATACCATAGTCTTTGCTGCCCGGCCCGGCTGCCACCCGCCGGGCCACTTCTTTTTGAAACATACCGGTGACTTCGGTCACCAGCGGCTCCCATTGGAGCATCTTAAACAGAATGGGCGAAGAAATATTATAGGGAAAGTTACCCACCACGGAAAAAGGGCTTTCCCACGGCAACGGCGCTGTGAGGATATCCTGCAGGATGATTTTGCCCTTCATTTCCGGAAAATTTTCTTCCAGATAAACCACCTTTTCGGCATCCACCTCATAGGCTTTATAGTCCACATCGGTCCAGCCGGCAAAGTATTTGGAGATGGCCCCGCCGCCCGGCCCGATTTCGAGCAGGCGCATGCCGGGCGTGTGCGTAACGGCTGCTACGATTTCTTGACATATGCTTTCGTCGGTCAGAAAATGCTGGCCGAGACTTTTCTTCAGGGTGTACACAAAGGCGAATTTCGGCCTTTCTGCCCGGTTGCAGGCTTTTTCAGCCCAAAAAAGAAAAAGCGTTCCAGAACAGTTGCTCTGGAACGCCGGAACCGGTTTCTCTTTGGAGGGAGAAAAAGTCCTAGTACTCTTCGCCGTGATCGTCGGCATCGCTGCCTTCGAGCTTCACGATCTTGTTGTAGATGCCGAGGAGCAGAAACGGTGCCGCCCACTGGCCTACAAAAAGAGCGAGTGCGTCTTTTTTCATGATTTTAGCGGTTGCCGAAATGGCCATGGAGCCAAGGGCAGACCAAAGAAATACGTCAGAAGGGACCTTTGCTGTTTGCTTCTCAATGGCTTTTGCCACGGGTCCTTCCTGGTGCTCGGGGTTTTGATTGGTAGGCATAGGAAAAATTGGTTTTAGTAAGTACTCTTCCTTCTTTAAAATACCTTGCCAGCCTCGCGCAGATTCCCCAAAAAAGACCTCCGGAGATTTTGAAGAAAGCCGATTGCTGCGATACCCGCCAAGCCATTACAAGGCAAGCCCGGAAAGCATTTGTGTGGTGAAATCGCCTGGTCAGGGAACAGAAAAGGTCGCTTTGCAGCGACCTTTTCTGTTCCCTGTAAATGCTCTTAAAGCTTCGCAATTTCCGGAATGCCGGCAGCCGGAACTGCGGCATACAGCTGGCGCACGGTGCGGGCAATACCTTCTGCATCGTAGCCACATTCGCGGTGCAGTTGCTCGGGAGTACCATGTTCTACCAGCCGGTCGGGGATGCCCAGCATCTCTACCTGCGGATGGTAGCCATGTTCGTTGAGCCACTCCAGCACGGCAGCGCCAAAGCCACCGACAATAGTTCCGTCTTCTACCGTTACAATCTTGGAGAACTTCCGGCCAATCTCGTCGAGCAGCACCCCATCAAGCGGCTTGACAAAACGCATGTCGTAATGCGCCGGATGGAGCTCTTCATCTGCCAGTTGCCGACAGGCGGAGACGGCAAAGTTTCCGGGATGGCCAAACGTAAGAATGGCCACTTCCTCGCCTTCCTGAATGCGCCGGCCGGTGCCGGTTTCCATTTTCTCAAACGGCGTGCGCCATTCGGGCAGCACCCCTTGTCCACGCGGGTAGCGAATGGAATACGGCAGCGTATTTTCCGCCAGTTGTGCGGTGTACATCATGTTGCGCAGCTCGCTTTCGTTCATCGGTGCCGCCACAATCAGGTTCGGGATACAGCGCATATAGGCAATGTCGTAGCAGCCATGGTGCGTGGGTCCGTCATCGCCCACCAGCCCGGCGCGGTCGAGGCAGAAAATCACCGGCAGCTTCTGAATCGCCACATCATGCACCACCATGTCGTAGGCGCGCTGCATAAATGACGAGTAGATGTTGCAAAACACCTTCAGGCCCTGCGTGGCCAGACCGGCAGAAAGCGTCACAGCGTGCTGCTCAGCGATACCGACATCCAGAGCACGATCGGGCATCACCTCCATCATGTACTTCAGCGAGCAGCCGCTCGGCATGGCCGGCGTAATCCCCATGATTTTGGGGTTTTGCTGCGCCAGCTCCACAATGGTGTGGCCAAAAACGTCCTGGTATTTCGGCGGCTCGGGCCGGGCAATCGCTTTTTTGTTGATTTTTCCGGTAATCTTATCGAAGGTACCCGGTGCGTGCCACAGCGTCTGGTCTTGCTCGGCCAGCGCATAGCCTTTGCCTTTCACGGTTTTGATGTGCAGCAGTTTAGGCCCGGGAATATTTTTAAGTTGCTCCAGCGTCTCGGCCAGGCTCACCACATTATGGCCGTCGACAGGACCGAAATAGCGCATGCCGAGCGCCTCAAACAGATTGGAGGTTTTGCTAAACATGCCTTTCAGCCCGGCTTCCATCTTGGCTACCATGTCGCGGGTATATTCCGGCTTGGGACCTTTGCCCAGGATTTTCCACACATCGTCGCGCATCTTGTTCCACAACGGCGAGGTGCTGATCTGCGTCAGGTATTCCTTGAGCGCGCCCACATTGGGGTCGATGCTCATGTTATTGTCATTGAGAATAACGAGCAGGTTGGTTCCGGAAACGCCGGCGTGGTTGAGCGCCTCAAAAGGCAGCCCGGCCGTCATGGCGCCGTCGCCGATCACGGCTACGTGCTGCCGCTCGGTGTTGCCTTGCAGCTTGGAGGCAATAGCCATTCCCAAAGCCGCCGAAATCGAGGTGCTGGAATGCCCCACACCAAAGGCGTCGTATTCACTTTCGCTGCGCTTCGGGAAGCCGGAAAGACCGCCGTATTTGCGGTTGGTATGAAAAACAGAGCGGCGGCCAGTGAGGATTTTATGTCCGTAGGCCTGATGACCGACGTCCCAGACCAGTTGATCGTCTGGCGTATTAAAGACGTAGTGCAGCGCTACCGAAAGCTCTACAACGCCCAGGCTGGCGCCAAAGTGGCCCCCGTGTACGCTTACGCAATCAACGATAAACTGGCGAAGCTCCTCGCTAATCTGGGGCAGCTGACTTTTGTCAAAGCGCTTCAGGTCAGCTGGGGTATCAATCTGCGACAGCAGCGGACCGGCAGGTATTTCTTGCATCTCAGGAATCTCCACGTAAAAATTTTAGACGTAACGGCAAAAATACGGCCATAAGTATATTTCAAACCGATTTTAAAGCAGGAGCCCCACCCACACGACTGGCAAACCGGCCCTTTTGCCTTTTACGGAGTGGCAA
Organism: Bacteroidota bacterium; assembly: GCA_023392185.1. GTDB lineage: Bacteria > Bacteroidota > Bacteroidia > Chitinophagales > Chitinophagaceae > UBA1952. Next base: position 14,005 of record JAEVZP010000233.1, read on the forward strand.
TGACGGGTAGAGACAAGAGAGTATCAACCAATCCCTTGCGATCCATTTTTTCCCTACTCTATTTCTTGCCGCAGATTTCCCGGGATCGGAACGCAGGAAGTCGTTGAGCAATTGTCGGTTATTTTCGCCCCGATGCCCACCCACCCTCTTTTCCGTGTGCGCTACTGGCGGGACTATCCCTGGCCCATGCAGCTGCTGATGTTGTTTCTGCTCATCTTCACCCTGGCTTCTTTTTTTACAGCCATTGCTGCAGTGACGGTTCCGGCCGTTACGGGTCATTCGGTAGCCGAAGCGATCGAAGTCTCCAAAGACAGTCCGCGCAGCCTGATCAATACCGCACTGCTGAGCCAGGCCCTGAGCCACATGGGGCTTTTTCTCCTTCCCTCGCTGCTCTTTGCTTACCTCTCGCACCCCAGGCCGCGCCGCTACCTGGGCCTGCGTGCACCCGGCAAGCCGGTGCAATGGCTTTTGGTAATTGGCTGTATTGCAGGCGCCGCGCCGGTGTTTTTGGGCATAGATGCCCTGATGCGCAATTTGCTTGCGCTCGATGAAACGGCCGCGCAGCAGACCAACGACCGACTGACGGAAGCGTTTCTGTTTACCCAAAACAGCGGGCAACTTTTGTTTTCACTTTTTGTGGTAGCGCTGGTGCCGGCTTTGGGAGAAGAGCTTTTTTTCCGGGGCGTGTTGTATCGTTTTGTGGCCAAGCGGGTGCCTAATATCTGGTTTCCCGTTCTGGCCTCGGCGGCTTTCTTCGCAGCCGTCCACTACAATCCTTCCGGGCTGCTGGCCATCTTCCTGGCCGGCATTCTGTTTGCTTTTTTCTATTACCTCACCGGCTCGCTGCTGCCCTGCATCCTGGCCCACTTGCTTTACAACGGCGGACAGGTCGCGCTGATAAACTATGCCCAGTCGCGGCCCGAAATGCTGCAAAGGCTGGAAGGCGGCGGCATTCCGGTGGGCTATGCAGGTGTCGGCTTTCTGTTATTTTTGTTTTGCTTTTGGATGCTTTGGAAAAACCGCACGCCCCTACCGCCCGGCTGGGCTTCCGATGCCGATGCCGCCCCACAGGACCTTTGATTTTTCCGGAAAAACACCGGCATTTCCGGAAAACCGGCCCGGTTCTTTCGCTTCCCTGCAAACCCTTTCCTTTTTCCCGTGCCACTCGACAAAAAAACCTTTCTCGTCCGCACCGGCTCGGCGCTGGTTTTTGGCGTAATCATGCTCGCCGGCCTGCTCGGTCCGCTCTGGGCTTTTGCTTTGCTGGTCCTGCTGATTCATTTTCTTTGTTTGCGGGAAGCTTTCCGCCTTTTCGACGCCATTTCCGGGCAGCCGCCGGCTTTTTCCACCCAGTTTATTGCGCAGGTGTGCGGCCTGTTGTTTTTACTGGCCCTCATCCTGCCCATTGTGCTCCAAAGACCTTTCTTCACCACGCCCGATGAAGTCGCTACGCACGCCATGCCGCGCATGCTGCCGGGCTTTTTCGGGGTAGCGCTGCTGCTGTATCCAGCTTTATTGCTACTGCAAACGGCGCTTTCCAAAACAGCGACGCCTGTGGCTGCCGCAGGCGCTTTTATGGGTCATCTCTACATCACCCTTTCCCTTTCCCTGCTGCTGTTGATGCGCGTGGCAGGTGATGCCTTCCCTATTTTGCTGATCGTCTTTATATGGGTCAACGACAGCCTGGCTTATATCTCAGGATCGCTGATTGGCCGCACGCAAATGACCACGATTTCTCCCAAAAAAACCTGGGAAGGCACGCTTGGGGGCGCGCTGCTGACGGTGCTTGCAGCCGCAGCCTTTAGCTATTTCCAGCCGCACTATTCTTACACGCTTACCATTGGGCTGGCCCTTTGCGCAGCCATTCCCGGAACGCTGGGCGACCTGCTGGAGAGCCGCCTCAAGCGGCTGGCAGGCGTCAAAGACAGCGGCGCTATTATGCCCGGCCACGGCGGCGCGCTCGACCGCTTTGACTCGCTGCTGATTGCCACCCCTTTTGCGTTTTGCTTTTTGTATCTGGCCGGGCTGCTGTGATGAGGTTATGGGATTGAGCTATCGGCGGGCGGCCGTTTCACATAAAATTCACATCCATGCGTTTGAAAAATCAAAAGTGAGGCAATGGGCGCGGCGCTTTGTGCTGGATCTCTACCCGCTCACGCAGCGCCGTCAACCCCAATAATGCAAATAAAAAAACTTTAAACAAACGCTCCTCAACCCCTAAACCCTATCAACCCATAAACCCACAGACCTATCAACTGTATCAACCTATCTTTGGCCGCTTTTCAAAACTATCCGTATGACGCTTCACCGCGAAGGAACCAAGTACATTATTCTGGCCACGCTGCTGTGGGCTGCCATCGGCGCTCTGAGCTGGATGTATGTGCGCGACGTACCATTGCTCTTCTGGGCTATCAACCTCGTATGCTTCCTGCTCTGGGCCTGGATTGTGTGGTTTTTCCGCCTGCCGAAACGCAATTTCTCGGTGGGCGAGAGCGTGGTGATTGCACCAGCCGACGGGAAGGTGGTGGTGATTGAAGAAACCTTTGAACCGGAATATTTTAAAGACCAGCGCCTGCAGGTAAGCATCTTCATGAGCCCGCTCAACGTGCACGTCAACCGTGTACCGATCGACGGGGTAGTAAAATACATGAAATACCACGCCGGTAAATACCTCGTTGCCTGGCACCCGAAAAGCTCTACCGAAAATGAGCGCACAACGCTGGTCATCGAAAATCCACACGCCACCCTGTTGCTGCGCCAGATTGCCGGCGCCCTGGCCCGCCGCATCAAGTTTTATGTGCAGGAAGGGCAAGAGGTAAAGCAAAACGAAGAGTTTGGCTTTATTCGCTTTGGTTCACGGGTGGATATTTTCTTTCCGGTTGGAACGGAAATAGATGTTAAAATCGGTGAAACCGTAAAAGGCGGTATTACGGTTTTAGGAAAAATCGGAGTACATTCGTAGCGTCATTTCAAACCCATTCTCAACCATTTTTCACGACATGAAAAAAATCACCCTCCTGCTGTCCGGCCTGATGATTGCTTTTGGTTCTTACGCCGGTGACGGCAAGGCCTGTTGCAAAAGCAAGAAAGAAAACTGCGCGAAAGAAAAGAAAGAAGCCTGTGCGAAAGGCAAGGGCTGCTGCAGCAAGAAAGGCAACACCGAAACAGCGAAAGCAGATACTGCACCCGCAGAAAAGAAATAAGGGGTTGCAAGACGCCCGTCAAAACAGAAAAAGTTCCGGAAATTTCCGGAACTTTTTCTGTTTTGAGCCTTTCGGGGAAAGCGGTCAGCTAAGCAGTTTTCCACTCAGCTTTGGCATCGGCAGCAGACTTGGTCAACTTTACCTTACCCCCGTCTTCTACAGAGGCCACCCACGAAAGGGGGATATAATGGTGCTCGCCGCCGGCGTCGCGGTCAGTGCGGGTCAGTTTGATCTGATCTGCGCCTTCCATGTGGTCCACGGTACCTACGTGCTGACCGTCAGAACCGACTACTTCTACATGTTCCTGGATTTTGGATGCATCTACCATAACTGAAACAGGGTTTTACAGGGTTTAAAGAACGGGTACTCAGGCCCCAAAAAGCGCGCCAGCAAATCATAAAACGGCTTCACCTGCAGGCTGCCTTTTGAGTAACCCCCTTGGGTTTCTACAGGTTCCGGCACTTTTACAGCCGCTCCAGGATCTGCTCTGCTGCATCCGGGCTATCGGCCAAAATCCACTCATACCCACCCGCATTCCGAAACCAGGTCATCTGCCGCTTGGCATAATTCCGGGTATGCTGTTTGATCTTATCAACGGCTTCTTCCAGCGCCCATTCGCCGTTCAGGTAGCGAAACAGCTCGCTGTAGCCTACCGTTTGCAGCGGGCGCAAATCCCGGAAGGGTAAAAGATTTTTGACCTCCTCCAACAATCCCGCTTCCAGCATGGCAACCACCCGGTGGTTGATGCGGTCATACAGCACCGGCCGCGGCAAATCCAACCCCACCTTCACCGTGCGGAAAGGCCGCTCAACCGGTGCATTTTTCCGGAAATCCACCAGGCTTTTTCCGGTGCTGCGGTAAAAAGAAAGCGCCCGCAGCAGCCGCGCGGGATTGTCATGATCGATGGCGTGAAAAGTTTTGGGATCCGCTGCCCGTAAGGCGTCCCGCAGCCATTCGGTGCCGTTTTCTTTATAACCGGCTTCCAGGGCAGCAGCCACTTCGCCGTCCACCGGGGGCATCTCGTCCAGCCCTTCCAGCAACGCTTTGAGGTAGAGGCCGGTGCCGCCGCACACTACTGCAACGTCATTTTTCCGGAAAATTTCTTCCAGAACGCGCCGCCCGTAGGCCTCATAAAAGCCTGCGTTCAGGGATTCAGTTACCGGAAATTCATCCACAAAATGATGGGGCACGGCAGCACGCTCTTGTGGTGTGGGCTGTGCCGTTCCAATCGCCATGCCTTTATAACACTGCCGCGAATCGGCAGAGAGAATTTCGGTTCCCAGCGCCTGAGCCACCTCTATAGCCAAGGCTGTTTTTCCCACTGCCGTAGGCCCGGCAATCGCCAAGCAGGTTTTCAAAAGACTATGCGTTTATATCGTTGAGGGGATGGAGGGCTTTATGGGCTGCTAAAGCTGATTCCAAGAATAGCCATTGAATAGCGTCAGCTGTCTCCCGGTGGTTTGGTACAGCTGATTTCTTCCATAAGGACCTCTACTTCTACACCTGTAAACGCTTATTAACGAATCAACCTTAATAATCACCTTCCTCACTTCCATAACTTTCCTCGGCACCACCTTCTTCGCTTCCTTCCGAGTTGAGGTTGCCATAGCCTTCTGCAATTTCTTCGGCACCCAGGTCGTTGATCAGTTCCGTTTCAGCCATGCGGTCGGTGGCAAGGCCTTTAATGCCATATTGGGCCGGGGCTACGCCTTCCTTGTGAACGAGCAGCGGATAAGTTTTTTTCGGGTTTTCTGCTTTCTCAATGCCAATCAGTTCTACCCAGAAATTCCAGGTGCGCTTGGCCGAGCGATACTCATACAAAAATTTCTGGTCCGGGATGCTGATCAGCGCGCCAATAGGCGTTTTGGCCATCGAGAGGGCGGGTGCATCCTTTTTATTGGCAAGCACCTCGCTCGACAGCTCCCGGCCATTGCGACTCCATTTGTCGTTGCTTTCAAAAAAAGAAGCCGGGTGTTTTCCATCAAATTCAAAAGCCTTCACGATGGCCCCGTGGAGGTCGGCAAAACTTTGGGCAGACTGAATTTCAAGGTCGCGGTAAATCTGGTCGTCATCTTCCCAGTACACCCGGAAACGGAAAATAGGCATAAGGCAAAAATAAGCGCAAAGCGGTCGGTTTTTCCAAACAGACGTTTTCTACCGCCCGCCGGAAAAGCCACCTGCCCTGCAGGGAGAAAATTTTTTACTGTAAAGAATAGTGCCTACTTTTGCCGACCTCAAAAATTCTAAAGAGAGAGCATCATGCCTAAGGTGAAGCCCCAGAGCCGCGCAAAAAAAACTTTCAAAGTAACCGCTTCCGGTAAGATCAAGCGTTGGAGCGCAGGTAAAAAACACCTGAACACCAAAAAAGCGACCAAGCGTAAGCGTCACCTGCGCCAGGCTGCCTACGTGCATCCTTCCAACGAACCTCTGGTTAAACGCATGCTGGGCCTTCGTTAAGGGCTGCCC
>JAEVZP010000022.1 GCA_023392185.1 Bacteroidota bacterium
GGTCGGGTAATTACGTAAGCGGGCTACGGCTTCCATGATCTTATTTGCTGCCAGAGTGGCCTTTAAAGGTGCGGGTAGGAGCAAATTCGCCGAGCTTGTGACCTACCATAAATTCAGTTACATACACGGGGATAAACTTGTTTCCGTTGTGTACGGCAAAGGTTTGTCCCACAAAATCCGGCGTAATGGTAGAGCGGCGGCTCCACGTCTTGATAACGCCTTTCTTGGTTTTGCCCTCTGCCATTGCCAGCACTTTGTTTTCGAGCTTGGCATCTACATATGGGCCTTTACTAATCGAACGAGCCATTGAAGGTTGGTTTTAATTTTTCCGGAAGCGCCTTTGGCTAAAAAGGTTTCCGAAAGTGATTGTTGATTTATCCTTTCCTGCGAAGGACAGGACCATTTTAACTCTCCAAAACTTTCCGGTATCTGGGACGTGCCAGGAGGCGCGTCCCTCACGTTTCCGGGAAATCTTTTGTCTTGATACTAGATACTTGTTACTTCAGTCCTTACAGCTTCTTACCGTTCTTACGCTGGAGGATGAGCTTATCAGAGCCTTTCTCTTTACGCGTCTTCTCGCCTTTGGCGTATTTACCGGTACGGCTGCGGGGGTGGCCACCGGAAGAGCGGCCCTCACCACCACCCATCGGGTGATCCACCGGGTTCATCGCTACACCACGGGTGCGGGGGCGGATGCCCTTCCAGCGGTTGCGGCCGGCTTTACCCATGCTTTGCAGCTGGTGATCGGAGTTGGAAACCGTACCTACGGTTGCCATGCAGGACAGAAGCACGCGGCGCAGTTCGCCGGAGGGCATTTTCAGCACCGCATAGCGCTCTTCTTTCGCGTTCAGCTGGGCATACGTACCAGCCGAGCGGGCGATAGCAGCACCGTGACCGGGTTGCATTTCAATGTTGTGAACAACGGTACCGAGTGGCATGTTCTTCAGGAGCAGGGCGTTGCCTACTTCCGGAGCCACGGCGTCGCCGCTGATGATTTGAGCACCTACTTCCAGGCCTTGCGGGGCAATGATGTAGCGCTTTTCGCCGTCAGCATAGTTCAGCAGCGCAATAAAAGCAGAACGGTTCGGATCATACTCAATGGTCTTGATCGTAGCCGGGATGTTTTTCTTATCGCGCTTGAAATCGATGATGCGGTACATCTTCTTGTTACCGCCACCCATATAGCGCATGGAGCGACGCCCCTGAACGTTGCGGCCGCCGGTGTTTTTCATCGGCTCCAGCAGGCTCTTTTCCGGGGTGCTCGTGGTGATTTCGGCATAGGCGTTACCGATTCTCCAGCGGGTGCCGGCAGTCGTCGGCTTAAATTTACGTAGTGCCATTTTTTAGTAGAAAGTCTAAAGACAAAAGACAAAGGCCTTTGTCAGGTTGGTTGAGATATTTCCGGGTAAAAGATTGGAGACCTTTTAGAGCAAAAAATCTTCTTTTGTCTTTTGTCTTAAATCTTTTGTCTTTTAGTTAGAGAACAGGTCAATGGTATCGCCTTCTGCGAGGGTCACAGTCGCCTTTTTGTAAGCGCTTTTGTGTCCTTTCAGCAGGCCGGCTTTGGTAAAGCGGCTTTTGGCTTTGGCAGGCACCACGTTGGTGTTTACATCCTGCACTTTTACGCCATAAAACTCTTCAATGGCTTTCTTAATCTCGAGTTTATTGGCTCGCTTATCCACCACGAAGGAGTAGCGACCGGAGGTTTCCATCTGGCCGTTCACCTTTTCGGTGAGAACGGGACGAACCAAAACGTTTTGCGGTTTCATGAGTTGGTGTTTTGAGACATCGGAGACGAAAGGCCAAAGACAAAAAACGAAAGCTTTTGTAGCAACGTCTGTTCTTCGCAGAATCCTCTTTTGTCTTTTGTCTTAAATCTTTTGTCTTAAATCTTTTGTCTAGAAATTAGGCCTCGGTGGTGTTTTCCTCGATGAGTTCCAGTTCTTCGGTAAACATCTTCGCAGTGCTCTCCGTCAGTACCAATACCCCGGCGTTCATCAGATCGTAAGTGTTCAGGTCGCTGAGCACTACGGTGCGGTTGCCGCGCAGGTTGCGGGAAGAGAGGTACACAGCCGGGTTGTATTCCGGCATCACGAACAAAGTCCGGCGGGCGTCGCCTTTCAGCGCTTCCAGCATAGTGCTGAAGGTCCTGGTTTTCGGCGCTTCCATGTTCAGGTCTTCTACCACTACGATTTTGCCGGCCTGGGCTTTGTGGGCCAGGGCACTCATCTTGGCGAGGTCTTTCACCTTGCGGTTGAGCTTGAAATCGTATTTGTGCGGTTTCGGACCATTGATCGCACCACCACCTTTATAAAGCGGGTTGCGGATATTGCCTTTCCGGGAACCGCCGGTGCCTTTTTGGCGGTGCAGCTTCTTGGAAGAGCCGTGCACTTCGGCGCGGGTCTTGGTGCTGTGGGTACCCTGGCGTTGAGCCGCGAGGTATTGTTTAACGGCCAGGTAGATAACGTGGTCGTTGGGTTCGATGCCAAAAATTTCTTCCGGCAGTTCGATGGAGCGCCCGGTCTTGGCGCCGCTGATATCTAATACATCCAGTTGCATGACAGACGCGGGCTTTTAGGAGTTTTGAATAAGAACGATAGAACCGTTGTGACCCGGAACCGATCCGGCAATCAGCAAGTAGTTCTGCTCAGGGAAAATTTTCACCACGCGCAGGGCTTTCACTTTCACGCGCTCACCGCCCATACGGCCGGCCATGCGCATGCCTTTAAACACGCGGGAAGGATACGACGAACCACCGATAGAACCCGGGGCGCGCTGACGGTCGTGCTGGCCGTGGGAGGCTTCACCCACACCGGCAAAGCCGTGGCGCTTTACAACGCCCTGAAAGCCTTTACCCTTGGACGTGCCGACTACCGAAACCTTTTCGCCTTCGGTGAAGATGTCCACGGTAAGGCTCTCGCCCACTTCCTTTTCAACAGAAGGGTTGCGCAGTTCCTTTACGACCGCCTTGGGAGTAGTGTTGGATGTGGCGAAGTGCTGAACCATGCCGTTTGACACGTTCTTGGCTTTGCGTTCGCCAAACGCGATTTGCAGCGCGTTGTAACCGTCGGTATCAACGGTTTTCTTTTGAGTGACCACACATGGACCGGCTTCGATGATGGTGCAGGCGATCTGCTTACCATTCGGATCGAAAACGGACGTCATGCCGATTTTTTTACCAATGAGTCCTTTCATTGTTTGTTATTTAATCCAAGCGCCCGGATTGCCTGATTTTTTGGTTTAAGGTGTGGACCGGGATTGGGTGATGGTGTAATTCTTAATAAAGAGCAGTGGGAAGAAGCGCGAAGCGCAGATCTGCCGGTGGGAAGCGGCCGTAAAGCGCCGCCCCTCGTCAGGCTTTGATTTCTACCTCCACGCCGGAGGGCAGATCCAGTTTCGAAAGCGCATCTACCGTGCGGGAAGAAGACGTGTAGATATCGAGCAGGCGCTTGTGCGTCGCCAGGCCAAACTGCTCGCGGCTTTTCTTGTTTACGTGCGGCGAACGCAGCACGGTAAAGATTTTCTGCTCCGTAGGCAAGGGAATAGGCCCTGTAACAACTGCGCCGGTATTGCGAACAGTTTTCACGATCTTCTCTGCTGATTTATCCACCAGGTTGTGGTCATAGGATTTCAGCTTGATGCGAATGCGCTGTGACATACTTGTAAATAGCTTCTAGCCCGTTTTTTGGGTGGGCAAAGGTAGAAGTTTTTTTACCTAACAGCCAAATTTTCCGGAAAACTTTTTTCTTTTCTAACACGGCTGCGGCTTCGACCGCCGACTCTGAATGTCTCAAAAGCTTTCCTGTACCGCCCAAGAAGGGGTTTGTTGCTGCCATTTCCGGATTTTGAATCCTGCTATCGGCTCTTAGTACTATCGCTCTAAGACGTCCGGGCCAGGCCGGACGGGCAGATTAAATATTCTCCGGATAAAAATACAGTCCTCTTTAATACTTCAGAAAAATGGTTAATTTCGCCCTTCTTCAAAAACGTATGCCAAGCACCCTCCCTCCTGTTGTTTTTGTGTTTGCTGCCTTTTTTGCAGCATTGGCATTAGCTGCCCTTGCCATTCCGCGCATAATCAGCGTGGCACTTTCCAAGAATCTGTTCGACCTGCCGGATAACAGCCGGAAGGTTCACAAAAACATGATTTCAAACCTGGGCGGCATCGGTATTTTTTTTGCCTATATTGTCGTTTCTTCCCTGTTTGTAGACCCCATACAGTTTCCGCGCTGGACGTATATCTCCTCCGCCACCCTCATCTTGTTTTTTACCGGTGTCAAGGATGATCTTGTCACCATGACACCAGCCAAAAAATTTTTTCTCCAGGCCATCGCTGCAGCTATTGTCGTCTTCTTCGCCGATCTGCGGATTAGCTCTTTTCATGGGCTTTTTGGGGTTTATCAATTGCCGGTAGTATTCTCTCAGGTTTTCACGATTGTTGGCTGCATTTTCGTTACCAATGCTTTCAATCTGATCGATGGCATCGATGGACTGGCCGGCAGCGTCAGCGCCATTGCCTGCCTGGTGCTGGGTACTATTTTCTTTATAGATCATCACTATTCGGAATCGCTGATTGCTTTAAGCATGGGCGGCGCGGTCACCGGTTTTCTGATTTTCAACAAGCCACCCGCCCGCATCTTTATGGGCGACACCGGTGCCCTCATTATCGGCTTTACATTGTCGGTGCTTTGCATCCTGATGATAGAACAGGCCAGTCTGCCCACCGCCGGTCACCGGGTGGTTCACTCTCCGGTGGGCGCATTGCTGCTTTCGCTCGCCGTGTTGTTTGCACCGCTCTTCGATACGTTTCGCATTTTTGCTGTACGCATTATTAAGGGCGGTTCTCCATTTAAGGCTGATCGCACCCATCTGCACCATTATCTGCTCGACCTTGGCTTGTCACATGGCTGGGCCGTCATAACGATCCTTATTGCCAATGCATTTATTTTATTGGTTGCTTACCTGCTGCAGGATGTCAATCCTCATTTCGTAATTCTGACCATGACGCTGGTAGCTATAGGACTTTTCGGAGTACTTTTTTATAAGCGGCAGCAGCGGATATATCCTGTGGCACGCCGACCTTCTAAAAAGCCACTCCGGCGACTTTCCCGAAAAATATCCAAGAAAGCTGAAGCCTTTCTTCCCTCTAAAAGCATTTCACGCTAGGCCTCCGGCAGCAATGACTGCAATCCTTCTTTTCCGGAAATTTGCTGCCCCTTTTGCCATTTTTACAAAGCCCTGCCGGCTGGTGAAGAAATCATTCAGGCCAGATTTCAGGCCCGCCTTACAGCCATAAAAAAGACCCGTTTCTGTTCCGGAACAGAAACGGGTCTTTTTTATAAGGCATGCGTGCGGCCTGCTATTCCCACTCAATCGTAGCCGGTGGCTTCGACGAAATATCGTACACCACACGGTTGATTCCCTTCACGCGATTGATGATGTCGTTAGAGATTTTGGCCAGCAACTCATACGGCAGATGCACCCAGTCGGCGGTCATCCCATCTACGCTGCTAACGGCCCGCAGCGCCACGGTGAATTCATAGGTGCGCTCGTCGCCCATCACCCCTACGCTCTGCACCGGCAGGAGGATTGCACCGGCCTGCCACACCTGATTGTACCAACCAGAATCGCGCAGGTGTTGCACGTAAATCGCGTCAGCTTCCTGCAACATAAGGACTTTTTCCTCGCTTACAGCACCGAGGATGCGAATGCCCAGTCCCGGTCCGGGAAACGGATGACGTTGTAAAAACAAGTCATCGATGCCCAGTTCCCTGCCCACACGGCGCACTTCGTCTTTAAACAAGGCGCGCAGTGGCTCTACCAGTTGCATGTTCATCTTTTCCGGCAGTCCCCCCACGTTGTGGTGGCTTTTAATGGTGGCCGAAGGGCCGTGCACTGAAAGGCTTTCGATCACATCGGGGTAGATGGTACCCTGACCAAGAAAATCAACTCCGGTCAGCTCATGGGCTTCTTCCTGAAACACATCAATGAAAAGGCCGCCGATAATCTTGCGCTTTTGCTCCGGGTCGGAAATGCCGGCCAGCGCCTGGTAGAAACGCTTCCGGGCATCTATACCTTTGGCATTGAGGCCGAGGTGACGGTAGCCTTCGAGCACCGCTTCGAACTCGCCTTTGCGCAAGAGTCCATTGTCCACAAAAATGCAAAACAGCCGGTCACCGATGGCCTGGTGCACGAGCGTAGCCGCCACCGTGCTGTCCACGCCACCGCTGAGCGCCATCACCACCCGACCGGTTTCGCCTACCTGCTTGCGGATATGGGCCACTGTGTCGGTGATAAAAGAAGCCGGCGTCCAATCGGGGCGGGCGCCACACACGTCAAACAAAAAGTTTTTGATCAGCTGCCGTCCGTCGGTAGAATGCGTCACCTCGGGGTGAAACTGAATGCCATACACCGGGTGCACACCGGGCTGGTCGGGTGCTTTAAAAGCAGCAACCGGGATGGATTCGGTGGTTGCAATCACTTCAAAACCTTCCGGCAGCTGCTGGATGGAGTCTGAATGGCTCATCCACACCTGCGACTGCACCGGGATAGTAGCCATAAGAGGTGCATGGGCAGCGATGTTTTGCAGATGCGCGCGGCCGTATTCGCGGTGGGCGGAGCGGCCCACCTGGCCGCCATGCTGGCGGGCAATGAGCTGTGCACCATAGCACACACCCAGGACCGGAACCCGGCGGGCCATTTCGGCAATATCGGGTTGCGGCGCTTTTTCATCGGCTACCGAAAAGGGGCTACCGGAAAGAATAATGCCTTTGAGCGACGGGCTGTAATCAACCTGCTGGGTGCAGGGCTGGATCTCGCAATATACCTGCTGTTCACGCACTGCACGGGCAATGAGTTGCGTGTACTGCGAGCCGAAATCTAGAATCAGTATTTTGTCCAAAACAGGAAAAGAAAAAGGGGGCGGAAACAAAAAACCTGCCTCTGCATTTTTGGGTTGGTTTCAAAAATCCAGAGACAGGTTGCAGAAAAAGGTTTTACGCCTGACCGGCAGGACCGCCGAAGGTTACGGGCATGTCTGAAGGTACAGTGCCGTTTTCCTTGATAAGGCCGTTTACGGCTTCATAGCGCTTCACATTATCCACCAGGGCCAGCATCAGACGCTTGGCATGCTGCGGGGTCATCACGATGCGGCTCTTCACTTTTGCCTTCGGGATGTTGGGCATTACATTCACAAAATCAATCACAAATTCCGCAAAGGAATGATTGATGATAGCAAGGTTGGCATAAAGGCCGTCAGCGATTTCTTCGGTCAGTTCAATATTGAGCTGCTGATCCGTCATGTTGTTCTCTTCCATTGCAGGAGTGGGGATTTTAAAGTATTATCGGTTGATGAGGTGCAAAAGTAGGATAGAAAGTGCGGCTTTTTTGCGGGAATCCTACAGTGTCGTAGCTTGCGGCGGTGCGTGTTCTTCTTCCGGCAGCCCTGCTGCTCAGCCTTGTTTCCTGCCGTCCGGCCGAGCCGGTTCCGAAGCCCCGCGGCTATGCCCGCGTAATGCTCCCGCAGCGCCACCAATACCAGCTTTTCCAGGAAGCAGGTTTTCCCTATGCTTTCGAATATGCCCAGACGGCCCGCGTTTCGCAGGACGATTCTCTCATCAAAGAAGGCCCCCAAAACAAGTATTGGCTCAACATCGCCTATCCTGAACTGAATGCTGTCATTTATTTGTCCTACAATCGCATCGGTGGCCCGCAAGACCTTGGAAGGCTCCTGGAAGATGCCCACTTTATGAGTTTTTACCACAGCAAGCGTGCTGACTATGTAAAGGACAACACCTACCGAAACGAATACGGTGTGACCGGAATGGCTTATGAATGGGGGGGCGCTTCGGCTTCTGCCTACCAGTTTGTTGCTACAGACAGCAGCCGCAACTTCCTGCGCGGTGCTTTATATTTTGACGTCACGCCCAACGCCGATTCCTTAAAACCGGCCACGGCATTTATCCGGAAGGACATTGTGCACCTGATGCAGACCCTTCGGTTTCAGTAGCAAGATTCCACTTCTTCATAAGGCTGAGGCGCCCTACCGCGCGCTGCCCCATCTTTTAGTGCGCTTTTCTTTGTGAAAAGCTTCCGTCACCGGCTCCATCGCTTTGGGTCTGGGACTAAAACCAGAGATCACTTTTGCAGACGGAGGCGGGGCCACAGGCTCGGGCCGTACCAGGGTCTGAGGCACCTCTTCTGCAAGATTCCGGGGCGGTTCAGGTCTGGACGGTACGGGTTCTTCCTCCACAGGCTCCGAAACGGTCTCCTCTGCATCCTCATAAACAACCTGCTCCAACACCATTGGGGAACCCTCAAACGATTGCGCATCTGTACCCTGCTCTTCAGGTGCCTCACCGACGGGTGCCAGGAGGTTGGGCTCCCGGGCAACAGGCGCTTCCTGTCCTCCTGCAAATGCATCCGCAGAAGGCGGCGTTGCACCCGGCTCATCAACTTTATCTGTCTGCTGAACGGGATCTGCCGGAACTGAAAGGACCGCTTGCAGATCAAAAGCTTCACCTTCTGCCGTCTCGTCCTCAAACGCGGTAGTTTCGAGTGTAAATGCCAACGGCGTTTCCGTCTCTTCTACAGGAGTTTCGGCGTCGAACATCCAACCGGATTCAGGTGTTCCGGCAGGAAACAGGGGAAAGCCTTCCTGCGATGCCGACTCTTCAGGAAGGGGTTGGGGCTGCTTGTCGCGGCTGCTTTCCGCTGGGGTTTCGACCGGCACAGCAGGCTGTTTAACAACAACCGCATCTTCTTCTGAACCATTGGGGCTTATTGGCTGCGGGAGCAAGTTGGCCCGCGCCTCCGCCACACCCGGACCGGTGGAAGTTGTGGCAGCAGACTGCGATTGCGGTGCTGCTGTTGCATCCTGCGAAGCATACTGCAGGTCAGCTGCATTTACCTTGGTTTTGTTTACCGCATCCAGGCGTTCGAAAGGCGAGTTTTTGCTCAGGAACTCCGGAACCAGCACCTTCATCAGTTGCACCGTCTCCGATACATAATGCATCCGGGCGCTGGTCGCCAGCTCTTCGAGCTGTGCAATAACCTTATCAAGCTGGTAAGTCCGGACTTTTGCAATGAGGATTTTTTTGTGATAGGTTGGGATGGTCTCCTCGGCATCTGAAAGCACTTCTTCGTAGAGCTTTTCGCCGGGACGCAGACCGGTAAAGGTAATCTTGATATCCCGGCCGGGCTCTTTTCCGGAAAGTCGGATCATTTTTTCGGCCAGGTCAACAATTTTGACCGGCTTGCCCATATCGAAGACAAAAATCTCGCCGCCCGCACCCATGACGCTTGCCTCAATCACCAGCTGGCAGGCTTCAGAAATGGTCATAAAAAAGCGGTTGATATCCGGGTGCGTAACCGTTACCGGACCGCCCGACAAGATCTGTTGTTTGAAGCGCGGAATTACCGAACCATTGGAGCCCAGCACGTTTCCGAAGCGTGTGGTAATAAAGCGCGTACGCGGTGCATCAGCACCTATTTTTTCCAGCTCCTGCGAGAGACTCTGCATATAAATCTCGGCGATACGCTTCGAAGCGCCCATCACATTGGTCGGATTCACGGCTTTGTCAGTCGAAACCAGTACAAAGGTTTCTACCCCGGAGCTATTAGACAGTTC
>JAEVZP010000032.1 GCA_023392185.1 Bacteroidota bacterium
GTTTATAAGTGCGCGGGCGAAACCTTCACCTTTAACAACCGTACAACGGGTGACACGGTGAAGTCTTCCGACATCGTAGAATGGACTTTCGGCAACGGTGCCAGCCCGGCCACCAACACCGGCCGCATCAACGTGCAAACGGCTTTCTCGCAGCCAGGATGGGCAACCGTTAGCCTGCGTGTGGAAACCAACGGCGGCGCCGATACCGAAACCCGTCAGCCGGTTTATGTAGCCGACCCGACCAACAAAATCGCTCCGATTGGTTATTTCCAGGACTTTAACCCGGACGGCGACATGAGCCGCTGGCCGATTTTCAACTACTACAACAACTCCTTTAAATGGGAGCCGGTAGGAAACGTTGGCGCCTATGACAACACCAGCATGAAGTACAACAACTACGATTACCGTTATGGGGTTCCCAATCCGCAGGTAAGCCTGCCCGGCAGCACACCCAACGGTGACTTTGATGACTTCTTCTCGCCTCCCTTCGACCTCAATGGTCTTAACAACGGCGGTAACCTGAACCTCAACTTCCTGTATGCCGGTGCCAGCCGCTCTACGCTCAACACACACGTAAACGATACCTTCCAGATTTTCGCCAGCACCGACTGCGGTAACACCTGGAAATCGGTTGCCATCATGAGCAAGCGTGAACTGAACAACAACGGTGTGGTAGCTACTCCTTTTGTTCCTGCCGGCCTGTGGAACTGGAAAGGAAAAAGCATCGACCTGCGTCCTTTCGTAAATAGCGGCACCAGCAGCATCATGTTCCGCTTCCGCTACCGGCCGGGTGCGGAGCCGGAGGCCGAAGGCGCACGCCTCGGTACCGGGAACGATTTCTATATCGACCGGATCCATATCTCCAACAACGGCCTCGGTGTGGACGACCAAATGCTGGCGGCTCGCGGTATGGTACTGGCACCGAACCCAACTACACAGGGTAGCACCATCCTGCTGAACAACGCTTCCGGTGATATCCATGTAACCGTGAGCGACGTGACAGGTAAAGTAATCTACCGCACCACTGCACAAGGCACCGGCAGCAAAACCGCCATCGAAATTCCGGCAACCGCGATCAGCGTGAAAGGAATCTACTTCGTACAGGTTGCTTCCAGCGGTATTAACCAAACCGAAAAGCTCGTCGTTCGCTAAGCTTCTCCGGACCAGGTTTTCACCTTCCAAACTAAAAACGGCTGCCGATCTCCGGCAGCCGTTTCTTTTATGGGAAAAGAATAAGTATCCAGGCCCCATAGCAACGAGGGACGCCCCTTGGAAAGCAGCGCTGCGCATTCCGGTTTATCGGGCATCTTTCCTGCTGCCACAGAATGGAATGGAACAGGTTTTTTTAAGAAACCTACCCGTTCGGGTTTGCTATCTTTGAGCCTTTTCTGCACAATCCACTCTTTAGTTTAATACCGCGCTGCATGACTGAAAACACCATTATCTCGCTCGAGAACTG
Source organism: Bacteroidota bacterium (assembly GCA_023392185.1). Taxonomy (GTDB): domain Bacteria; phylum Bacteroidota; class Bacteroidia; order Chitinophagales; family Chitinophagaceae; genus UBA1952. Next base: position 1,460 of record JAEVZP010000032.1, read on the forward strand.
CCAGATTTATCAGGGCGACGCCCGGGTGCTCAAAAACGTTGATTTTCAGGTTTCAAAAGGCGAATTTGTTTTTTTAATCGGCAAAACCGGTAGCGGCAAGTCGAGCCTGCTCAAAACGCTCTACGGCGACCTGCCCCTGCGCGAAGGCGAAGGCTACGTCGCCGGCCACGACCTGCGCAAACTCAACTGGAAAACCCTGCCGGCCCTGCGGCGCAACCTCGGCATCGTGTTTCAGGACTTCCGGCTTTTGCCCGACCGCAACGTGTATAACAACCTCGAGTTTGTGCTGCGCGCCACCGGTTGGAAAGACAAAGCACTCATGCGCGAAAAAATCGACAGCGTGCTCGGCAAAGTAGGGCTGCGGGACAAAGGACAGAAAATGACTTATCAGATGAGTGGCGGCGAACAGCAACGGGTCGATATCGCCCGGGCCTTGCTCAACAACCCAAAGCTGATCCTGGCCGACGAACCCACCGGTAACCTCGACCCCGACACCCGCGACGAAATCATGGCCCTGCTGCGTACCATCAGCCGCGATTATCAGTCGGCTATCGTCATGGCTACCCACGACTATTCGATTATCCAAAAATATCCGGCGCGGGTCGTGCGCGTCGAAAACGGCAGCGTGCAGGATGTCGCTCCCGTTTATTCCTAAGGCCTAAAAACGCTTTATTTCTTTGTAAAAATGCTTGGCCAGGATGCCGGGCAGCCACAGCAGCAGGAGCGGAAGATAGGCCGGATGCCGCCTTGCAAACCCGACGACCACCCTGGCTTCCGCCTTGCGCATCTGCCAGCGCCGGCTGCTCTGCCCGCCGGCCGAAAGCAACGGGCGGCCCAAAACGGTCAGTGCCTGCGGCAGATAATAAACCGGCCCTGCTTCGGCATGGCGCAGGAAGAAATCATAGTCTTCCATCCACCGCAGTTTTTCATTAAACCGCAGGCCGGTTTTGCGCACCACCACGCAGGGCGTCGCTGCCGGATTGCGCAGGAGAAAGCCGCGCAGGGGATAAGGCCGGAAACCGGAAACGGGCGGGTATTGAGGCGCTAAACTGTAATCGTGAAAAAGAAGCAGCGCCTCCGGACGGGCTTTCAAAACGGCGGCCATCCGGGCCAGCTTTTCCGGGTGCCAGCAGTCGTCGGCATCCAGAAAGGCGACGTGAGAGCCGATAGCTGCTTCCAGACCGGCATTGCGCGCTGCTGCCGGGCCGCGGTTTTGAAGAAATGAAATTACTGTTGCCTGCGAGCCGAAACAGCTTTGAACCAGCGCTGCCGAGCCGTCTGTGCTGCCGTCGTCAATAACCAGAATTTCGCTCGCCGGATCCGTTTGGGCGAGCACGCTTTCAATCGCCCGTACCACCGTTTCCCGGTTGTTGAAAACCGGAATCACCACCGAAAACGAAGGCGAGGCGCTCATGAGGCAAAAACTTTTTTCCATACTTCCAGCAGCCGGGCCTCCTCGGCCTGCCAGTTATACACTTCGCGCGCTGCAAGGCAATTGTGGCGCAGCCGGTCGGCATAAGCAGTGTCTTCCAGAAGCCTGTTGAGGCCTTCGGCAATGGACTCCGGAGTGATCCGGGGCAAGAGTAAAGCAATCTCAAACTGATTGTTGATCGCCTCATATTCCGGGTAGGCACCGGCCAGCTGCGGCACACAAGCGTGCATATAATCAAAAAAACGGTTGGCCAGGCTGTATAAGTTGCTTTTGCTGCGGGCTTCAAACAGCGTGATGCCCACGGCCGCGCCACGCGTATACCGGGGCAGCTCGGCAGGCGGAATAGAGCCGGTAAAAAAAACCTTGTCTTCCAGCCCCAGGTCGCGCACCATTTGCCGGGCTTCTTCCATAAAGTTGCCGTCGCCGCAAATCAACAGTTTCCCGCGCACCCCCTGCATGGCCGGTAGCAGCTGTTCAAAACAACGCCCTTTGTTAACCGCACCCTGATACAGGATATAGCCTCCCTCTTCCGGCACCGGTGGCAAGGGCCGCAAGACGGTCGCGTTGCGCACAATGGCATACTCCACGCCGTAGCGCTCCCGGAATTCCTGCGCATAAGTGGCGCTCACGGTATAACCATGGCGGAAGTGGGGCACCGTTGCCCGCTCGATGCGCAGCCACATTTTCTGGGTCGCCGGGCGCGAGACCACCTCTTCCATCTCCGTAAAAAGCTCGTGGGCATCATATACACGCCGGAGGCGGCGCAGGCGCGAGGCAAGTAGCACCGGATAAATCGTGTCAAGATCGATGGCGCACAGCGCATCGGCCGGACAGCGCATCAGAAACCAAAACAGCTTGATCCAGTACAGGAAATAAAACTTTTTGCCCGCATCGGCGTGGCGCATGTCGAGGCGCACCTGCCGGAACGGCTGCTCCGGCAAGGCTTTGGACTGCGGCCGCAGCCGCCCGACAAGCGTCACGTCATAGCCCGCTTTTTGCAGGGCCGTACAAATGCGAATCATCCGCTGATCATAGGCCGGGTCGGAAGTGATGGTGCAAACGATTTTTTTGGGTGCGGACATGGAAAAGGCGTAGGAATGGGAACGCGGATAACAACTGTTGCAACGCGCTGGCGGCCGGGTTCCTTATTGGATCAGAAAGGCTTTCGGAGCAGCAAATGAGGGGCGGTTTGGGAAAGAAGTTATTTGCGAATCCAGTCTTTTTCCCGAACGAGATAGATTTTCTCCCCGCTGGCCGTCCGGAAAAAAGGCGGCTCAAAACCGGGCATATAGGTGGCGCGCAGGGTGTGGAGAATCATGGCTGCACCGGCATTTTCCGGAATTTCTTTTAAAGTATTTATTTCAGCCCTGAAGTGCAAAGCCGTTCCTCTTTCGGCTTCCAGGGCATGCTGCGGCTGCGGTCGGAAATTTCCCCCGATAAGATCCGGAAGGGTTTCCTTAAAAAGCGCTACCGAGGCGGCTGCTGTCAGCTCGTAGAGGGTTTCTACCCAGCAGTTTTCCGGAATGGGAAAGCGCTTTTCGGCTACGATATCGCCGTGGTCGATGCGGGTATCCATAAGGTGGATCGTGGTACCGAATTCTTTTTTACCATCCAGCAAGGCAAAAGAAAACTGATTGGCGCCGCGGTATTCCGGCAGCGGAGCCATGTGAAGGTTGAGCGCCAGCCGCGCTTTGGACAGCGTTTTTCCGGAAAGTATTTTGTGGTACTGCACCGAGTACAACAGGTCGCAGGGCGGAAGGGCGTCGGGGCTTTCGAATACCGGAACCTTCCAGCTTGCTGCCAGCGCGGCCAGGTCGGTATTTCCGGAAAATTCGGTTCTTTTTTGCGTCAGCAGCCCTACCACCCGGTAGCCGAGGCAGGCCTGCCGGGAAAGCAGCTCTTCAAAACACTGATAGCCCACCGGCTTGGAGCCAAGGAAAACAACGGTTTTTACGTTCATGAGCAGGAGAGCCGCAATTTACGTCTCCCGCTGCCGGTTATCTTCGTCGCTCTTATGCGCATTCTGGTGCTGACCAACCGCGTGCCTTTTCCGCTTACCGACGGCGGCGCGCTGGGGATGGATGTTTTTCTGAAAGGCTTTCCGGAAGCGGGCTGCCAAACGCGTCTGCTCGCCATGAACACGACGCGTCATTACGTGGATGCCCAAAAGCTGCCGTCCGTGTGGCCGGGGCTTCAGAAAATCCGGACCGTGGCGGTGGACAATGCCATCCGCCCGCTCTCCCTGCTGCGCAACTGGATTTGGGGAACAGACCCGTATCACGTGGCGCGTTTCCGGAGCGCGGCATTTGCTGCGGCTCTGGTGGAGGAGCTGGCGGATTTCCGGCCCGATGTGGTGCACCTCGAAAGCCCGTTTCTGGCCTCTTATCTTCCCCTCATCCGGCAGCAGCTGCCATCGGCGAAGACAGCGTTCCGGATGAACAATGTGGAAGCCGAAATCTGGCAGCGGCTGGCAGCAGAGGAGGCCAACCCCGTGAAGCGGCGCTACCTGCAAAGCCTGAGCCGGCGCATGGCGGCGTATGAGGCGCAGGTGTGGCCGCTTTTTGACGTGCTCTTGCCGGTCACCGCCGAAGATGCAGCGGTCGCGGCCCGGTATGTTTCCCCAAACCGCATCCGGGTGGTCCCGTTTTGCATTGATCTGGAACAATATCCGCAGCAGCCCTGGCCTCCCCGGCCGGCGGCCTATCACCTGGCAGCCATGGACTGGCTGCCCAATAGAGAAGCCGCCGAATGGTTTATTACCGGAATCTGGCCGCTTGTTTCCGCAAAGGCGCCGCTTCTGGAAGTGTTTTTCGCAGGTCGTCATATGCCCGCCGGGCTGCTGGAAAAGGCCTCCGGCCGCCTCCATGTGGAAGGAGAAATACCAGACGCAGCGGCTTTTACCGCCGATAAGAATATTCTGATGGTCCCGCTGCGGTCGGGTGGGGGCATCCGGGTCAAGATTCTGGAAGCCATGGCTTCCGGAAAACTGGTGGTCAGCACGCGCGTTGGGATGCAGGGCATTCCGGTGGCAGACGGCATCCATGCCCTGCTGGCCGACACCCCGGAAGCGTTTGCCGGTGCGCTGGCCGGAGCGGCTGAAAATTCCGGAAACGCGGCACAAATCGCTGCGGCGGGATCCGCTTTCGTGCGGGAGCGGTTTAGCCGGAAAGGAATCCTGGAAGGCTTGGTGGCCTGGCTGAGAGAAGCGGTTTAGAGCTCCTTATTTGGATTTGTTAACAAAATTCCTTAGTTTTAGTTTCCTTTAACCGCTCAACGACTTTCAGTATGAACAGATTTTTTACTACTCGTGTTGGTGTTCATGGGTATAAGAACAATTGCTCAACCGCTTTATCGGGCAGTTTTGAACCCAAATCCTGTATCTGAATTTTCCGGGTTAGCGGTAAACCTGCCTTTTTACAGCGCCGCTGAAAACAGTATTTTGTTTCCAGAAAACGATTCTGTCAGTTTCCAACTCATAGACCTGTTCGGCAGGCTTGTTATTTCTCAGCGAATAGAAGGCAGAAGCACTTCTTTGCCTTTTTTACTGTCGGGAATTTATGTTGCCCGTTTCATTAAGGAAGACGGCTCCTCGGTATCCATAAAAATGGTCCGGTAAACTTTGTAAAGGATAAAAACCTGCGTTATGGCTCTTCTACTTAAACTTCTTGGAAGGGGCAGTACCGGCCTTTGTCTAATGCTGTTGCTGTTAGCCCTTGCTCCGGAATCCTCCAAAGCACAGCAGCCGAATACAGATTCCCTTCGCTTTGGCAGCACGGAGTTGATGTATCGCTGGCTTGGCGGAACCCAATACGAAGTTATATTAAAAATTTTTCATGGAAACCAGGGCCGATATTATTTGCCGGACACGATAAAGGCCTGTTATACAAACCTCTGTACAGGCAACAGCAAGCCTTTTAGTATGGATCGTGTAATAGGTCAATTACCGCTCTATGCAGGTGGAACAGACACAAACAACGCTATGGTTGTGAACGGAAGCTGCGTCACTCTTGGAAATTGGGAATCTGTGCGTGAACTCTGGTACCGGGGTTATGTTACACTGCCTGTCGGTTGCAACGACTGGCGTTTTAGTGTGACTTATAAAAGAATGGGGTCACCTATGGTGCCTCAACCCGGGCCAGGTAAAAACAATCTGGCGCACGGTTATGCCCACGCATATATAGATGCTTACCTGCACCAGCAAGGCCTGTTAACGGCTCCGATAGGCAATTCTTCCGTGTTTCTGAGCGTGAAGCCTGATCATCGTATGCGTTTCACACAGCCGTGGGCGGCTGGAACGCCCCATTATTCTGTGGCACTCGGCGCCATAGACCCGGAAAACGACTCGCTGGTTTTTGAGATTGTACCCCCGCGCGCACCGGTGCCGGGCGATTCCTGCAATAGTCAGGATATTCCTTTCAGCGCCCCTTATTTTAATCTTCAAACCTATCCCTACAATATCGGCGATAGTCCGATAATTTACAGGTCGACATTTAATTCCAATATTGTCTATACCGGCAGTCCCTATTTCTCTTTTGATCCATCCACAGGAGCTATCGAAACCACAATAGTAAGACCTCAAACAGGTGGTGTCAATGGAGCAGACGTATTAAATATCCTGATTAAAGAGTATCGTAACGGCGTTTTAGTAGGTAGTACCAGACGTGAAAGGCCTATAGCTCCCTTAGCTAATGTTTACCTGTCGCCGACGGTAAGTATTGATCCGCAGACGGTCGGGGGGGCAACCTATCAGAACGGGCGGGTGATGGGCTGCGCCGGTAGGCCGCTTTCTTTTACTGTGGATGCTACAAGTCCTGCCGGTTATCCTTTAAATCTAAACCTGGACGACAACAGCTTTTTTGCCACCCCGGGCGCTTCTTTCACCTACAGCCTGCAAAACACAGATTTTGTTCGTGGCACGTTCTCCTGGACACCCGGCCCCACGGACACCGGTCTGCGTCAACTGGTACTACTGGTCTCGGATAGCTGTCGCCTCCCGCATACGTTCCCCGACTACCCGACTACTGGACGCAACCATTTTTCCTATGCGTTGCCTGTTTACATTGCGCCTGGCACCTATATTCTGCGCGATACGGCTATCTGCTCCGGCGATTCGGTACAGCTCAAAGCTGTGGGCGGCACTGCTTTCACCTGGAGCGTTTTGCCGGGCGGTGCGCCGCTTTCTTCCCTTTCCTGCACCACTTGCAAGGAGCCGGTGGCCCGCCCTTCGGTCACCACTTCTTATATGGTTTCTTCCAACAACGCTTCCGGCTGCAGGTCAGCCGATACCGTTACCGTACAGGTTGTGCCGGCACCTGTCTTTACGCCTGTAGCTGATCTTATGCTTTGTGCCGGCACGCCGGCCCTGCTGAATCTGGGGCTGCAACCGCCCCCTGCCGGTATCGGTCAGAGCGTGTTGTGGAGCCCGGGGACGGGGCTTTCCGACAGTACGGCTTCTGCTACGTTGGCCACGCCACAGCAGTCTGCAACCTATATTGCTGTTATCACGGCCCGGGATCCTTCGGGCGGCGTCTGCATCCGCCGGGATACCGTGGCTATAGACGTCATTGGCGGCGCACAGATATACACCCCCGATACAGCGATCTGCCTCGGCCAATCGATAGCCGTTCAGGCCCACTCCGACCCGCGCCGCTCCTGGCGCTGGACACCGGCCACGGCCCTTTCCAGCGATACGGTTCTCAACCCGGTTATCACGCCCACCGTGCCGGGAACGACCGTGTATACGGTTCGCGGTGCCTTTCCCGGTTGCCCCGACACGGTGATCACCCGCCGCATCAGCGCCGAGCCGCAGCCCCAGCTCCGGATATCCTTCAAAGACACCACCCTGTGTGCCAAAGACACCCTGCGGCTCTCGGCCGGTCTGTCGCCTGCCTGGAGCGACTATCGCTATGCCTGGCGCAGCCCTGGCGGCAGCGGCCTGTCGTCGCCGGGTGCCGCCGCGCCCTTGCTGACCGCCGGTCCGGTGAGCGGGTTTGTGGCCCTTACGGTTGCTACCCCGCTGGCCGGGTGCCGTGCCGCAGATTCTTTTTACCTCACCGCCCGGCCGGGTCCTTCCTTGAGCCTGTCGCCTGCCGACACGGCTGTCTGTCCCGGTCAGCCGGTATTGCTCCGGGCCGGTGGGCTGGATGTAGAGCAGGTGCGCTGGCTGCCGGCTGCCACCCTTTCCGACACCACGGGTTTCGCCGTTAGGGCGCGGCCGCAGCAATCGACCCGCTATGGTGTGGTGGGCTTCAACCGCTATGGCTGTCGCGACAGCGCCTGGGCATCGGTTGCTGTTCAGAACGTTTCCATTGATCTGCCCGATACCATTTTTGT
>JAEVZP010000164.1 GCA_023392185.1 Bacteroidota bacterium
CCTGGGCGCTCCGCTGCCTGCTGGTAGAGCACGGCAACCACCGCATCCTCATCGACTGCGGCATGGGCGATAAACAGGATGAAAAGTTTTTCTCCCACTATTATATCCACGGCGAAGACATGCTGGAAAAAAGCCTGGCGGCTCACGGGTTTAAGTTTGAGGACATTACCGATGTATTTCTTACGCACCTTCACTTCGACCACTGCGGCGGCGCGGTGAAGCGCAACGAAGCGGGCGAACTGGTTCCGGCCTTCCCCAACGCGCTCTACTGGACCGACCGGACACACTGGGAATCGGCTACCCACCCCAACGCCCGCGAAAAAGCGTCTTTTTTACCGGAAAACATCCTGCCTTTGGAAGAGCACGGCGTCTTGCGCTTTGTGGATAAAGCCGACGGCGAAGAGTGGATGGAAGATTTCCGGGTGCGGATCGTCAATGGCCACACCGATTCCATGATGCTGCCGCAGCTGAACCTCAACGGCAAAACCCTGCTGTATTGCGCCGACCTGCTGCCCTCTATGCACCATGTACCCCTGCCCTGGGTGATGGCTTATGATATGCGTCCGCTGGAAACCCTCGGCGAGAAAGAGCGCATCCTCCGCGAGGCCGTTTCCAACAACTGGACACTCTTTTTTGAGCATGACCCGACTGTGGAGTGCGCCACGCTGGAAGAAACGCCTAAAGGCATTCGCATCGCTAAAACGTTTAAGCTGGAAGAACTGGGCGTGTAATTTTTTTGTCATTCCCGAAGGGAATCTTCAGGGGCGTGCCCCTTCGCTTCGCTGCGGGTCGGGCTTTCGGCTTTGCTGTGCGCCGCCTCTATCCCTCACGCGAAAGACACCCGTCAGGTTTCGGAAACCTGACGGGTGTCTTTCTTTTCCGTCAATTTTCCGGAAAAACCTATAAGGTTTTTGAAACCTTATAGGTTTGATTACCACTCCATTTTCTTTTTAAAACAGTCCCGTGACAGAGGGCGGAAAAGGCGGTTTTAATTTCGCGGCCACACAAATTTTCCCTCCCCGCCATGCGTTTGATTGGAAGCATTGCCCTTGTCGCTTTCTCCACTGCGGCTTTTGCCCAGCAACATTCCCCTACCTCCCCGCCGGCCCCGCAAACCCTGCACTACGACGAAGAAACTCACTTCAAAAACATCCGCCAGCTCACCTTCGGCGGCGACAATGCCGAGTGTTATTTCGGTCCCGACGGCAAAGCGGTTGTTTTCCAGAAAACAGCCCCCAAAGAAGGCATTCCCTGCGATCAGATTTATTACGCCGAACTGCCTAAAAAAGCTACCGACTCTTTCCGCTCGCGCCTCGTGAGCACCGGGACCGGTCGTACGACCTGCGCCTACATTATGCCCGACAACAAATCGGTCATCTATGCATCTACCCACCTCGGCAGCAAAGACTGTCCGCCGGTGCCGGATAAAAGCAAGCTGAAAAAGTATGTGTGGCCTATTTATCCGGAGTACGATCTGTTTGTAGCCGATCTGAAGGGAGCTGTGAAAAAGCGCCTTACCGATTATGAAGGCTATGACGCCGAAGCCACCATTTCGCCCAAGGGCGACAAGATTATTTTCACCTCCATGCGCACCGGCGACTTGGAGCTGTTTACCATGAACCTGGACGGCACCGGCCTGAAGCAAATCACCAGCGACCTTGGCTATGACGGCGGTGCATGGTTTTCGCCCGACGGCTCCAAAATCGTGTGGCGCGCTTCGCGGCCCAAGACCGATCAGGAAGTGAAAGACTATAAAGACCTCTTGGCCCAAGGCCTTGTAATGCCCACCAATATGGAAGTATTTGTGGCGGACGCCGACGGCTCCAATGTAGCGCAAATCACCAATCTGGGTCAGGCCAACTGGGCGCCCAATTTCACGCCCGACGGCAAGCGCATCATCTTTGCCTCCAACCATGAGTACAAGCGCGGATTTCCATTCAATATGTACCTTATCAACATGGACGGCACGGGATTGGAGAAAATCTCCCGCGACCGGGGCTTTGACGCCTTCCCGATGTTTTCCCCCGACGGCAAAAAGATTCTGTTTTCTTCCAACCGCAATAACGGCGGCACCAATGATACCAACGTGTTTATCGCGGATTGGGTGGAGTAATTTTGGGAGTATAATTTTGGGAGTATCAGGTAGCAAGTATCAGGTATCAAGACTGTAAGTCGCGGTGCATTTTCCGGTAAATGCACCGCGGCTTTTTTATTTTCGCAGCTATGCGTGCCTATCTCCTCGTCGCCCTTGGCGGTGCTCTTGGTTCGGTGCTGCGCTACGGCGTGTCGCTGGCCGTGCCGAAATCGCATCCAAACGGGTTTCCGTGGGCCACGCTACTCGCCAACCTGCTGGGTTGCTTTCTGATAGGGGTTTTAGCAGGGGCGCTTTCCCGGAACGCCTGGCTGCAAAGTACCGGCTGGCTTTTGCTGGCGACGGGCCTTTGCGGCGGCTTTACCACGTTTTCTACTTTTGCGTTGGAAAATGTGCAGTTTTTCCGGGGCCAAATGCTATGGATGAGCGTTTTGTATCTCATCATTTCGGTTGTTGCCGGAATGGTATTGTGCGCGCTCGGCTACCGGATTTTTGCGACCTCTTAGAACGTTCTTTACACCGATTCTTTGTAAAATTTGAATTCCTGTATCCTTACAAACATTGGGTCGCGAAGCGACCTTTCCTCATTGCATGAACGAGGCTATAAACATTGGGTCGCTCCCGCGACCAACGCAGCAGTCTTCTAAAGAAGATTTTATAAACCAACGTAGATACAAGTAGAGACAAGGCATGCCTTGTCTCTACAATATCCAATATCCAAAATCCTCATCCCTCATCCCTCATCCCTCATCCCTGACCTTCATGCGAGCTCTTTGGCGTGACCTGCAACACCTGATTCAAACCTACCGGGGCGAGCGTCCGCTGGTGGATTTTTTAAAGGGATACTTTAAACAAAATAGCCGTTTGGGTAGCCGCGACCGGAAGGTGATTACCGAAGCGGTTTTCTCTTGGTATCGCGCGGCCGACGGTTTTAAAGAAAGCCCTTCTTTTGAAGAGAAATTGAAGGCCTGCCTCCGGTTGTGTGGCACGGAGCCCAAGCTTTCCCTGCTGGTGCCGGACGCAGCCTTTTTTCCGGAAATTCCACTTACAAAACGCATGGAAACAGCGCAAGGGGAAGGTTTTGACATCCAAAAACTATTGCCGGAAGACGTTCTGTTTTCGGAAGGCATTTTTCGCGAGAACTGGCTGCTTTCTTTATTACAACAGCCCCGTTTGTTTGTGCGGCTGCGGCCCGGCGCAGACCGGAAAATGCTTTTCCCCCCGCTGGAAAAAGCCGGTATTTTCTACGAAGAAATATTTCCTCATTGCATTGCCCTGCCCGCTAACACGCCGCTGCATACGCTGTGGCCGCAGGCCGCTTATACGGTTCAGGATTGGGGCTCGCAGCGGGTCTGTGGCTTTTTGAAACCGCAAAAAGGCGAGGCGTGGTGGGATACCTGCGCAGGAGGCGGCGGAAAATCCCTGTTTTTAAAAGATGCTTTTCCGCAACTAAAACTGCTTTCTTCCGACATCCGGCCGGGTGCTTTGAGGGCGCTGGAAACGCGGTTTAAAGAATCAGGACAAAAGCCGCCGCAAACGCGCGTGCTGGACGCTTCAGACACGGCTGCGTTGACTTCCCAAATGGGCACCGAAACCTTTGACACGGTGGTGTGCGACGTGCCCTGCAGCGGCTCCGGCACGTGGGCGCGGACGCCGGAAATGCGCCATTTTTTCCGGAAAGAAAGTCTGCTGGAACTGACGCAGCTGCAAACCCGCATTGCGCAAAACAGCGTGCGGCACCTGAAACCCGGCGGTCGCTTGATTTACGTCACCTGCTCGGTGTTTCGGGAGGAAAATGAAGGTGTGATGGCGGCTTTGATTTCCGGAACTAGCGGCCTTGTTTTGGAGGAAAGTTCTTTACAAAACGGAATCCCTCACAACGGCGACAGTCTTTTTGTGACGGTGCTGCGGAAAGGGTAAAAAGCTCTGGAGAGCACCTGGCTGTCTTTGTATTTTGGATCAGATCCGGGAGCCCAAGAGATGCCAGGCGTGTTTTTCTCTTACCAGCGCACGCACAACAAGCCGGATTGAAAGCATCCATCTGCGGAACGCCTTTGAGAAATTATTCCAAAAATAATCTTCTCCCTACTTTAAGCTTTTGTAAAAATTTGCTGCTCTGTCAGATATTATCTTTACCCCCTCTAATTAGTATATTACTACAGAGCACTTTTCCGAACATTTCAATAATTAATTTTTCAACACGGGGGTAAGCCGAAAACCCGATAACCGAGTAGGCATTTTTATTTTTATGAAGCTTAAAAAGCTACTCTTACCGGCCGCGTTGTCCATACTGGCAGCATTCACCGGGAACAAAGCGAGTGCTCAGGTAAGCAGTTATGGGTTTGCGCAAAGCGCAGGCACTTACACGCCTGTGTCTGCATCCGGCACTATTGTCGCGAATGCTACCGGAACCACTACCTTCGACACCGAAGGGTGGAACGTGAGCCTTCCATTTACGTTTCAGTTTAATGGCACCGGCTACACCTCTATTTATGTGAACTCTAACGGGGGTGCTACTTTTGGCAGTACTACCTCCACCGGCTCCGCTCTGATTTCGAGCACGACGGGTTATGATGGCGCGCTGGCGGTAATGAATCGCGACCTGTGGGCCATGTTTGTAACGGAAGGAACGCGCACGACCGGCTCTACGACCATTACCGGCGTTACTAATTTCACGGGTCTGGACATAGGTGATACTTTGGTTGGAACCGGCATTCCGACCAATACCAGTGTTGTCGCTTTCAGCCAGGCAGCCGGAACCATCGAAATGTCGGCGGCTTCTACTTCCAACCAAACCGCTGCTGCGGTGCGCTGGCCTGCGGGTTCGGTTCGAACAGAAGTGCTCGGCAGTGCGCCCAACCGCACGTTTGTGATTGAGTGGCATCAGTTCTCTGATTACAGTACTTCCGTAAACAACACGACATTCGACTTCCAGATTCACCTGGAGGAAACGTCCAATGTGATTCGGTATGTGTATGGGCCTTTCGCCTCTACCCTTTCGACTACCCGGACCAATCAGGTGGGTCTGCGGGGCGCTTCCAATACCGATTACTACAACCGGACGGCAGCGCTTCCGGACGGTTTTGCCAACACGGCAGTGGGCACCAGCAATTCTGCTACGGTGGCCCGGGACAATACCAATTTCCCGGCTTCCGGTCTGACGTTCTCCTGGACGCCACCCAGCTGCCTGGTTCCTTCCAACCTTGCTTTTCTGATTGTTACCAGCACGGGTGCAACCCTGACCTGGACGGCTCCTACACCAGCGCCTGCCCAGGGCTATCAGTATGAAGTGCGTTCTTCCGGCGCTGCCGGTTCAGGTGCTGCCGGGCTGGAAGCTTCCGGAAATACCGGTGCTGGCGTTACGACCGCTGCTGTAACAGGACTGAGTAATACAACCACCTATACAGTGTATGTTCGCAGCAACTGCGGCAGCGGCTCTTACAGCAACTGGACAGCAGGCGTGACTTTCCTAACAGCCTGTCCTGCAATTGCTGCCCCTTATAGTGAAGGTTTTAATGCCGGTTCGCTGCCGGCCTGCTGGATCAACACCAACTCGATCAACAGCACGACTGCAAACCTGTTGTGGAAGTTTACCGGTGCACCGGGCTATGGCACAGCCAACAATGGTCGCCCGAACGGCACCTTTACCTGGCTGGATGCTTCTTCCCCTTACAATGCGGTGGTGACGCTGAACTCGCCGGTGATCGACCTTTCCAACCTGGCTTCTCCTTATCTGAAGTTTGATTGGTTTAAGAACAACGAGGACACGCCTCCTTATACCAATAACAACCTGAAGCTGGAAGGCTATGACGGCACGGGCTGGGTGACCTTGTTTGACGATACCAGCAACGCTGCTGCCTGGCGCACGGTTCAATTCACGCTGCCAGCCTCTTTTATCGGCATAGCGGATGCACAGTTCCGCTTCAGCGTAGATAAGTCTTTGTCCAACGATTTCTATGACGATATCCTGCTCGATAGTTTCTCCGTAGCAAGCACGCCTACCTGCTTTGTACCTTCTTTGCCAACTGTTACTGCGGTGACCTCCAACAGTGCCACGGCGAGTTGGACGGCTCCTACACCAGCGCCTGCCCAAGGCTATCAGTATGAAGTGCGTTCTTCCGGCGCTGCCGGTTCCGGCACAACTGGCCTGGCTGCTTCCGGAAACACTGCCTCAGGTTCGACCACTGCTAACCTGACGGGCCTCGCACCGGTAACGACCTATACCTTCTTTGTGCGTGGCATCTGCGCCGCCGGAGACACCAGCGCCTGGGTCGGCAGCAGTTCCTTCACCACCAGCTGCGCCCCTTACACGGTTCCATTCCTGGAGGAATTTACGGCCACAACCTTCCCGCCGGCTTGCTGGAGCACTGCCCGTGGATTTATCGGCGTAAACACCACCACCTTTACCGGCACCACAACAGGCTGGGGCTCTGCCAACTACCTGTACACGGCTTCCCTTGGAAAAGCCGCCCGGATTAACCTGTACAGCAACACCAAGCGCGATTGGTTGATTACGCCTTCGATTGATCTGGGTACCACACCCGGCAACTACGATCTGGGCTTTAAAATCGGTGTCACCGACTATGCTTCTACTACAATTGCAGATTCTCTCGGAAGCGACGACAGCGTAGCTGTTGTTATTTCTTATGATGACGGAGCTACCTGGTCGAGCGCCAATATTCTGCGTACCTGGACAGCAGCCAACGGCGCTATTCCGGGTCAAAACGTGATCATTCCACTGACCAACGTAAGCGGCATCATCAAAGTTGCTTTCTACGCAACAGAAGGCACGATAAACGACGCTCCGGATTATGATGTCTACATTGATTCCGTAACGCTCAACGTCAACACAACGCCTCCTTGCACGCCACCGGTAGTAGCCCTGGGCAACGACACAGCGATCTGCGTAGGCAGCTCCCTCACACTGGACGCCGGTAACGCCGGTGCTACCTACCTGTGGAGCACAGGCGCGACTTCCCAAAGCATCAGCGTCACCGCTGCCGGCTCTTACTCGGTAGCTGTGACCAACGCCGGCGGTTGCACAGGTTACGACACCATTAACGTCAGCACTAACCCGCTGCCCGTTGTTGCCCTGGGCAATGACACGACCTTCTGTGCCGGCGGTTCGCTGACCCTGGACGCCGGTAATGCAGGTGCTAGCTACCTGTGGAGCACAGGCGCTACCACCCAGACCATTTCTGTGAACGCTTCAGGTACTTACTCAGTAACCGTCACTACCGCCGGTGGTTGCATCGGTCGTGATACCATGAACGTAACCGTCAATCCGCTGCCTGTTGTTGCCTTGGGCAATGACACCACTATCTGCGGTGGTGGTTCGCTGACCCTGGACGCCGGTAATGCAGGCGCCACTTACCTGTGGAGCAACGGCGCTACCACCCAGTCTACCACTATTACTACAGCTGGAACGTATTCCGTTGCAGTGACCAACGCTGCTGGTTGCACCGCTAGCGACACGATTGATGTGACTACTGCCGCTGCACCGGTGGTTGCACTGGGCAACGACACTACCTACTGTGGAAGTGCGGGCCCTGTTCTTTTGATCACTCTGGACGCGGGTAATCCAGGCGCTACATATTTGTGGAGTACTGGCGCAACTACACAAAGTATTTCTGTAAGCACCTCTGGTTCTTATTCGGTGACGGTTACCAATGCTGCTGGTTGCACCGGCCGTGATACCATCAACGTGACCGTGAACCCGCTGCCGGTGGCTGGTACCATCAATATCACCAACCAATCGCCGACTTTCACTTTCGCAGCAACTGGCTCTGCCAACGTTACTACTCACATCTGGCGTTTTGGTGATGGAGCTACTGCCACCACCGCTAACCCGACCCACACCTACACGGCCAACGGTACCTACACCGTTACCCATGTGGTAACCAATAGCTGTGGTAGCGACAGTGTGATCGCCTCTGTGCAGGTAACCAATGTAGGGGTGAACACGGTGAGCCTGGACGGTCAGGTAAGCCTGTACCCCAACCCAGCGGCTGATTTTGTAACGGTTGAAAACACGGCTGCTCAGGCCATGAAGACCATCCGCATCCTGGATGTGGCTGGTTCCCTGGTCAGCGAAGTGAAGGCAACCGGTAGCAAAACCCAGCGCCTGGATGTAAGCAGTCTCGCTTCCGGAACCTATCTGGTGCGCATCGAGCTGGAAGGCGGTGCTGTTGCCTTGCGCAAACTGCAAGTCAAGCGCTAAGCCTTGTTTCTTTTTTAACCAAAAGAAACGCCTGACAAGCCAAAGAGCCACTCCCTTTTGGGGAGTGGCTCTTTTTATTTTCCGGAAACAGCAGTCTCTTTTCCGGAAATGCAACGTGGCCTGGAAGGGTCCAAACAGGCCTTAAGCCATTTCCGCTTCGCCAATCTGCTGCCGCCACATGGCGTAATACAGCCCCTTTTCGGTCAGCAGCTCGTGGTGGGTGCCGGTCTCAATGATTTTACCTTTCTCCAGCACATAGATGCGGTCGGCGTGCAAAATCGTACTCAGCCGGTGGGCAATCATCACGGTGATGTGCTCACGCCGCGCCGTAATGGCCCGGATCGTCTGCGAAATGGCTTCTTCGGTAATGGAATCCAGTGCCGAAGTAGCTTCGTCGAAAATCAGGAGGCGCGGATGACGGAGCAGCGCGCGGGCGATGGACAAGCGCTGCCGCTCGCCTCCGGAAAGCTTCAGGCCGCCTTCCCCGATCTTGGTTTCCAGTCCGCCTTCGGCGCGTTGCAGAATCGACTGACAAGCCGCACCTTCCAATGCAGCAATTAACTCGGCGTCGCTGGCTTCCGGGTTGACGAAGCGCAGGTTTTCGCGGATGGTGCCGGAAAAAAGCTGGGTGTCCTGCGTAACGAAACCCAGTTGGGTCCGCAGTTCTTCCAGATTGATTTCGGTACCCGGCAGACTGTTGAACAAAACCGCTCCTTCGCCGGGCGGATACAGGCCCACCAGCAGCTTCACCAGCGTTGTTTTTCCGGAACCCGACGGGCCCACAAAGGCAATGGTCTCGCCGCGGTGCACATCGAAGGAAATGCCCTGCAAAGCCGGCCGCAGCGCGCTGCTGTGCTGAAAACTGACATCCCGGAACGAGAGGGTTTCAATCGGCCCCAGCGCGCGGGGCGCAACCGGTGCTTTTTCCACCGGTGTAGCAAACAACTTTTTCAGATTTTCCAGCGAGGCCTCGGCTTCGCGGTAGGAAAGAATAATGTTGCCGATTTCCTGCAACGGCCCGAAGATGAAAAACGAGTAGAACTGCATCGTCACCATCTGGCCCAGCGTAATCCGGTCGTGAAAGATGAAATACAGCAGGGCAAAAATGATGCACTGCCGGAGGAAATTCACCACCGTGCCCTGCACAAAACTGATGGCCCGGATGCTTTTTACTTTCC
This sequence comes from Bacteroidota bacterium, assembly GCA_023392185.1. GTDB lineage: Bacteria > Bacteroidota > Bacteroidia > Chitinophagales > Chitinophagaceae > UBA1952. The sequence goes on from JAEVZP010000164.1 coordinate 9,491, forward strand.
GCAGCTCCAGACTCAGGATTTTGTAGGTATTATCATTAAGCCGGGCGATTTCCTGCTGGGTCAGGCCAAGGCTTTTCACCAGTTCAATATTGCGAAGGCTTTCAGTGGTGGCGCCGCTCAGCGCGTTGGTTTCTTTAACGATGTTTTTCTGGATGGTTTTGATCCGCCGGCTCAGCACACTTGTCAGTCCGGAAAGCAGCAGCGCGCCCACCAGATACAGCAGCACCAGCCAGCCGCCGCTCGGCAGCGTGGCCGCATACACAATCACAAACACAATCCCGACGAGCGCGGCAAACAGGACGTTGACAAACGAGGTGATAAACCGCTCGGAATCGGAACGCACTTTCTGCAACACCGAAAGCGTTTCGCCGCTGCGCTGATCTTCAAAATCGGCAAAAGGCAGGCGCATGGCATGGCGCAGCCCGTCGGTATAGAGGTGCGCGCCGGTTTTCTGAATCACGATGTTGAGCACGTAATCCTGAAAAGCCTTGGCAATCCGCGACACCATGGCGGTGCCGATCAGGAGGGAAAGGCCGAAGGCGGCCTCCCGGATAAAATCGCCTTCGGTGCGGGTGCGTTCCACGCCATTTTCCACCACTAGATGGGGGGATTTAGCCAGTGGATCAATGATGTATTTCCCCATAATCAGGGGATCGAAAAGAGAGAAAATCTGGTTGATCGCAGCCAGGAGCAGGGCCCCGAAAATCCACTTTTTATGGTGGCTTAAGTATTGAAGAAGCAGGCGCATGAGAGAGGAATAGAAACAGTCGAGTCGCGCAAAAGGTTTTTGACTGCCCTTTGAGCACGGGCCGGAGCAGAGGGAACCCCGATTTTTCCGGAAAAAAGGCGCATTTCCTTCCAAAAAAAAGCTGCCACTGAAGTTCAGCGGCAGCTACGGAATAGTTTATGAAGCGAAGATCAGGCGGGCGCTATTTGGTCCAGCTCGACGGGTCGCCGCCGCTATAGCCAAAGTTGTCTACGAGCTTGTTGACAGTATCTTCTACCATGTAGTTGAACCGGACCAGGGCATTGACGCCGCGATAAGGGTCGCGCTTGATTTGACCGCGGCCCTGCACCTTCCAGCGGTTGACGGCCTGCAAGGGAATGGTCACGGTGTCGGAATTCACGAAGGCCTTGACCGGCTTGGTGAAAGCGTTATAAAAGTTGGTGATCCGGATTTCGCGCGGCGCATCGCCCCGCGTTACCGACACGGCATATTGGGCCGCGTTGGAAACCGTGCCGTCTTCAGTAACCGTCCAGATGCCCAGGTAGCGGGCACGCATCTCTGTCTCACACTGATAACCTTCATAGCCATCGGCGCAAATACACTTCCCGTCCTGACAGATACCGCCGTAGGCACAGGCAATTGCCTGGCACTTATCTGGGTTGCAGGAAGTGAGACCGGAGAGAACGGTAAGGGTACTGAAAGCGGTAATTAAGGAATACAGGAAGCGGGCTTTCATCGAGCGCTTTTAGTTTAACAGGGCTTAAAGATAGCGGGCCGTACCTAAAAAAGCAACCGCTTGTTAAAAAGAAGGGGTTATTCCGGCAATTTAGCGCTCGGTTTCGGCTTTATACTCCCGAATTCCGCGCAGAATGGCCCGGGCCATCTCCAGCTGTCCGGCTTCAGAGGCCATGTAGGTTTCTTCCGTGGGGTTGTTGATAAAGCCACACTCTACCAGCACGCCCGGCATGGCCGAACCGGCCAGCACTTCCAGTCCTTTCTGCTTCACACCATAGCTTTTCCGGCCTGTGGCCATAAATGCGTTTTCAATCTTGGTGCCCAGGCTTACACTGCGGCCCAGAAAGGCTTCGGTGTATTGAGCAATGATAATGGCCGTCTGCGGGTCGGAGGGGTCCATAATACCCGGTTCCTCGGTCACGTGATCGCTGTATTCGCCAATAGCGCCCGCTTTCTGATCGGAGCGGTGCAGTCCCAATACATAGGTCTCGGTGCCGCTGGCTTCGGTAGAGCGGTGATGAACGGTGCGGTACACCGGAACCGTTTTTCTTTTCTTGCCTTTCCCGATGGTGCGGGTACCCGACTGTACGCGCTCGGTGCGGCCTGCCGTAGCATTGATGTGAACCGAGATAAAAAGGTCGCCATCGGCCCGGTTGGCAATCTGATGCCGCTCGGAAAGCGAAGGATAAATATCGGTCGTGCGGGTGTACACCACTTTTACGCCGCGCAGCGAGTCTTCGATCATCTTACCCAGGCGCATGACGATGCCGAGGGTCAGGTCTTTTTCATTGGTGAAAATGCCGCGTGCACCGGGGTCCTTGCCGCCGTGTCCTGCATCCAGCACAATAGTGCTGATGCGCCGTTTCTGGCCGAAGCTGAGGCCCGGAGCCAGAAGCAGGAAGGTACAAAAAGTAAGAAATACCGGAAATTTCCGGAAAAGACGGGATTTATTTAATGCTTTATAGGGAACCACAAGCTAAAGACGCGTAGTTAAAAGAGAGTAATTTCGCCTCCGCATTTCGCACATGATACGCAGGCCGGGTAAAAATAACAGGGAAAACGCTACTGCCGCCCGATATGGGCTGCGCCTGCTGTTAGTCTTAACAGTTCTGTTGGCCGGCAGTCGCGTTGGGGCGCAAATTAAGATGGATCGTCCGGTCTCCCCCACGCAGTTGCCGACAGATTCGGTAAAAAAGGTCCTGTCCGACTCGCTTTCGGCCAAAACCGACTCCTTAAAAGCAGGAGTCGATACAGCGCGCCGAACGGCCCTCGAAGACTCGCTGGGCATCCGGATTTCGCCCGACGCGCTGCCGGCCGTGGTAGAAGCTACGGCGACCGACAGCGCTCTCCTGCAACTGCGGCGCAACCAGTTTTACCTCTACGGCGATGTGGTGGTTACTTATGAAGACCTGAAACTGAACGCCGGGAAGGTCACCTATGATCAGAAGGAAGGGGTCATCTTCGCCGAGCCGTCTACCGACAGCGCCAGGAAAAAAGACCTGCCCACCTTTACCCAGGGCAGCGAGAAGTTTACTTACGACGACCTGCGCTATAATTTCAACACCAAAAAAGCGCTGGTGCGCAATGCCCGCACGCAGTACGGCGAAGGCTATGTCTTTAGCGACCAGGTGAAACGCGCGCCCGACCAAAGCATCTTTGGCCTGCAAAGCGTGTACACCACCTGCAACCTGGAGCAGCCGCACTTCGGCATCCGGTCACGGCGTATCAAAGTGATTCCCGGGCGCATTGCCGTGGCCGGTTCATCCAACTTCGAGATTGAACAGGTGCCCACACCGCTGTTCTTGCCTTTTGCGCTTTTCCCTATTTCCGAGCAGCAGCGCTCGGGCTTCCGCATTCCTTCCTATACGATCGAGCAGGCGCGCGGCGTGGGCCTCACCAACGGCGGCTACTATGTCTATTTTTCTGACAAGGCCGACCTGCTCGTTACCTCCAATATCTATTCCCGGGGGAGTTTTAACGTATCAGCGGTTTCAGCTTATGCCAACCGCTACCGCTACAATGGCGGCGTACAACTGGCTTATGGCTATGACAAGCTGGGCGAGGTCTTTGAGCCGGGCAGCACCATCACCAAAACCTTTGCCATTCGCTGGACCCACCGCACCGATCCAAAGGCGCGGCCCGGCATTACGTTCAACGCCAACATCGACCTGCAGAAAGGCAATTATTACCAGCGCAACTCCTACAACCCGGCGCTGGTCTTGCAAAACCAATATAATTCCAGCCTTACGTTTACCAAAACCTGGCGCAAGCGGCCCATGAGCCTGACGGCAGGCGCGAATTTTCAGCAAACCTTCAGCGGACAAAGTGCGCTCAACAACGTGCAGCTGCCAACGGTCAACTTCTACTATTCCCAGATCACGCCTTTCAAACGACGCAACCCGATCGGCGCGCCCAAGTGGTATGAGAAGATCACCACCTCCTACAACTTCAACCTCGCCAATAATCTGTCGTTCTACGACACCGCTTTTGAGATTTCGAAACTCCGCCTCACCGATTTTCAGAACGGCATCCGCCACAGCATTCCGGTTTCGGCCAACTATACCGCGCTGCGCTATATCAACCTGGCTTTCAACGTGAGTTATAATGAATACTGGCTCACCCGCCGGGATTTCATCAACTACAACTATCAAAAGCAGCAGCTCGATACCGTAACGCAGTCCGGCTTTTTCACGGCCCGCGACTTCACCAGCAATGCCACGGCAAGCACCCGCATCTACGGCATGAAGCTTTTTAAGCGCGGCCGGGTCGCAGGCGTCCGCCACGTCCTTGAGCCTTCCATAGGTTATAGCTATGTGCCCGACTTTGCCAAATCGCCTTTCAACACGGCCTATTACCAGCAACTGACGCCCGGCGGCGCGATTCTGCCGGTTTCGCCGTATCTGCGCAACGCCTTTGGGCCGTCTGGTCCTTTCGGCCAGTCTAACTCGGCGCTGAACTATGGGATCAACAACGTCTTGCAGGCCAAACTGCGCAGCAAAAAATCCGGCGACACCGCCACGGCTACACGCAACGTGACGCTCATCGACCGCCTGTCGCTCGACGGACGTTACGACTTCGCTGCCGACTCTTTCCGGTGGAGCGATGTGGCGCTTTCCTTCCGCACCAATCTTTTCGATAAAATCAATATTTCAGCAGGCGCCATTTTCGATCCTTACGCCTTTGATTATGAAACGGGCATCCGCAACCGGCTGACCCTGGTGGAAACCGGTGGAGGACTGGCCCGTTTCCGTTCCGGCAACATCTCGCTCTCCACCTCGCTGCGCTCTTCCGGAAAAAGCGCCCCACAGGTACCTGATTCGACCCACAACGCCAGCCGCTTCCTGCAACGGGGTGCCGCCGATTATGTGGATTTTAATATCCCCTGGAACCTCAACCTGAGCTACTCGCTGACGACCAGCCGCAACTACCTGCCGGCTAGAAAGGCCGATACATTTGTGACAGAGCAGAACGCTATTTTCGGAGGGGACTTCAACCTGACGCCGCGCTGGAAGGTGGCCCTGACGAGCGGCTACAACTTCCGGCTCAAGGAAATTTCGTTTACCTCGCTCGACATCTACCGCGACCTCCACTGCTTTGAGATGCGGCTCAATACCATCCCTTTCGGTCCGCTCAAAAGCTTTACGTTTACGCTCAACGTAAAGGCAGCAGTATTGCAGGATTTACGCCTTGTGCGCCGCCGCGACTACCGCGACAGCGTATTTTAGAAAAATCTTTTGCGGCTCCGGTTTCCGGAAAAATGTCCGTTTAACTTGAAACTCGGTTTATGAGTTTTCAATTTCAATTGGTTATAGTTGAATGGAGGTCACAAAGGGCGCAAAGAAGGCACAGAGGTCCACAAAGAACTGAAGGGTGTCTCCGTAGATCTTTGTGAACACCTCCGTGGTCTCTGTGGCCATTATCACCTTAAAACGAGATGCACGTTCCGGTTAAGGCACCAGCAGCTTCAGTGCGCCCTGCCCTTGCTTCGATTGGTAATGCAGGATATACAACCCGGCAGACAATGAGGTCTCCAGGGTCCATGCGATGCTTTCATTTCCGGAAAACACACCTCTCTTTTCAGCCAGTTTCCGCCCGGCAAGGTCGAAGACCGACAGTGTAACAGCCCCCGGCAGATTGCCAAACAGCACAATGCGTTGTCCGTCCGGCTGATACAAACCCGTCAGATTTTTCTCACAAAAAGCCTCCTTTTCCGGAATATTCAAGGTCTGGAGCGCCCGGGCAAAGTTTGGGATGCCATACCCTAATTGGATATCCGGGTTGGCGTAGCGATGGGCGCTGCGCACGATTGCATCGCGGATTTCGCCCGGTTTTTTTCCGGGATAGGCCTGCATCAGGCAGGCCGCAAAACCGGCTATCTGGGGGGTCGAAAAAGAAGTGCCGCTGCCGCTGAAGAGGCCGCCCGTCGGGCTGTAAACAAAAGCGCCGTTCCCCAGGCCACACACATCGGGTTTGATCCGCCCGGCAGCATTGGGCCCGTAGCCGCTGTTGACCGCCGGAAATCCGTTGGCAGCCACCGACCCAACCGTGAGTGCGCTGTCGGCATCGCCGGGCGTCAGGATCTTTTGCCAGGAAGAACTGCCTTCATTACCGGCTGTCAGCACCATCATCATGCCTTTGGCAGTGGCCAGGTTGGCAGCCTGCGCCACGGAGGTGGTTTTCCCGTCGAGTTGTGCAAAGGAAAAATCAGCACCGGCCGGAAATTCAAACGTATTGTAGCCCAGCGAAACCGAAACCACATCAGCGCCGATGCTGTCGGCGCGCTCCATAGCTGCGATCATCTGGTCGAGTTCCACGCGCTGCTCGCCCGCAGGATTTTCAGACACATACAGCGCAATGCCGGCATCCGGTGCGGCCCCCACATAGGTATTGGGTTGAAAACCGGCAATGGCTGATAGCACACTCGTGCCATGCGAGCCGCCTGAGTAGATATCCGAAGCGCTGCGCAGGATAAAGTTGTAGGTATCCACCAGCCGCCCGCTGCTGCGCAGGGCCGCAAAACCCGGATGGGTATCAGTGCCCCGGAACTGCTCGTCAATAACGGCAATCAGCATCCCGCTGCCCGTAAAACCGGCATCGTGGAGCGCATCGCCGTTTACCAGATGGTTTTGGGTCCAGGCACTGC
>JAEVZP010000208.1 GCA_023392185.1 Bacteroidota bacterium
GTGCGGAGTTGATCCTGCGCAAAGCACTTTGAAGAAGAAAAATTTCCGGAAATTCAGCTCTTAAAAAGCCCTTTCAAACACAGATAGCAAAGCAAGTTTGATCGTGCCGTTCTTTCGAGGAATCGTATCGAAATAAAAAATCGTAGCCCCTGCTCCCCCAAGCCTTCAAACAATGATAACCTTCGAAAATTTCCGGAAATGGGCTTTGTCTTTTCCCGAAACCACAGCAGAAGCGCATTTCGAAAAAATCTCCTTCCGGGTGCGAAAGAAAATATTTGCGACCTACGATGCGACCCACAGGCGCGCCAGCATGAAACTGTCGGAAGTGGATCAGTCCGTTTTTTGCAGCTACGACCCAAAGGTTATCTATCCCGCTGCCAACAAATGGGGAAAACAGGGCTGGACGCTGGTGGAAATGACCCAAATTCCGGAAACTTTATTCCTCGACGCGCTGACGACCGCCTACTGTGAGGTGGCTCCTAAAAAGCTGGCTGCATTGGTTCGGCCGGAGGAAGGTTAAAAGGCGGGATTTTCCGGAAAACGGGCTGTTAAATGCTTTTATAGAAGCCGCTGATACCAATATATGAAAATCAAAATCCAAAAGAAAACGCCTCTGTGAATCCCGTGTTCCCGTAAAAATACTTTGTGAATCACCAGGCGTTCCGCTGGAAGGCGGATAAGGGTGAGGCCCCCGTTTTCTATAACGCCCGCCGATTGGAATACGCCTCGTTTATGGATCAGTTTGCCAGTCTTTTTAAATCCCGAACGCACGTCACATCCGTGTGAATCCATTTTAAACCAGGAACGACGGGCGGACTGGCAATAGCGACCCTCAGGTCGGCACGCTTCTGTAACTGATGATCAACCAAATGTTTTCTACCCAAACCTAACCCCATTTGACACCTCACATTCAAAAAGAAATCCGGAACCTGAAAAAGCTGCGGGCCGTTGCCGTTGGCTTTATAGTCCTGGTGATTCTGGGCGTTGTGGGTGCGTTTGCTTATGCCTTCCACACGGTGTACGTCGGGCGGGCGATTGCGGAAAATTTTCTTCTCTACGCGGGCCCTACCTTATTTTCCATAGCAGGTGTGCTTCTCGTGGCCACCTCGCCCTTATTTTTTATTATCTACCAGAAGTTCCGGTTGGCAACGGCGGAACTGGCGCATCTGACTCCACATTTCGCTCAGGTTTATGAAGACTACTGCGCTTTTGTAGACCGGCCTTTTACGGCTGTTCCCCAGTACATTATTTCCCAAAAAGGCTTGTTGTTGATTAACAATATGGGGTTGAAGACGCTTTCCGGCGCAGACTACAACCAGATTAAGGTGAGGCGGGCTAATCTCGGCAGGGCCGGAAAACGCTGCACGGTTACGTTCTGTCAAAACAGCAAAAAGGTGGCCGTTATCACCTACCTTAAACACGACACCTTATATCCCGGAGAGGTGACGTTTCTACTCGATTACATCCGGCGCAATCAGCCGCACATAGAGATAAAAGATGACCCCACGGTCCACGGACCCAAATTTGCGTTCTAAGCGCGGATTTACCCGGCGTATCGGGTTTCGGCGATCGCTTTTATTTTTCTGAGCCGAATCAACCTCTTTTCTTTCCCCGACCGCAACGGAAAGGTTTTTTTCCCAAAACACAGCAGCTAAATTCCGCTTCTATGCATCCCCAGATTCAGATCGCCTGTCTCTTTGCCCTTCTGCTTTTGGGCTGCAACAGCCCCAAAAATCAAAAGGTGAAACTGGAAAGCGTGGATGTCTGGAAATATTCCGAAGGCTACTATGTCGGGGATGTTTTAGACTTTAAAAAGGGGCTGAATCGGGTGCAGGGCGACACTATTTACAAAGCCGGGCAACCCGTAGCGCTGCTTTCCGGCGTTGCGGTCCGGCCGGTGACGGGCGATGCTATTCTGACCCTTCAGAACCTGGCCGGAAACGAAAAAGGGCGGTATGTCGGAAAGTAGGGACGTCCCGCAGCTTAAGTAAATGTGCAGCTTGTTTCCAAGACGATACGGACCGGATAAACCACGGAGTATCTTCACCGCGTTCCGCACAGCGGCGCAGCTGATCTTTTCGGGCCGCTGTGTCTTCTTTGGGGCCCCGCTGTGGGCCGGATCAGGCGCAAAACCAACGGAGCGTCAAAGGATCGCATAACTAAACAACAATCAAATGGTTAAGAATCCAGTTCTGGAAAAGACCCTTTTTGCCGGATATAGTACCGCGATCTTGTTTCCGGCCCTTGCATTTCTACTATACTCCTGCGGCACTGCAACAGATCCGGCATCCAGAACAAACGCCGCTGACACTGTTGCATTCGCCGAAGCCCAGACACCGCCGGTCACAAGCGCTCCGCCACCAGAGGCAAGCAGCACGTCGCTCGCCCGTTTTGTGCCCGAAGGTTACGTGCTTTACGAGGAAAGCGGACTCGAAAACATTGCCGGCGACCTGAACAAAGACGGCCTCGAAGACCGCGTGTTGCTCGTCAAAGGAACCGCTAAAAGCAAGATAGTGCCGGTTGAAAACCGGGGCGTGCTGGACCGGAACCGCCGGGGAATTATCATCCTGTTTAATACCGGAAACGGATACGAAAAGGTTCTGCAAAACCTCGATTGCTTTTCGTCGGAGAACGAAGAAGGAGGAGTTTATTACGCTCCGGAGCTGTATCCCGAGATTAAAAAGGGAAATCTGTACATTCAGTACCTGCATGGCCGGTACGGCTATTGGACTTATACCTTTCGCTACCAAAACGGTGATTTCGAGTTGATTGGGTACGACGAGAGCAACCACAGAGGTCCGATCGTAGAAAGCGACCTGAGCGTCAACTTTTCCACCGGGAAGCTGATTCAGCGCGAAAACATTAATGAAGAGATCGAAGAAGGTGGCGACGAGGTTTTTAAGGAAACAGAGCACCACATCCGGAAAGAGCCACTCCTCAAACTTTCCGGAATAAAAGAATTTGACGACCTGAGAATAACGGAGCTGTACAGTGTTTTATAAGGGATGCTGCTCTGGGTTAAAGAATCTTTATTTCCCACATTCAGGTAGCCGCAAGACGGTGACAGCTCTTGGGGCTGCCTGTGGGCAGTCCGGGAATGCACGAGTACACAACCGTCCGTAGCAGCATATCTTTAATATGCAAATAGTTCATTATTAGGATTTGCCAGATTGCCGTCTACTTTTGAGCCTTGTTAACAGCCAACCATTGCTTGTTTCCGGTCCGGCTGTCCTCCTGTCTACACTACTGAACACGGATTTTCTCAAGTTTTATTGATTTCCTTTCCGCCCCAAAACATTTTTTCCATTCCGAATCGTGATTAAAAAACACACGCTTTCCTTCTGCCTCGGTGCCCTGCTGCTGGCTTCCTGCAACAGCGCCGTTACCCAAAAAGACGCGCATCTCAACGACCGCAACGCCACCATTTTCTACAACGGCGACATTATTACTATGGAGGGCGACTCGGCCCGCTATGCAGAGGCGGTTGTGCAGCAAGATGGCAAAATCGTATTTGTCGGCAGTCGGTCAGATGCTTTTAAGAAATACGAAAGCGAGGCCAATAAAGTAAACCTCGAAGGCAAAACCCTGCTTCCGGGATTTATCGACGGGCATGGCCACTTCTACAACACCGGCTTTGTATCCATGCTGGCCAACCTGCTGCCTGCGCCGGACGGCGGCTGCAATGATGTCGCCTCTATTGTGAAAACGATGGACGAATGGCGGAATTCGGAAGACGGAAAATATGTGTTTAATGGCTACGGCTGGCTTCTGGGCCACGGCTACGACGATTCGCAGCTGAAAGAAAAAGATCACCCTACGTCTGCCGACCTCGACAAGCTCAGCACCGAAATCCCAATCGTTATTATCCACCAATCCGAACACCTGGGCGTGCTCAACTCCAAAGCGCTGGAGCTGGCCGGCTATACCAAAGACACCAAAGACCCGGAAGGCGGCCATATCCGGCGCTATCCCGACGGCACGCCTAATGGTGTTGTGGAAGAAAAAGCGTTCTACAATGTGGTGTTTCCGCTCCTGGGTAAAACCAGCGAAGACATGGCAGCCCACTGTATTCAGAAAGCACAGGAAATCAATGCCTCTTACGGATTTACCACCTTGCAGGATGGTCGCAGTACGCCCGACCAAATGGTGATGTTTCGCAACGCGGCCGCCAAAAACCTGTTTTATCTGGACATCAATGCCTATCCGGATATTGATGCGCCCGGCTTTGCAATGGACACAGCTTATTTCTCCAAAAACTATAAAAATCATTACCGGGTGGCCGGTGTGAAGCTCACCCTGGACGGTGCGCCGCAGGGCAAAACCGCCTGGCTCACACAGTGCTACCACGCCAATCCTTCCGGAAAAACGGGCTGCTACAAAGGCTTCCCGGTCATGGACGATGCCAAGGCCAACGCTTATATCGAGGAGGCGTTTAAAAATAAATGGCAGGTGATTTGCCATTCCAACGGTGATGCCGCCATTGACCAATATCTTAGAGCGATTGAGAAGGCGCAGGCCAAATACGGCTACCCCGATCACCGCACCACGATTATTCATGGACAAACTATGCGGAAAAATCAGATTCCGGTGGTGAAAAAGCTCGACGTGTATTGTTCGCTCTTTCCGATGCATACCTTCTACTGGGGCGATTGGCACCGCGAGTCGGTGCTGGGGGAACCCCGGGCGGAATATATCTCGCCGTGCCGCGATGTGATTGATGCCGGCATCAACCTGACCAGCCACCACGACGCACCGGTGGTGTTCCCAAAATCGATGCGGGTGCTGGATGCGACCGTCAACCGCGTCACCCGCACGGG
>JAEVZP010000033.1 GCA_023392185.1 Bacteroidota bacterium
CATTGCCTTCGGCATCGGCAGAAAGCATCCGGCTTTCGCCGGTGTATTTATAAAAAGCATTGAAACTCACCTTCGCCGGCTTGATAAACCAGAAGAAATTTCCGGTAATTTCCGGAACGGTGAAGCCACTGTAAGCCCCGTCCAAAGCCGGAATGTGAATCAATCCGTAGCCACCGGAAAGGCGCAACTTACGCCACGACGCCTCGGCCTGCACGTTGACCGTAGCGCTTTTCTGCACCGCCATATTGCCGTAAATCCGGCGCAGACTGCCGGAATCAGCCGTAGGGTTCACCAGCGTAATGCCGTCGCGCACATCGTTGTAAAAACCGCTCAGGACAGTATTCATCCGCACTTCATCGGCAATGGTGTATTGCGAAGAAAGCGACAGCTGATAATTCTTGCTGCGCTCGGCCCGCAGCAGTGGGTTGCCGATAATCTCGTGGTTTTGATCCACAAAGCGCAGGTGCAGCTCCTTCAGCGTCGGCGCGCGAAAGCCTTCGGCATAGGAAGCCCGCACCTGAATGTTATCGGTGGGCTGGAGCAGGAGGTTCAGCGCCGGCACGAGCGGCGCGGCATACAAGGAGTTATGCGAAGCCCGCAGTCCGCCTTGCAACGTAGCCTTTTCCTCCCAGAAACTATACGCCACGTTGGCATACAGCGCATAATCTTCCTGATGATAGGCGTTGGCGGCGGCTGCCGGTTCGAGCTTGGAGCTGCTGCCGCGTTGCAGGGTAATGTCGTAACCACCGTCCAGCTTGAAAGCACCCACCGGACGGCTGTAATTGCTGCGCAGGGTGATATCGTCGAAGCGGCTGGTATCCTGATCGCCGGTGCCGCGCGTAGGCACTTCAGTCATGTTTTGGAGATTTTTCTCCACCGATTCGCGCACGCGGTGATAATAACTATAGCTGTTGGCCAGGCTCCAACGCCCTTTTTCGCCGGCCTTGCCTTCCAGTTGCAGGCGATTCATGGAACGCGTTACCCAAAAACGCTGGTCGAGGCCGTAGGCGTTGTAGGGATCGATATAAGCCGTGCCGCGATTGGTCACTTTTTCTTTAAAGAAATCGCTTGTAGCCGACGCCCGAAAGCCGGAAGCGGCCGTATAGGTGTAAGCGCCGGTAGCGAAATACTGGGTTTTGGGCTTGTAGAGCAGGCGGCGGAACGGCGCTACGGTGTCCATATCGGCCCAGCCTTCGAAGAAATTGCGACCTACGGTTACATCGGCGGTGTGACGTTCGCCAAACTGCCAGCCGGCGCTCAGATCGGCATTGTAGCGGCCAATCGACTCGGCAAAAGCGCGGGCCGTTAGCTGCCGTTTTTTGGTCTTTTTGGTAATCAGGTTGATCACGCCGCCCAGCGCGTCGGAGCCATACATCACGCTCATCGGGCCCTGCACCACTTCCACTCGCGCAATTCGGGCGAGGTTCAGCTGACCAAGGTCCACCGCGCCGTTTTCCCGGCCATTCACCGGCAATCCATCGATCAGGATTTTTACCTTGTCGGCGCGCAGGCCCTGCGACTGCACCGAAGTGCCCAGCATGGGGTCGGTGGCCAGTTGCAGGCCCAGCTGCGTGGTGAGCGCATCGGCGAGGGTCACGGCGCCTTGCGCTTTAAACTGCTTTTCGTCGATGACGCGGTAGAGGCTCAGGGCATTTTGCAGCCGCACCGGTGCCGAGACGCCCGTAACTACCACTTCGCCAATCTCGCTGTTCCAGCCGCCGGCAGAATCTGCGGCCAGCACAGAAAGAGGCTGCTGTGCCCGGGCGGACACAGCAGCCAGTGAAAAAACGGAAATCAAAAACGGTGCACGCAACATCATCACTCCGAAGAAGGTTTTTTATTTCTGAATCAGCAGTTGAGCGGTTTTGCTCCAGGTGCCGTTGCTCACCGTTACAAAGTAGGTTCCGGCAGCAGCATGGCCCAGCGATACGTTATAGCCATTGAGACCGGCATTCAGCTGAAGGATGCTGTTTTTCACCGTGCGGCCCATGGCATCGGTTACCAGCAGACGAGCCGTTCCGCCTTGCTTCACATCGAGCATGATCTGGGTTTCGCCGGCCGTAGGGTTGGGCACGAGCATAAAGGCAGTCACGGCCTCTTCTACATTGGCAACGGCTTGCGGGATATTGCCTAGTTCGCGGTATTTATAAACGGTTTTGCCAGCGCTGGTGCCGGAAAAACCTGTGAACACCAACTGGTAATATTTTCCGGAAATGCCGGACTTGATAAGGTAGGTCTTAGCCGTATCAGTCACGAAAGGACCCGTAGGGCGGCCGGAAGAATCGGTGGGTTGTTGCTTCCAATCGTAGCCAATGGTGTTGATATTATCGGAGTAGTTTTGGGAAGCATAGCCATTCGCCGCAGCGTCTGCATCCGGGTTCGTCACTTCTGCAACCTTCACACCTACGTTGGTCAGCACGCCCATAACAGGAGACATCATAGTAATTCCAACCATGGTTACCTCTTCCACGTACCGGGTAAAAGCCAGTTCCCAGTCGTTGCGACCCGGCTCGCGATTCAGGATGCTGTTGTCGGCGGCATTGTAATAGCCAAAGAGTGCATCGGTGAAGCCGTTTTTACGGTAGATCTTGACCGTCTGGTCGCCGGAGCCGTCAAACTTGGCAATCCGGAATTCGTAGCGGATCGAGTCGATCGGGCTGGCTACATATTTCTGAATCCACAACTTGTAATCGCCGCTGGCCGTTTTGAGCAGATACAGCGAGTCGCCCACCACATTGTGTGTAGTCATGTTGTACTGTCCCCAGCCGTAATCAAAAAGATTGGTTGGGTTAGCCAGTTGGTTGAAAGCGCCGGTCGCCCAGGTTTCGATGCTGTTGTAAAGTGCTTTGGAAGTATGGCCCACCGTGTCGGCAGCGGAGAGGGAAGCAAACTTAGCGGATGCACTCACATTCAGTGAATACACCTTTACGTTCTGGCGGGCGTGGTTGGCAAAAACGGCTACGTTGGAAGACGGTCCGCCCTGGGGCAGCATCTGGAAAGCGAGGGTCCAGTTATTACCGACAGCGGTATCATGGGTAGGGTTGGCAAGCTTGCGATACACATCCTTGGCATAGCCGGCCCCCATAATGGCGGAGTCGGTTTTCCAGGGGCCGGGTGCCTGGGCAGAAGCTGCGCCGCAGGCCGTTACAATCATCAGAGAAGTCAAAATTGACCGCATAAAGAAGGGGGCTTTGCAATAATTTTTGCAAAGGTACCCGTGCCTTACAGGGGAAAAGGTCTTTGTCAGAAGACTTGACAGAAAGATGACGAAGGGAGATCAGTGGGGGTTCAATCCCGACACTGCTGTGACTTTACAAGCGCAAAAGAAGGCACGGGGCAGAAAAAATCAAGCGTATTACGGACCTGATTTCCGGAATTCAGTTTTAAACTGTAGCAGTTTTTCCGGAAAGCGCCGGGCATCCCGCGTATTTTGAGAATTGAGAAGTCCTCGGACGGATGCAGGACAGACTTGTCAAGTCGCGCTTTACTTCAAAAACCCTTTCTGCAACAGCAGCTCGGCAATCTGCACCGCGTTGGTGGCCGCGCCCTTGCGCAGGTTGTCGGCCACAATCCAGGCCTGCAGACCGTTTTCCACCGTAGCATCGCGACGCAGGCGGCCCACAAAAACGCGGTCGTCGCCGGCAGCAAAAAGCGGCATGGGATATTCTTTCTGTGCAGGATTATCCAGAACAGCAATTCCCGGAAATTGAGCCAGAATCTGCCGGGCTTCGTCTAATTCAAAAGGCTTTTCAAACTCAATGTTTACGCTTTCGCTGTGGCTGCCAAGGACCGGCACGCGCACGCAGGTGGCCGCCACTTTCACCGTAGCATCGCCCAGAATCTTGGCCGTTTCGCGAATCATTTTTTCTTCTTCCTTCGTATTGCCATCTTCCCGAAAAACGTCAATCTGCGGAATCAGATTCAGGTCGATCGGATACGGATACACCGAAGTTTCAGCGCTACCGCTGCGCTGGGCATGCAGTTCGTCCACCGCTTTCGCACCCGTACCGCTTACGCTCTGATACGTGCTCACCACCACGCGGCGGATCCGGTAGCGGTCGTGCAAGGGCTTCAGGACCATTACCATTTGCACGGTAGAACAGTTGGGGTTTGCGATAATGAAATCAGCCGCCGTCAGCACGTCGCCATTCACTTCCGGCACAATCAGCTTTTTGGTTTCATCCATGCGCCAGGTAGAAGAATTGTCCACCACGCGGCAGCCAATTTCGGCAAAGCGCGGGGCCAGTTCCAGCGAAGGGCCGCCACCGGCAGAGAAAAGTGCCAGTTGCGGTTTTTTGTGAAGCGCTTCTTTTGCGGTTACAACGGTCCACGATTTTCCACCAAAAACAACAGTGCTTCCAGCCGACTTTTGGGAAGCAACCGGAATCAATTCCGTTACCGGAAAAGCCCGCTCTTCCAGCACCCGTAGCATCGTACTTCCCACCAGGCCGGTGGCCCCAACAACGGCAACGCGCATGTGATGATTTTTTTTGAAAAGCGAAAATAAGGAGTGGATTTATTGAACGCCTTCCGGAAATTGGACGACGCTCCCTTAGTCCAAGCTGTTTTTGTTTTGTCGCCCCGCCGCAAGGCGGGGTCTCACGGCGATCCTCTGAGATTCCGCCTTCAGGCGGAATGACAAAACAAGGAATGACAAAACAAAAAGAGATGACAAAGATTCCGTCCTAATTAGAGTTGAGCATTCAC
This sequence comes from Bacteroidota bacterium, assembly GCA_023392185.1. Lineage (GTDB taxonomy): Bacteria > Bacteroidota > Bacteroidia > Chitinophagales > Chitinophagaceae > UBA1952. Next base: position 4,708 of record JAEVZP010000033.1, read on the forward strand.
AAGCTTGGGATCGGCTGTTAGTCCAGAATATTTTTGTTTTGTCGCCCCGCCGCAAGGCGGGGTCTCACGGCAATCCTCTGAGATTTCGCCTTCAGGTGGAATGACAAAATAAAAGACAAGCCTTAATTGGGCATCCAACCCTTCCAAACAATCGTCTTCAACACCGTTTCCGCCCGCTTACGGCCACACCTGCACTTCGCGTTCCAGCGTGATGCCGAAGCGGTTTTGGATGTCTTCGATGATTTGCTCTGAAAGGTCCCAGATTTCTGCGCCGGTCGCCTGACCGCTGTGGTTGATCAAAACCAGGGCCTGCCGGGCGTGAACGCCCGCATTGCCAACGGTTTTGCCTTTCCAGCCGCTGTGCTCGATGAGCCAGCCCGCCGGAATTTTGACCTTGCCTTCGCCTGCCGGGTAATGGGGCATTTGCCCAAAATCGACTGCTAATTTCCGGAAATGGTCCTCCGGGATCACCGGATTTTTAAAGAACGAACCGGCATTTCCGGTTACGGCCGGGTCGGGCAGCTTGCTGCGCCGGATGCGCATCACTGCGGCCGCCACATCCTGCGGCGTGGGTTGGGTGACGCCTTCTTTTTGCAGCTCTTCGCCAATGGCACCATAGCCGGTTTTCAGCGCCGGGGTTTTCGAAAGCCGAAACGTGACGGCTGTGACCATGCCTTTGCCGCGCAAATCGTTCTTAAAAATGCTGTCGCGGTAGCCGAAAGCGCATTCTGCTGCCGCGAATTCCCTCACGCTGCCTTTTTCAAAATGGACAAAGCGGACGCTGTGAATCAGATCTTTGACTTCCACGCCATAGGCACCGATGTTTTGAATGGGCGAAGCGCCCACCGTGCCGGGAATCAGGGCGAGGTTTTCCATACCGCACAAGCCATTCTCCAACGAAAAAAGCACTGTCTCGTGCCATCCTTCCCCGCTGCCGCATTGCAGCAAAACCGTGTCGCCGCTTTCCGGGAAAAGGGTTTTTCCAAGAATTTCGTTTTTGAGAACGGTGCCTTCCACCGGGCCGCGCAGCAGGATGTTGGACCCACCGCCCAAAACCCGGAAAGGCTTTGGCAAGTCCGGATTTTGCAGCGCATGGAGCAGATCGGCTTCGCTGCTTACGGGCAGCAGACAGGCTGCGGTTTCAACGATTCCGAAGGTATTGTAAGCGTGCAGCGAGACGTTTTCCGAAGGCATAAGGGTCAAAATAAAGCCGCAGCACGTAAATGCACGCAGGGAATTCTCTTAAAATAGAAAAGCGCTCCGGTGGGGAGCGCTTTTCGAAAGCCGGATTTTCCGGAAAATATTAGTGATTGTTCTGACCGTCGCGGATGTCTTTGTATTCGCCTTTCACTTCGTTGGCGCCCTTCTTCACGGCGTTGCCTACTTTGTTGGCACCTTTTTCAACGGCATTGCCTACGTTTTGAGCGGCTTCCTTCACTTCGGCGGTGCCTACTTTGCCGTCGCCGTCGCGATCGTTCACCTTACCGTCAAGGGTAATGGTGCGTCCCTGGGCAGCGCTGTTGGTGGTATTGCCGTCGGGATAGACTTCCACGCCCATTACGTTTACGGTGCCGTCCGGGTGGTAGGTAGTGCCTTCCGGATTGCCTTTATCGTCCATTCGGTAGCCTTTGCCCATCATTTTCACGGTGCCGTCGGTGTTGTACATCGTGCCGTAAGGGTTGCCTTTGTCATCCATCACGGTCGTGGTGGTAGTCGTCGTTGTGGTGGTAGATGCCATAGGATCTACGTAAACCGTAGAATCACTCACAACAGTGTTCTCTTCGGTGTGCGTAGCAGTGCAGGAAGCAAAAGCGAAAGCTACGAGTGCAAAGCCTGCGAGGAGGGTCTTTTTCATGGGTGGGTGGTTTTTAAAGTTTTAAAGTTTCCGGAATGGAAACCGGTTATTGATCTCGGAAAGCGAAAAAGGTAACCCTTGAACAGGCTATTCCGAAAAAGCAAAAGGCGTTTTACAAAAGCTGTACCAAGGGGGGCCGGAGCGCGCCGCATTCTGAAAAACCCTTTTGGATCTCCCTGAATCAATACGTGGTTTCGGAGGTCTTTTAACCTTGTTTCTTCTACGGATTCTCCTATCGGGATGCCTGTTTCCAGAGACCTCAGCAGCCGGACCTGAATTCCGGAAAATTTTAAAAAACAAAGACAGCCCCGAATTGAAAAGACGCCTGTTAATAAAAAAAGACGCCCGGTTCGGGCGTCTCTACAGGGAGCATTTCCGGAAATTTTGTGTACTTCCAGACTTTAGCGCAGGTACAGCAGTTCGCGGTACTTTGGCAGGGGCCACAGCCGGTCTTCCACAATGAGCTCCAGCTTGTCGGCGTGGTAGCGGATTTTGTCGAAATACGGCTTGATATTGTGGCAATACTGACCGGCGCGCTCGCGCATGTCTTCTTCCTTATTGGCCACTTTCCGGGCGGCGATCATCGCTTCCACATTGTCGTTGATTTCCTGAATATGGTTGGAGGTTACCCGCAGGAGGTTGAGCTG
>JAEVZP010000105.1 GCA_023392185.1 Bacteroidota bacterium
GCTTCGGTTGGATGCCGGTCCGCTGCCTGCCGGAACGGAAGTGCAATGGCCGCAGGTGCCGGATTCATTTCGGGCGCTGGCCCGCACGGGTGAACCCAAAACCGACACGGTAACGACCGGCGGACAGGTGCGCTACCTGCGCGAATACCCGTTTGTGGGACTGGATTCCGGCATTTTTGAGGTACCGGCGCTGACATTTGGCGTGGGCGGACAGTCGGTGCAAAGCGCGCCGGTTTCGGTCTATCTCTACCCCATGGACGTGGACACGACCAAACCGATAGACCCGATTCGGGATATCATTGCCGCACCGGACTACGTGAACTGGAAGCCGTGGGCGATTGGGTTGGGCGTGGCGCTGCTCGTAGCACTCCTGGTGTGGATGTGGCTGCGCCGGAAGAAAAAGGCACCTTCGCCCCTGCCGCAAATGCCGCCGAAAGGCTTTGTTACTTTATTAAAAGAACTGGAAGCCGAAGGCTTGCCGCAGCGGGGCGAGTACCGGCAATTCTACACCCGCCTCACCGACATTGTGCGCGACGCTGTGGCCGTGAAAGGTGGTTTCAAAACCCGGGAAATCACTTCTTCCCAGTTGCTGCGCCGTTCCGGAAAAGTATTGGAAGATTTGCCGCAACAGCAACTCCGCGCGATTTTACAGGAAGCTGATGCAGTGAAATTCGCGAAACTTCAACCGACTTTAACGCAAGGGGAAACAGCGCTGCAAACGGCGTATGCGCTGGTTCAAAACCTGAAATTGTAACGCTCGCAGAGCCGCAGAGAAAACAAAACTTGAGCCGTAAAACGCTTTATGGAAACACCCGCATTCTTACAAAACCTGACACTCGGCGACTGGCGGCTGGCGCACCCCGAAGCGCTGCTGCTCCTTTTGCTGTTGCCGGTGCTGTGGTGGGTGCGTCGTGGGAAAGGCAAAACAGGTCCGGCGCTTCGGCTGTCCACCACGGCGGCGTTCCGGAATATTGCCCCTTCGCTGCGCGTTCGGGTGGAAAAGGGACTGCCGCTTTTATTCAGCATGGCGTTGGTGGCGTTGATTATTGCCCTCGCGCGGCCGCAGGAACACCACGTTTCCGAGTACATTGAAAGCGAAGGCATTGACATCGTACTGGCGATGGACGTTTCGGGCTCCATGCTGGCCGAAGACCTCAAACCCAACCGATTGGAAGCCGCCAAGCAAGTGGCCGCCGAGTTTATACAGATGCGCCCCGCCGACCGGATTGGATTGGTGATTTTTTCCGGCGAAAGCTTTACCCAGGTGCCCGCCACCATGGACCGGAACGCGCTGTTGCAAAGTCTGGATGCCCTACGCGCGGGCGGCATGCTCACCGACGGCACCGCCATTGGCGACGGGCTGGCCACAGCGGTGGACCGCGTGCGCAGCGGCGGAAAAAGCAAAGTGATTGTGCTGATGACCGACGGAGTGAACAACCGCGAACACATCTCGCCCGGCACGGCGCTGGAAATTGCCAAAACGTTTGGCGTGCGGGTGTACACGATTGGCATCGGCACAACGGGCACGGCGCTGGTGAGCGTGCAGACGCCTTACGGGGTGGAAAAAATCCAACAGCCGGTGCAAATAGACGAGCCGTTGCTCCGGCAGATTGCGGCGGGCACGGGCGGCAAGTATTTCCGCGCTACTGATAACCAGTCCTTGTCGGCGATTTACGGCGATATTGACCAGTTGGAAAAACAGAAGATTGAAACCACTACCGAGGAGCGGACGAAGGAATGGGCCTGGCCGTTTTTGATTGCGGCGGGGGTGTTGCTGCTGCTGGAAATGGGGCTGCGTTGGGGGTGGTTAAGGGGTGTGGAAGGGGCTTAATTTCCGGAAATCCACATGACTTGACAAGTCCTCGTACGGAACATGGATAGACTTGTCAAGTCTAAAGAAGGCAGTTTTTATTTTAGACTTGTCAAGTCAACCGGCAAGGTGTACGCGGACTTGACAAGTCCATGGGATCCCGCGTCACCCTTTGGCGCGTCCTTGTTGCACCTTCGCTGCTGGCTATGTTTCACCAACGCTACCGCGAACGAACGATTACCGCGATTTCCGACACGTATGGCGCGCACCGGCGGCTGAGGCTTCCCCAAACCGACATCCTGATTCACTGCGGCGACGCCTGCACCGACGGCGATGAAGCACAACTTCAGGATTTCTTTGCTTGGTTCGTGGCCCAACCGGCGCGGCATAAGTTGTTTATTTCCGGAAATCACGACCTGCCTTTTGAGCTGGAACCGGAAGAAGCACTGGCGCTCGTGCCGCCCGGCATTCGCTATCTGGATAACAAGATGGTTCGGATTGAGGGGATCGTATTTCAGTCGCTGCCCGCGCGGCCGTGGCTGCACGAGATTCCGGAAATAAAAGAGAAAGTGGATTTTTTGCTGACCCACGGTCCAGCACAGGGGCTGCTGGATGCCGGTTTGGGCTGCCCGAAACTGCGGACTTATGTTGCGGAATTAGAACCGGCATTTCACCTGTTTGGCCATATCCACGAAACGGCTGCGCAAAGCCTGCAACACGGGAAGACACATTTTAAAAATGTGATTCCTGCCGAAATTTCCCGCTGAAACCGTCCGGGGTGTTTTTAAACTTCTTTTTATGAGAACTAACCCCATAACCCATTTCATCGGTATCGGCCACGGCAGCCAGTTTATGGTAGAAACCTTCCGGAGAGCAAAGCTGAAAGGCGACTTTTCCTGTATTATGTACCCGCATGGTCTTTACAAAAAATACTACGATAAGGAAGGCGTAGCGCTTCCTGAAGGCATCAAACTGATTCCTTATTATCCACCCGCACTAAAAAGTTACCCTTGAAGACGGAATCGAAATATTCCGTTCACCCGATTGGAACCGCCCCCCTGAAATAACGCCGGAAATCATGGCCCTTTTCCGGAAAGGCGAACGCTACATCCTGTTGGCAGACTTTGGCGATTACACCGGCGTGCGGCTCACCGAATCACTCACCGAATGGCTACACCAAAGACGCTTTTCCTTTCGCGTGTTGATGTTATACAAAAGTGTTTCTTATTTCAATCGCTTCGGCCGCATAGCCACTGAAACAAAGGAGCGATTGGATCGTTTTGAGGAATTTGAATGCCTGAAACCCAGAGCACTTCCGGGCGTTGGTTCAACAACAACTATTTTTGAATTATTGGACTTCCAAAATTTGGAGCTACTGCGGCTGTATCGGGAAGGCGAGGTGTAGCGGGAATGGCTGAGCTCCCGCATGATATGTGGACAGCCCGGCGTGTCTTTATATGAAATGTGCGGAGACACGCGGCGTGTCCCTACAGATACATCTGTAG
>JAEVZP010000187.1 GCA_023392185.1 Bacteroidota bacterium
TGCTGAGCCAGGCCAGTTTGGTGCCGTCTTTGCTAAACATGGGAGCCATGTCATAGCCTTTGTTGGCGCTGGTCCAGTTCTCGATTTTTCCGGAAGAAAGGCGGTAGAAATACAGGTCGGAGTTGGTGCTGAGCGCATAGGCCTTGCCTGCTTTCATCTTGGTGACAAACAGGATGCCTTTGCTGTGCGGGTGCCAGATGATATCGCCTTCGTCGCCGTGTGGCTTGGTTGGAACGTCATAAGGCATACCAGCCATCAGGTCTTTTGCCGGGCCGCCTTTTTGCCGGTCGATAAGGAACAGATGGCTGTATTGGCCGTCTTCCCAGGTGTCCCAATGGCGATAGTTCAGATCGTCATAGACATGGGCAGTCGTTTTGGGCAGATCAGACCAGATTTCTTTGCCCAGTACTTTCTTTACTTCCACTTCGCGGGTAAAAGCCACATAGCGGCCGTCGGGCGAGATCCGGATGTTTTCGGCATCCTGCAGACCGGTAGCGTAGTTGCTCCAGGTCTTGCCTTCGTCGGTAGAATGAACCAATGCGTCTTTATCTACGGCAAACCATCCTTCCGCGCTGCGGCTCACGACCTCCTTGTCGCTTTTGGCTTCGGTACGCTGTCCGGTTTGTGCATCCAGCCAGTATTTCCTGGTTTTGCTTTTTCCGGTTTTGGGGTCAATATGGCGAACGCTGTACAGCACCGATTGGCCGTCGGGCGACATCCCTTCTCCCGAAACCCTTCCCAGACTCCACAGGATTTCCGGGTTCATACGGTCGGCAGATTGGGCGCGGGAAAGGTTTGGTTTGGCCAAGAGGGTTGCAGAAAAAGCGGCGATCAGAAGAAGCGATTTACGCATACAGGCGAAAATAGGGGAGTTAAGGGATAGGTGCTAAGTGTTAGTGGAAAAGGGGCGTTGCGGATCCGGGCCCGGAAATCGTTGGGCAGGGTGGCTGTATCGTTATTCCCAGTCTACAATGTTTTCCCAACCGGCTTTAAGCGTCACTTTCCGGTCGAGTGGGAAAACGCGCTCGGGCTGTTTGCCCTGCAGCAGGTTTCCGGGATCCCACATGCCATTGCGGTTCCGGTCTTCTATGATGCGCAACGTATAAATACCCGGTTCCAAAGGCGGAAGCAATAAGGATTTTGTTTCGATCGGTCGTTGCCAGATGGTGTCTTTGTCGGCCAGAAGTACCTGAAGCACATGAGGCGCATTCCGGTATTTCGCTGCAACATTTACAGTGAGGCGGGCATAATCGGCTTCGGCTTTGGTCCGGAAAGTCCATTTGCCGGGCAACGCTTCTTCATCCTGGGCATCGCGCACAAAGCCTTTGAGCAGCCGCAGGGTATAAAGCGCATCGGGCTGCCAATCCACCCGTATCTGGAGCACGCTGCTGTCGTCTGGCTTTCGGCGGGCTGCTACCGGTGTCTCTACAGCCGTTCCGTTGCTGTCGCGGGTCAGAAAAATGCGGGAAGAAGCAATATTTTTGATAACCGTTCCGGAAAAAGAAACGTCCACCGGGCGCAGTAAGGAAACCGTGCGGCGCTTGTTGTTGCTCGTGTCTACACCCACCATATAACCGGTGCCTTTCCTGCCGTTGACCGCCGTTCGCTGTGCCGGAAGCCGCCTGTCTTTTTCTGGCGATAGTTCGGCAGTGGTGTCGGCAGTTGCTTCTGCAAAAGAGCGCAGTGCAATCGGGGTGCTGTCACTAAGAGTCGGCCGGACGAGAGAATCCAGGAAAGCGATGCGTTCATCAGCCTTGTCGAAAAGCAGGTTACTGTTTTGATCGCCCAGCGCATAGATCCGGAAAGGGCGGTCGGGCAGACCGGTAAACCGGAAATTACCATTTCCATCCACCGGAACAACATACTGTGGTTTTTGGCGGAGCACAGCAGAGTCGCCGGCAGTGGCTTCGTGCAAAAGCACCTGCACCGAGGTGTCGGGCGCACCGGTTTCTGCCTTTAAAACCTGCCCCGAAAGTTGCAGGCTGTCGAAGTAACTGCCGGTCGAAAATGTATAGGTATAATTCCGGAATGGATTGTCTTCATGAAGGTCGCGCACCGCTGTGCCCAGCTGAATCCGGTAGGTGGTGTTGGGCTGCAGCAGCGTATCGGGCAGGGTAAGAGTAACCGTGCGCAGGTCGGCTTCTGCACTGATGTTTTGAGCGAGCAGTGGGGAAATCTGAATCTGCGTTGCGGCATCGGCCACGTTTATGTATTCATCAAAGCGGAGGGTTATTTTTTGGGGAAAAATATTGCGTCCCGAGTCGGCGGGTTTCACCGAAAGCAGGCGGGGCGCCACAGTGTCCCGGTCGCCGCCGGAAGGCGGCAGGATGTTGGCGCAGCCGCCGAACAGGCCGCCAGCCAGGCAACATCCAAAAAAGAAAAGAAGAAAGCGAACCGGCATTTGAGGCTGCAAGATAAGCCGGGTTGCCGGGCAGGAAGACGTGAAAAAGCGGGGGAGAGCCGCCAGGGTTTCCGGAAATGAGGCGGTTTTTCCGGGCACTTGAGAAGAGCGGCAGCGCTGTTGCCGACCGGCCGGAATGGTTGGGAGCAAAGAAGCCACTTTCTAAATTTGAGTGCGGAACGATCTTTTTAGCCCCAAAATCGTTTCTTCCTGATCATGAAACTCACCCATCTTCTTTTCTCTGCCTTTGCGCTGCTCAGCTGCACCCGTACGCCGCCGGCACCACCCGATCTTCCCAAAACGATTTATGATTATTCGGTCGAAGGGCTTGAAGGGGGAAAGATTAACCTTGCCGATTTCAAAGGAAAGAAAATCCTGATCGTCAACACGGCTTCCAAATGCGGCTTTACAAAGCAATATGCAGGTCTGGAAAAGCTATACCAGAGTCATAAAGACCAACTCGTTATCATCGGCTTTCCTTCCAACGACTTTGCCGGACAGGAACCCGGAAAAAACGAAGATATTGCCGAGTTCTGTCAGAAAAACTATGGCGTTACCTTCCCGATGGCAGCTAAGATTGCCGTGAAAGGCGACGCCATTGCGCCGATCTACCATTGGCTGACTACCAAAGACTATAATGGTCATAGCAACTCGACGGTGAAGTGGAATTTCCAGAAATATCTGCTGAATGAAAAAGGACAGCTGGTCGCCGTTTTTGACCCCGCCACTGAGCCGGAATCGCCGGAACTGGTAGCTGCTGTGGAGCACTAAAATTTCCGGAAATTATGGAGTTTATAAAGCCTTTTCAGTACTGCTAAAAAGGCTTTATAATTGTTGGGGAAGGGCGGCGTTTTCCGCTGACTTAAAGGCTATTTTTGCAACCCGTATGCCTTCTCCTTCTCAGCGCGGCGTTGCCATGCCGCCCTCTCCGATTCGCAAGCTCGTGCCTTATGCCGAAGCAGCCAAAGCCCGTGGTGTTCGTGTCTTTCACCTCAATATTGGTCAGCCCGATATCGAAACGCCGCGTCAGATTATGGATGCCGTAGCTGATGCCGCGCACAAGATGCCGGTGCTTGAATACAGCCACAGCGCCGGTTTCGAAAGCTACCGCAAAAAGCTCGCCGGTTACTACGCCAAAAATGGTATTGATGTAAATCATCACCAGATTATCATCACTACGGGTGGATCGGAAGCGATTTTGTTTGCGGTGATGAGCTGCCTGGACGCCGGCGACGAGATTATTATCCCGGAGCCGTTCTATGCCAATTACAACGGCTTTGCTACAGAAAGCGATGTGCGTGTGGTACCTATTGCCCGGACCAGCATTCACAGTGGCTTTGCCCTGCCGCCGATGGACGCTTTTGAGGAAGCGATCACGCCACGCACGAAGGCCATCATGATTTGCAACCCGAACAACCCAACAGGCTATCTCTACAGCAGAGAAGAACTGCAAACCCTGCGCGATATCTGCCTGAAGTATGATCTGTTTTTGTTTGCCGACGAAGCCTACCGCGAGTTTTGTTATGATGGCCGGAAGCATTACAGCGCGCTTTCGCTGGATGGAATGGAGGCGCATGCCATTTTGCTGGACACGATTTCCAAGCGCTACAGTGCCTGCGGCGGCCGGATTGGCGCGCTGGTCACCAAGAATCAGGAAGTGCTCGATACGGCGATGAAATTTGCGCAGGCGCGCCTCTCTCCACCCACTTTTGCGCAGGTGCTGGCCGAGGCGGCTACCGATTTGCCGGACGATTATTTCAACGGTGTGCATGCCCAATACACCACCCGCCGCGACGCGCTGGTAGGTCGTTTGCAGGCCATGCCGGGCGTGATCTGTCCCAATCCCGGCGGCGCTTTTTATGCCATGGCGCAGCTGCCGGTGGACGATACCGAGAAGTTTTGCCAGTGGTTGCTGGAAGATTTTTCCCACAATGGCGCAACCGTGATGATGGCGCCCGCTGCCGGTTTTTATGCCACTGCCGGCCGGGGCCGCGATGAAGTGCGCCTGGCTTATGTGCTGGATGAAGCCGATATCCATACCGC
>JAEVZP010000190.1 GCA_023392185.1 Bacteroidota bacterium
CCACATAGGCGGCTGCCGGAATTTCAACCTCCCCACAACCTTTGAGAACGAGCCGGGCGCCGGCATAGGTCTCCGGTTTTATCTGTTCGCGGATCGCTGCTTCGATCTTTTTTTCTTTTACGACTTCCGGCGTGCCAAAGAAAACAGACCGGGCAACGGGTCGCAACACCACAGTTATCAGTGCATAGGCCCAAACCGGAATAATCGCATCTACACTGCAAAAAACAGCTACGTCTTTGTTGTCAAAAATCGAGCAGTCCAGGTTTTTAAGGCTTTCCCGAAAGTCTTTTTCTTTTAAAATCAATCCGCGAAACAAATGCGGTTGCAGATCGAAGGCCACTACATCGGTTTCACAATAAGGGGCAAGGTCGAGGGTAAGGATGCCGCTTGCCGCTACCTTGTTCACAAAAGTTTCCATAGTCAAATTGCACAGCGTTGGGAAGGCGCTTCTACAAAAATACCTTATTCCATTTAATCGGCCTCCGGACGGGCAGAAGCCGGTGCGATAGCGCGTGAGTTACTGCGCTCATCTCTGCCCCAAAGACCTTCCGACAGGTGCTAAAAAGAAAAGGATTTTCCGGAAATTTCCGGAAAATCCTTTTCTAAAAATGAAGTTCTAAACGTGTTTACAGCATCTTCACATTGTACGTGATTTTAGCATTGCGGCGAACGGCTTGTTGCAGGGTATTGGAAAGCCCCTGACGCAGCTGCATGGTTTGCGACATTTTCTGCTGCTCCATCGTGGCCGCATCCTGTTGCGGCAATGCATTGGTTACGCGCATGAGCAGGGAGGTGAAGAACACGCCGTCGTTGCCCCGGATGGCGGGCGAAGTAGCACCCTGCTGGAATCCTTTAAAGAAAGAATAGCCCACCACCTTTGGCTCAAAGCCGAGGTTGGTTGCAAACGGGTTGGCGAAAGAAAAAGAATCGGCTTGCATAATAGGCTGCTGGCTGGCTGCGGCTACCTCATCCAGGTTTTTCATTTTGCCGTATTTAGACAGCAGCACATCGGCTTTCTTGCGGGCTTTCACCAGCTGCTCGATCTGCGGGCGGGTGCTTTCATCAAGGGTCATCAGCCCTGCTTCTTTAATTCCGGAAATTTTGGCTACTACATAGCGGTCATCCACATGGAAGGGGGAAGAAACGGCGCCCGCCTTTTGCTTATCGTCCCACACCCAGCTAATCAGCTCCCGGGAAGCACCGAGGCCATTGATGGCAAAGTCGTTCTGACGGATGTTTTCGGCTACTTTCTTCTGCAGGCCGTCTTTAGTAACCGCCGCATCAAACGCTTTGCCGTCGCTGTTTTTTCCGGCAAAAGAGACGGCCCGGTTGTAGGCTGCGTCGTTGGTTACCTGTCCCGGTTGCAGGGCTTTTACCACAATTGCGAGCTTGGTAGCCGGTTCAAAACCTTTCTGGTCGTTGATTTTGAGGATATGCCAGCCAAACTGCGTTTTGACGGTTTTCAGATCGCCGGTGCGGCCTTCGAAAGCGGCTTCGTTGAATTCCGGAACCATCATGCCCTGGGCAAAGTAGCCCAGCTCGCCACCGTTGTCTTTGTTGCTTGCGTCGTCGGAGAACTGGCGGGCCAGGGTATCGAAGGAAATGCCGGAACGGATGGCGGCTACCAGGCTGTCGGCCAGTTTGTGGGCCGCGCTGTCATCGCGGTTGGCATTGGCGGCCAGCAGGATGTGCTGCGCTTTTACAGAATCGGGCAACTGCTTTTTGTCGAGCACTTTTACCATTTGATAGGCTCCGTTGTCGTAGAACGGACCTACCACCGTGCCCACCGGATAATTGAGCAGCGAGTCGGAGCCCGGTGCAGGGAACATCTTTTTGGTGAAATAGCGATCGGCGTAGGCCACGTCCGAGTTGCGGTTTACAAACGACTCTGCATCGGTTGTGGTCACAAACTCTTCGCGGATTTTTTGCAGTGCGCCGAGCGACTTGCCGGTATCTTCCCCAGAGGGCACCACATCGAAGGTTACATACTCGATGCTGCGCACCGGCTGATCGATGGTGTATTGTTCTTTGTGCTCCTTAATATAGGCATTGAGGTCGGCATCCGACACTTTCACTTCGGCATCCGGCACCATAACGAAAGGCAGCTTCACAAATCTGACGCTGGCCAGTTCGGCGCCTTCTTCCATTGCTTTTTTGGCAAAAGCAGTGGGCGCGTATACGCCGTTGAGGACGAGGGCGTTGTATTTCTGCAGTTTGCGACCGCGGGCCACATAGCGCTGGACGGCAGCCCACTCTTCGAGCAGCCGCTGGCGCTGGTTGGGATCCTGGATTTGCGGAACCTGCTGTTCGAAGGCAGCAATCATCTGCGGGTTGAACTGCCCGGTTTCTTCATCCCGGAAATACGGGAACTGCTGTACCATCGGATCGGGTACAGAACCGCGGATGAGGTCTTTGAGCTCTGCATCGGTTACGGTGATCCCCAGGCGCTCCATGTCTTTTTCCACGAGCTTTTGGTACACCATCTCGTCGAGTACCTGCTGGCGGATCTGTGCGCGGGTGGCTTCGTCGAGCGGTTTGCCCTGGCTATAGAGCGGCACGAGCAATTCATAGTCGGTCAGTTGTTCCTGAAAATCTTTGACGTCTATTTTATTGCCATTGACGCGGGCGACACTGGTGTCTCTTCCAAACAACGACTGGAGCGGGCCGTTGGCGGCGTCCATCAAAATAAATCCGATCAGTGATACGCCGATGAGCGCACCGACCACTTTTGCGTATTTGGTACGCAGGTTTTGAATAACCGACATAAATAAGTTGGTACGAAAATTTTAGATTTCCGGAAAGTTTGCAAAAATAGGCTTATACACCTTTTATAACGCACTCCTTTAGCGCTTCCCGAAAATTCTTTTCGTGCGGAAAATACGATCGGTTTCCCGGTTCTGCAAGCCTTAGGTATGTTCCACGGCTTTCTTTTTTATCCACAAATGCGTGTGGATTTCTCTTTTTTTCTGTGGATAACCTGTGGACAAGCTGTGGATATCTGCCCTCTTTCCCGGCCCCCTTTTTCCACAACCGTTTTTTCTCAACATTTGGGGCGTTCTTTTCCACACCTTTATCCACATCAAAACGGGTCCGAATCGTTGCTTTTTTCTTTTTGGAAAAGTTATCCACATTTGTATGTGGAAATCGTGGTGTGGTGCGGATTTGTAGTGTGGATAACTGCACCTTTGCAGGAATCCTGAAGACTGAAGACGACGGTTTTACGTAGCTTCCTTTTTGGAGTTATCCACATATCCACAGTCCTGATAGTCTTCTTCCTTTTTTAAAAATCTTTTTTACTATTATTACTATGCCTGTGGATTTCGAAAATGCTTTTTCGCTGGTCGAAAAAAAAGGATTTCTGGATGTGGACGTTCCGGCCGACCTAGACCTCTGTGCGGAGATCGAACGCCTGAAAAAGGAAAAGAACATTGTTTTGCTCGCGCATTACTATCAGGAATCTGAGATTCAGGAGATTGCAGATTACATTGGCGACTCGCTGGGCCTGGCGCAAGCGGCCGCCAAGACCGATGCCGACATGATTCTCTTTGCCGGTGTTCACTTTATGGCCGAGACGGCGAAGATTCTCAATCCGGACAAAAAAGTGTTGCTTCCGGATCTGAAAGCGGGTTGCTCTTTGTCTGATTCCTGTCCACCACCGGTTTTCAAAGCGTTTCGCGAAGCGCACCCGGACCATCTGGTGATCTCTTATATCAACTGCTCGGCCGGCATCAAGGCGCTCACCGACATTATTTGTACCTCTTCCAATGCACAGTTAATTGTAGAAAGCCTGCCGAAGGACCAGAAAATCATCTTTGCGCCCGATAAAAACCTTGGGGCTTTTATCAACAAGCAAACCGGTCGTGATATGTTATTGTGGAACGGTGCCTGTTTTGTGCATGAAATTTTCTCCCAACAACGGATTGCAAAATTGAAGGTGCGGCATCCGGAAGCCCTTGTCATTGCGCACCCGGAATGCGAAAAACCCGTTTTGGAACTGGCTGATTTCATCGGTTCTACAACGCAGATGATCCGTTTTACAAAAGACAATCCTGCCCATGAATTCATTGTGGTGACAGAGCCGGGCATCATTCACTCTATGGAAAAAGAAAGTCCGGACAAGACTTTCATTCCGGCTCCGCCGGACAACGCCTGTGCCTGCAACGAGTGTCCGCACATGAAGCGCAATACGCTTGAAAAAGTGTATCTGGCAATGAAATATGAAGTTCCGGAAATTCTGCTTCCAACCGAATTGATGGATGCAGCGCGCAAGCCGGTGCAGCGTATGCTGGATTTGAGTCGTCAGTTTGGTTTGGGGTAGCCGCGAAACTTTGAGTTTCCTGCGCCGATTTCCTAATCTTTTCTTAACTTAGTTTTTTAATCCTTTTTATTTTTTCCGAAATGAGAAAACAATTACTCACGATGGCTTCCGCGCTCGCCGCCGTTGTCATCACGCAGGATGTTTCTGCGCAGGCAATCAACCTCATTGGAGGTGCACGTTTTAAGGTTGTAGCGCCTGCTTCCTTGCAAGGTGCCCGTCGCTTCACCTTTGCTGCCGGTGCTACTTCCGGTGCCTGGGGGGGCGACCTGTCTACGCCTATTATCAATGCACAACTGATTCAGGCAATAGGTACGGCTAACGGCAATACGGATAGCCTTCTTTGTTCTCCGGCTGCTAATGGTACGGGTTCCATTCCTGCTCTTACCGGTAAAGTGGCGATCCTTTACCGGGGCGATTGCAGCTTTAGTTCTAAAGCCTTTGAAGCGGAAGCAGGTGGAGCTGTCGCTGTGGTTATTATCAACAACATTCCGGGTGAGCCTGCGGGCATGGCTGCTACCGCCGGCATTAATGTAACCATTCCGGTATTTATGATTTCGGATGTGGATGGTGCAGCGCTGATGAACGCTATCCGCAACGGCGTGGACACCCGCGTAACCTTCACCAAGTGGGGTTCCGGCGAGGCTAACGACATCGCTGTAATCTCCAATTTTAATGCTACCTACCATGGTGGAGCGATTCCGCGCAAGCAATTGGCTACTTCTAATGGCAATCCCCGTCAGTACCGGATGTACACAGGTGATATTGCTGTCAACTTCGGTACCGATTCTGCTAAGGATATGGTGTTAACCCGCGAAGTTTGGTGGCAGCCGAACGGCGGTGCTGCTACTATGCTAAATACCGATACCGCTCACTTACCATTTCTGGCTCCGATTGATTCTATTGATATCATTGCCAACAAGCGTTTTTACAATCCGCACGCAACCAGTAACGGTAAGTTTATCCTCCGTAACAGCCTTTCGAGCCCGTTTCCGGATATTGACACTGTTGATAATATCAACAAATATGTGGTTCAGGTAACGGATTCTATTTATTCCAAGTCTACCTGGGATACTGTAAATAACCGTCCTGCTTATACGGGCGCCTATCGCTTGAATTCCGGAAATCCGTTTACTTGGGGACCGCTTTTTTACACGGCTGTTGGTGGTGATTACCCTGCCAAACTTCAATTTACGCTTGCTACCAATGCCAATGAGTCTTTGATTGGTGAATCCGTAACGACTACTGTTTTCAAATTTAATGACGGTGCAAATGGCAATCCAGTAGATGGAGTATTCCAGGACGGCGAACTTGCTTTGGCTGCGCTTGGTTATAAAGCTTTTGGTCCAGCCGATACGGCCAGCTTTACCCATCACATTGTTTCTTACGACCCCTCGCAGCTTTCTTCTCCTATGGAGCCACTGGCTGGTAATTCCACCTATTGGTATGGTATTAGCCCCTCCGCCGGTTTTATCTTTATGGGTGCCAACAGCGATGAAAACCCCTTTATCCGGACTTTTAACTCTCAGCAAGCTGATTCTGTTGAGTACTATGCCCCTCAGTTTCTCGGTGCAGCTACCGTAATCCCTGGTGGTGGTGTCAGCAATTCTGATTTCCGGATGATTCCCTTTGTAAGCACCAACAATATCGATAGCGCCAGCGTGGATCAAACCTCCGGTATTCCTTCCATTGCTTTGCATGTGAGCGCTACCAATCCGATGTCGGTTGGAAAAACACCCGTATCTGTTATCAGGAATTTTGAAGTGTTCCCCAACCCTTCTCAGGGTGCTGTGAACGTTCGTTGGTCAGCAACCGAGAATTTCGGTCTTGCTACTGTTACCGTGTTTAATGGCGTAGGTCAGGCTGTCACCAACTTCAAAACCCGCGATCTCCAGGGCGAGCAGCAGATTTCTCTGGGGCATTTGGCTTCAGGCACCTATTGGGTTGTGTTTGCTTCTGAAAAAGGTGTTGATACCAAGCAAATTAAGATTGTTAAATAATCTTTGGCTTTCTATTTAAAACCGGTTCGAAAGAACCGGTTTTTTTTATTCTTATTTTTGCATCATGAATAACGCCTTTGATGTTATTGTAATTGGTGGGGGGCACGCGGGTGCCGAAGCTGCGGTAGCTGCGGCCCGTCTCGGCTGTTCCACATTATTGATTTCTCAAAACTTATATACTATAGCTCAAATGTCTTGCAACCCTGCGGTTGGCGGAATTGCAAAGGGACAGATTGTTCGTGAAATTGATGCTTTAGGGGGGCAGATGGGTCTTGTAACTGATCTTGCTTCTATTCAATTCCGCATGCTTAACCGTAGCAAAGGCCCTGGCATGTGGAGTCCACGTGCTCAGTGTGATAAACTTCTATTTGCACATACCTGGCGCGCTACGCTGGAATCCCAGCCCAATCTGTACCTCTGGCAGGATACCGTTACTGAAATTCTTGTTTCACGTGGAACAGTTTTAGGGGTAAAAACAGAATTTGGTGAAGAAATTAAAGCAAAAAAGATTGTTGTAACGGCTGGTACCTTTTTAAATGGTACCATTCACATTGGATTGAAACATTTTGGCGGAGGTCGAATTGGTGAAAGAAAGGCTGTAGGTATTACAGAGAGCTTGTTGAACTTCGGCATGAAATCAGCAAGACTTAAAACAGGGACCCCTCCTCGTATCGACGGGCGTAGTCTGGATTACCAGAAAATGGAGATCCAGTTAGGCGATGAAATTCCAAAATGTTTTTCATATATGGAGGATTCAAAGTTGACCGCAGCAACGCAATTGCCTTGTTGGATTACTCACACATCCCCGCTGGTACATGAAATTCTGGAGGAAGGTTTCTCAGAATCGCCAATGTATCAAGGAGTTATTGAAGGGAGTGGCCCCCGGTATTGCCCAAGTATTGAAGATAAAATTGGTCGTTTTAAAGATAAAACACGTCACCAGCTGTTTGTAGAGCCGGAAGGTCGCAATACAAGTGAGATCTACGTGAATGGATTTAGTACCTCGTTGCCCTTATCCGTGCAGAAGAAAGCATTGAAAGAAGTAGCGGGATTTGAAAAATGTTTTTTTCTGAAACCGGGTTATGCAATTGAATACGATTATTTCTTTCCTACCCAACTGCATCATACGCTGGAGACAAAGGCAGTAGCAGGACTCTACTTAGCGGGACAGATTAACGGAACGACCGGATATGAAGAAGCAGGATGTCAGGGGCTGATCGCAGGTATTAATGCCGGAAGGAGTCTGAAAGGAGAAGACTCCTATGTGCCAACAAGAGAAGAAGCTTACATCGGCGTACTGATTGATGATCTTGTAAGTAAGGGGACGGAAGAGCCCTACCGGATGTTTACAAGCCGGGCGGAATTCCGGACCCTGCTGCGACAAGACAATGCAGACATGCGGCTAACCGAAAAGGGATATCAGATAGGACTGGCAACAAAAGAACGTTTGGGAAAATTGAAGGAGAAAAAAAGGGAAATTCAAACCATTGAAACCTACTGGAAGGAAACCGGAATCTCACCAGAAGTATTCAATCAAAAAGCAGAAGAAGCCGGAACTCAAAAAATCACTGAAAAAGCCCGGCTGGAAAAACTCCTTCTGCGCCCGAACATGACACTGGAAAAGCTTCAAACACTAACGGGCCCTCTGGCAGTGATACCGGAAGGAGTGACGGAAGAAAGTGCTGAAGCCGCCGAAATCCAGCTCAAATACAAAACCTATATCGCGAAAGAAAAAGAAATGGCTTTGAAAATCCGGGAACTGGAAAACCTGAAAATGCCGGAAAGTATCAACTATATGGAGATTGGGGCGTTATCCTTTGAAGCACGACAGAAATTGAGTGAAGTCCGTCCGGCAACATTGGGACAGGCAGGACGTATTTCGGGAGTCAATCCAAGCGATATCCAGGTGCTACTGGTAAAATTTGGACGCTAAGCGAGAAAGTCATGGAGATCCGAACCGCTATTTATCGATACTGCAACTACCAGGAACGCAGCCATGAAGAAGTAAGAACAAAACTTTTTGAACTGGGCGCCGGCGGTGAATATGGAGATACACTGATTTCGGAATTGATTGAAGCCAACCTGTTAAACGAAGAACGATTCGCGCAATCGTATTGCCGGGGAAAGTTTGGACAAAAGAAATGGGGGCGTAATAAAATCAAACAAGGTCTGAAGCAGAAAAAAGTCTCGGAATACTGTATCCGGAAGGGACTGCAGGAAATCAACGGAGAAGATTATGAACGTACTCTCCTGCAATTATGTGAGCGGTCGCTCGAAAAATACCAGAAAGACCCTGAATGGATGCGACGTGCTAAAACAACCCGTTACCTTATCAGCAGAGGCTTTGAGAACGACCTGATTCAAAGCGCACTGGAAAACACAATTACTCAACCATGAAAGCAACCTCTTCCCACCTAATGAACGAAGATGTAACCGCAGGCGTACGTGTGCGGGTCGAAACCCAATACCAGTTTGCTGCCAGCAATCCGGAGCAAGGCATTTATGTGTTTGCCTACCGGATCCATATCAAGAACCTTAACGACGGACCCGTGCAGCTGATCAACCGCCACTGGGAAATCAGTGATAGTGGCCATGAAGCGCGGACAGTAGATGGAGCGGGCGTGGTGGGCCAGCAACCGGTGCTCGAAAGCGGAGCAGAGTTTGTGTATGTTTCCGGTTGCCAGCTTGGAAGTTGTATGGGCAAGATGGAAGGCTACTATGAAATGGAAGACCTGATTACCGGTAAGACCTTTCAGGTGCGGATTCCGGCATTCACACTCGAAATGCCTTTCAGACTTAACTGATTTTTATTAAGTTGAAGATCGAAAATACAGCAGAACAAAACTGAATTTTGTATTTTTGCAGCCGCTTTTAAATCTAATCCTCTTACCGTTTAAGTCAAAAAGCCGTCCTCGAACGGCTTTTTACGTCGAAAGACCTCAGCCCAAGCGCTTTTAATTCCCCAATGAATATTCGCAACATTGCCATCATCGCACACGTAGATCATGGCAAAACCAGTCTGGTGGACAAGATCATCCACGCAACCAAAGTATTCCGCGACAACCAGGATACCGGTGAACTCCTGATGGACAACAACGACCTGGAGCGGGAACGTGGCATCACGATCCTGGCCAAAAACATCAGCGTTACGTACAAAGACACCAAAATCAACGTTATTGACACGCCCGGTCACGCTGACTTTGGCGGAGAAGTAGAGCGTGTACTGAAGATGGCTGACGGCGTATTGCTGCTCGTCGATGCCTTCGAGGGGCCGATGCCGCAAACCCGTTTCGTGCTCCAAAAAGCGCTTAACCTCGGTCTGCACCCCATTGTAGTAATCAATAAAGTAGACAAACCCAACTGCCGCCCGGAAGAAGTCCACGATCAGGTATTTGAACTGTTCTTCCAGCTCGATGCGACCGAAGAGCAACTGGACTTCCCTACCCTGTATGGTTCGGCAAAAGAAGGCTGGTACAACACTTCCCTGAATAAAACCGACAGCATCGATCCGCTGCTCGACATGATTCTGGAAAAAGTACCGGCCCCAAAGGCGCAAACCGGTCCGCTGCAAATGCAGATTACTTCACTCGATTATTCTTCTTTCCTGGGTCGGATTGCAATCGGTAAAGTAACCCGTGGCGAGATCCGCGAAGGACAACCCTTCCAACTGTGCCGCCTTGACGGAACCTTGTCGAAAGGCCGCGTGAAAGAAGTGTACACCTTCGAAGGAATGGGCAAAAAGAAGGTTTCTGAAGTGAGCGCCGGCGACATTTGCGCGGTAGTAGGCGTGGAAGGATTCAATATCGGCGAAACCATTGCCGACTTTGAAAAGCCCGAAGCCCTGCCGGTAATTGCCATCGACGAGCCAACGATGAACATGCAGTTCTCGATCAACAATTCACCTTTCTTTGGTCGGGAAGGTAAGTTTGTTACCTCGCGCAACATCCGGGACCGCCTGTATAAAGAGCTGGAGAAAAATCTGGCGCTCCGCGTTCAGGATACCGATGATGCGGATAAATTCCTCGTTTTTGGCCGCGGGATTCTGCACCTTTCGGTTCTGGTGGAAACCATGCGCCGCGAAGGTTATGAACTGACTGTTGGACAACCACAGGTTATTACCAAGGAAATCGACGGCCGGAAATGCGAGCCGTATGAAACCCTTGTGGTGGATGTGCCCTCTGAGTCTTCCGGAAAAGTGATCGACCTGGTGACGCAGCGCAAAGGCGAACTGCTGATCATGGAGACCAAAGGCGAAATGCAACACCTGGAGTTCGATATTCCAAGCCGCGGTCTCATTGGCCTGCGTTCTCAGATGCTGACGGCCACGGCCGGGGAAGCCGTTATGGCGCACCGCTTCCGGGAATACAAACCCTGGAAAGGAACCATTCCGGGCCGGAATAACGGCGTATTGGTTTCCAAATTCGCCGGAACTTCCACCGCCTACTCCATTGATAAACTCCAGGATCGTGGATCGTTCTTTATTGATCCGGGAGAAGAAGTATACGCAGGACAGATTCTGGCGGAAAATATCAAGCCCGGCGATCTGAACGTGAATGCGGTGGAAGCCAAAAAGCTGACCAACCACCGGGCTTCCGGTGCCGATGCTGCTACGAGCATCGCACCGAAAGTATTGATGACCCTCGAAGAATGCATGGAGTACATCCAGCCGGATGAGTGTATTGAGGTGACGCCGCAAAGCATTCGCCTGCGCAAAACCATGCTCGATGAGAACGATCGGGCTAAGTATCAAAAGCAACAAAAGGTAGAAGCCTAGTCTCCTTTTCACTAACTATTTCCGGAAAAGCTGTCCTCAAAGGGCAGCTTTTCTGCTTATAGGCAAGTGAAAACGATCAAACAGAAGATCTGAACAGGCACGCGGAAAACCATTCGATAGTGCAACCGGACGTATTAGGGTTCGCATCAGCAGCACCGACAACAGTGAATATAGAGTGTGTTGCTCACTTTAAATCCGACCTTTTTACCCCAGGGTTCGTCTTTTTAAATGGTAAAATGAAAAGAAAATGAAGTAACCCGTGCATCCGGAAGCCCATTAAAAGTCCCGCCTTTTTATTCCGAAAGATCGTTTCGAAGGCGTACGCGTGCCGCCAAGTGCCGAAATTATCTTGCTCCTGTACCAAAGCGGAAGCGGTGTTTAGGAGGAAAATACCGGCCCGCAATCCAATCCGGAAGCTATTCCGGACGGCGTTTTAGAAGTAAAGCATGGGATGTTTGGCAGAATGATCGGTTAAAAAGCCATTTGGAGAAGGCACGTCAGGCTCTCCATGACGTCTGAATACGACCCGCTAAGATGTAGATTTTCCGGTTTCCCGTCATTTCGGCCGCCACCCGGAAGTCTCTGTTATCCCCCAACCCCCATTTATTCGAATGCATTACCAATGAAAGAGCAGCTGTATGGAAGCTTTTTACCTGGAAAAATGGAGTTGAGTTGATTCTGGCAAAGTATCAAAGCAAAAGAATGTTCCGCTTTTTTTGCGGCAATGATTGGTTGTGTGAGGTCCGGGAAGGTTCCTGTGACCTCCCAGAAACCTTCCTGAACAGGCACATTTTCCGGAAAAGGGCGCCCCTAAAAAGTCCAGTACAGGCTGCAACAGCCGCTTGAAAAAGTTGCCTTTAGGCTGAATTCCGGCCTGAATGAAGATAACAGAAGATGTCCTTAAGGCCTCCTAAACTGGCTAAAAGCTTTCAGATTTTATCTCTTGAAGGGGTGAATAGGGAGAGAAAGCTGCGACTTTCTGAAAGCCGCAGCGAGAGTTTATACACCCTAAAACGGGCTTCTTTTCCGGAAATTTAGACCTGCTATGGGGAATATAAGAAGGTAGAAGGAGACGCCTGTTCAGGTAGAATAGCCACTTCAAAAAAGCACAAAGATCGCTTTACCCCTTGTGTCGCCCCGGCATTCAGACCCAATCCGGACTCGTGAGTTCTGCAAAAGACTCCTCCTGCTGGTTTCAAAAAATGACTTTTTGCAGCCTGAAAATAAGGTCTAAAGCACGTTTTTTCTTATTGAGCTACTCTTCCGGCTACCCGTCAGGACCTTCCGAAAAACAATTCTGTAGCTTATGCAGGGCCCCGAAAAGTGGGGACAATCCAGGCGAAATACCACAAGTAATCCTCCTGTTCTGCTCTTAGAAGCAGCGGTATTAGAACATTCATGCTGGCTCCGCCTCTTCGAACTTCGCTTCAAATGGCTGGCTGAAGTGTACCGGAAAAGGATCGTTACAGGATCTGGATTTTCGGCAGGCGCTTGCTGCACAGAACCCATCTTCCTTCCTTTTGGAGTGGAACCGGAAAAGAAAATCCTGAATAAAATAAACTGCAACAGGCGACCCGGAAAGCATGTGTTGGGGTTCATTAAGGAGGACTTACAAGTGCATTTGAGAAGTTCCGGAATCACACGCTATCGATCAGGGAGAAATAAAAAGCAGCACTTTTTCGCAGGGTAAAGGTTGCCCTGTCCGTTCGGATCGCGCCTTAAAACAAGGTCAGTTTCCGGAAAAAAGGTGCGAAAGGAAACACATGAAGACCGTTTTCGAGACTTTCCTGGAAGCTTCAAAAGGTTCCTGATTCCGGAAAAAGTATAGGTCTGGTTGGTCTTTGGAGTTCCCCTCCAAAGGCAAGAAAGCGCTCTTGTAAGCCGTCCTTTTTGGGGATCTTATGGAGGGGAGTCACCCACCCTTTTGAACCCATGATATCTTCCTGCACAGCAGTCTTTTTACTTCGTAAATACATACTGGTGCTTACAGGCCGCCGGGGCTGTAAAAGAGCGTGTGACAGCCTCCCTGGGCTTCCGCTGTTTCACAGTAAAATCTTTGTGGAATGTTCCACGTGACCTTTTTTGTTTAACCGGTGAAAAAATGTTCCACGCTGGCAAAAGGCTGTTGCCAAAAAGTGTCTAATAATGACGAATAGCGAATAAGTCATTGAAAAACAATCCTCTTTATATTCACTAAATATTTGTGCTTCAAAGGTAACAGGTTTTAGAGGCGACAGATGCAACTTCTTGGAAGCAGCTTTTACTACGAGCGTGGAACCGGGAAACATGCCGTTCCACAGTGCTGTGAAACAAGGAAATCTTGTCCAGTTTTACCAATCCGCCAACGGCCCGGATTTCCGGTTTTGCACCATTCAAAGCGACCTTTGCGACTCTCCTGCCGACTCCTTTTTACTTCCCTTGCGCAAACCCTTTTTCCTCCTTTTTCTGACTGCTTTTTGGGCCGCCGGATGCAGCCGTCAAAAGCCTGCTCCGGACGCTGCTGCTCCCTTATCGGATTCGACGTTGCACCGGGAGTGGAACCCGGAGAATGTGCGTCTCATGGCCGACGCATTGCCGCTCCTCCAGGCCGGCGATATTGTGCTGCGCACCGGAGCCGATGCCACGAGTCATGCGCTTCGCAGCATGAACCAAAAAAACAAGCTGTATTCTCATTGCGGCATTGTTGCCATAGAAGACGGACAGCTTTGGGTGTATCACAGCATCGGCGGGGAAGACAACCCGGATGCGCGCATTCAGCGGGAAACGCCGGAGCGGTTTTATTCTCCTCTGTCGAATGCCGGTGGCGGCGCCTGCCGCTACGACCTGACGCCGGCGCAAAAAGCAGGCGTCGTAGCACGGGTGCAGCAGTGGTACCGGGAAGGCCGCACCTTCGATATGGAGTTTGATCTGCAGACCGACGAGCAACTCTATTGTGCCGAATTTGTATACAAAGCTTTTCTGCAATCCGGGTTTTCCGAAACGCATTTTTCCAAAAGCCACGCGGGCGGATTTGAATACATTGCAGTCGATGATCTCTACAGCCATCCGGCGGCCAAAATCATTTGCTCCTTTCAGTATAAATAATCACCTTTGCCCCCTTCAAATATCCCGAAAAATCTTCTTTATGAAAAAACTTATCTACCTGGTGGCGACCCTGCTTGTAGGCACCTTCGCCCTCACCAGCTGCTCCACGGGCAGCCCGAAAGCTTCCGCAGAAAAATACCTCACGGCCTTCTACCACATGGACTATGAGGAAGCTAAAAAATACGCAACCGAAGAAACCAAGAAGCAGCTTGATATGATGGCGCAGATCACCAGCATCATGGGCAACGACACCGTGAAGCAACAAGCCAAGCGCGCGGTAGTGACCGTAACGGATGTGAAGGAAGACGGCAACGCGGCTACCGTGACTTATACCCTGAAGCCCGACGGTAAAGAAGTGGCTCCGGGAACTCAAACCCTCAAAATGCTGAAAGAGAAAGGGAAGTGGCTCGCTTCCTGGAACAAGCAGGATCAGGCCGCCGGTTTCGATGAAAACGATCCGATGATGGGCGATCCAAACATGATGCCGATGGACGGTCAGGAGCCCGGCATGGTAGAGCCGATGCCTGCCGACACTGCTATGGCCCCGGTACGCTAAGATTTTCCCCAAATTGTTTTGAAAAGTCCCCCGATCCCGTCGGGGGACTTTTTTGTTGGGGAGTGCTGCTTTTTTAGAAATTGAAAGAATGCAACACAGTTGGTCCCGCCCACGCCCGGAACACAAATATTTCTAAAAGGACCCATACAACACGCGCAGGGTTCGTATTACTTTCGCTTCCTTATGCTCAACTACGTCTGGATTCTGTTTTTTCTCGTCGGCATCGTAGTCGCCCTTTTTAAGACCTTGTTTGTGCCCGGCTCGGAAAACGTGTTGTCCGAAATGCTGACCGGTCTTTTTGGTGCTGCCAAAACCGGCTTCGAGATTTCACTGGGCCTCACCGGCGTTATGGCCATGTGGCTCGGCATCATGAAGATCGGAGAGAAAGCCGGCGTCGTCAACGGACTGGCCCGTGCCGTGGCGCCGCTGTTCCGCGTATTGTTCAAGAATGTACCGCCCGGTCATCCGGCCTATGGATCGATCACCATGAACCTGTCGGCCAACATGCTGGGCCTCGGCAACGCCGCTACCCCACTTGGCCTCACGGCGATGAAAGAGTTGCAGGAGCTGAATCCGGAAAAAGAGCGGGCAACCGATGCGCAGATTATGTTTCTGGTGCTCAACACAGCGGGCATCACGCTGGTGCCTTCCTCGGTCATTGCCATCCGCGCTACCATGGCTGCCGAGCAGGGGCTGAAGAATTTCAACGCCGCCGACGTTTTTCTGCCCACCCTGCTGGCCACTACCATCGCTTTTATGGCCGGGATGATTATCGTGGCCATTGCGCAGCGCATCAACCTGTTCCGGTTGCCGGTGCTGCTTTTCTTTTTGTTTTTTGGCGGACTGGCTTTCGGCATCTGGCAATACGTGCAACACCTGATGGCCAGCGGTATGACCAGCGAACAAGTGGGGGTCCGGGTAGGCGCACTGGGCAGCGGCATTATTCTCCTGCTGATCACCACTTTTATTACAGCCGGCGTGGTGAAAAAGCAGAAAGTGTTTGAAAACTTTGTGGAAGGCGCCAAAGGCGGTTTCGACGTTGCCCTGCGCATTATTCCCTACCTCGTGGGGATGTTGCTGGCCATTTCCGTTTTCCGGACCTCAGGTGTGATGGATTATATCGTAAACGGCATTGCCCGATTGGTAGCGCTGGCCGGCCTGCCCATAGACTGGGTGCCGATCATCCCCATCGCCCTGATGAAACCCCTGAGTGGCTCCGGTGCGCAGGCGCTTATGGTAGATGTGATGAAAACGCACGGCGTGGACTCTTTTGCCGGAACGCTCGCCTCGGTATTGCAAGGCACCACCGAAACGACCTTCTATGTGCTGGCGGTTTATTTCGGCTCTGTGGGGGTCACCCGAAGCCGCAACGCGCTGGCCCTCGGTTTGCTGGCCGATTTTATCGGGATGGCCGCCGCTGTTATTTTAATGTACCTCCTGAACCCGCCGGGATAGGTATCTAAAAAACCAAATTCCCACCCCCCTGATTTTCGATCCTTTTAACTGGCCCGTGTTTTATGACAGATCTGGATTCCTTTAAACCCCATTTCTATCCCTATGAAAGCAGCAGTATTTCACGGACCTGCCAATATCACCTGCGATACGGTAGAAGATCCTAAAATCGAGGAAGCCCGCGATGTCATCCTCAAAGTCACCGCTACGGCCATTTGTGGCTCCGACCTTCATATCTACAACGGCTCGCTGCCCACCACGCCTATGGTACTCGGCCACGAGTTTATGGGCATTGTGGAAGAAGTAGGCCTCGGCGTCAAAAATCTGAAGCGCGGCGATCGGGTGGTCGTTCCATTTCCTATTGCCTGCGGCCATTGCTTTTTCTGCAATCACCAGTTTCCCGGAAGTTGCCAAAATTCTAACCCCGAACATTATGGCCCCGAAGGCGGACTGCTCACCCAAAAAGGCGGTGCGCTCTTTGGCTACACCGATCTCTATGGCGGCTACAATGGCGGGCAGGCAGAGTATGTGCGGGTTCCCTACGCCGATTTTGGTCCGCGGAAAGTGCCCGACAACCTGACCGACGAGCAGGTACTGTTCCTGACCGATATCTTCCCCACCGGATACACCGGCATTGACTGGGCCAACGTCAAGGGCGGCGAAACCGTAGCTATATTCGGTGCCGGACCTGTGGGCATCATGGCGGCCAAAAGCGCCTGGCTGCGCGGTGCGGCACGGGTCATTATTGTGGATGTATTGCAATACCGGCTGGACAAAGCCAAAACCGCTTCGGGTGCTGAAACCGTTTTGTGGGAAGGCGACGGCAAAGATGTGATTCAATACATCCGGGATGCCACGCAGGGCCGCGGAGCCGATGTGTGTGTAGATGCAGTGGGCTTCGAGCCGGAGCGCAACCTCCTCGATCGCGTGAAATCGGTAGTGAATTTTGAAAAAGGCTCTCCCAAAGTGCTGGAAGCTTGCCTGAGCGCCGTGCGCCGCAATGGTTTTGTAAGTGTGCTGGGCGTTTATGTAACGTCTTTCGACAACTTCCCGGTTGGGCAGATTTTCGACAAAGGCATTACCATTCAGATGGGGCAGGCGCCGGCCCACAAACACATCGACCACCTGATGGCGGTCGTTTCCGAAGGGAAAGTAAAGCTGGATGACATTATCACACACCGCATCAGCCTTGAGGACGTAGCTTATGGCTACGATATTTTCCGGAATAAAAAGGAAGATTGTGTGAAGGTGGTCATGACGCCGCACGCCTGAACCCATTCCGGAAAAAGCCTTTGTTGGAAAAAAATGCAGGTACGCTTCCGGTCTGGATTTATCTTACGGGCTTGCCGCATTCGGCTGCGCCGGTAGCAGAAGCGACGGCACATCTTTTGAAAACCCGTTTCTATATGAAGAATCTATCCCACTACCTGCTTCTTTTCATCACCGTTGCCCTGGCTTCCTGCGCCCGTCCGGCCGCTTTGCAATACAAGGGTGTGGACCGGGTTTTCATCGGCAGTGCTTCTACCAAAGGACTCCAGCTGGGCCTTGATCTGAAGCTCTATAATCCAAACGATTATGCGATGACTTTCCGCGATGCCGATCTGAAAGCATTTATCAACAGCCGGCCTGCCGGCAGCGCCCAGATGCTGAGTTCACAGGAAGTACCCGCCCGTGACACTTTTATTCTTCCGGTTACCATCGCGCTTGATATCAACAATGTGCTCGGCAACGCTGTGGACCTGCTGACCCAGCGCGAGGTGAACGTAAAACTTGAAGGCACGGTGCGCGCCGGCAAAGGCGGCTTTACCCTGCCCGTGCGCGTGCGGTACGAAGGCCGTCAAAAACTTCAGTTTTAAACGCTTTTTCAAGAGTATCCGGAACAGGGCACCTCCCGCAGGCTGGTGCCCTGTTCCGGATGCTTATGCAGGTAGAAATGGAGGTTCCTTTTCTGCTACTTGGCTACTTAAAACCGGAAACCGACAGCAAGGCCCGTGCGATAGCCCGGCAACGGCAGGCTGCTTTGCACCCGGATCCCATTATTGTCCACCGTAGCCTCTCCAAAAGTATTAAGCAGTTCCGCTATCGTTTCCGATCTGCCGGAAGCCGTCATGTTGCTCAGATCTGCCTGTGCATCCAGTTTAACGGTTCCGGTGGTAAACATCGGCCCGAGGAAAAACCAGTCTAGCGAAACCCGGTTAGAGATATTAAACTTGGTGCCCATCAGAATGCCACCGCCGCCATAAGCGTAGTCGCCTTTTAAAAGCACCGTTTGCTTCCCATTGGCAAAGCCCGGGTCATTAATAGTGAAAGGCATATCCAGGCTGAATTTTCCAAACCGGCCAAAGAGACCCATATAAAAGCCGCTCATGTGCTTTTTGCCAAAGTAATAGCGAATCTCCGGCGTGATTGCATAGTTGCTGAGCTTCGTACCGCTAATAAGCTCTTTGGCTACCGTATCGTCTTTGAAAGCCTGCTCAAGAGCACCGGAGAAAGGCAGCGAGCGCTCCGGACCTGTGCGTAAGCCAAGCAATGCGCTGAATTTCGGCGTAATTGCCCGCTCATACTGCAGCGAAATATTGCCGAGAAACAAAGAAGGGACATTCAGTTTTACTTCGTTGTTAAAAGCGCGACGTACCGCTGGTCTGGCAATGCCGTTATCACCTGCAGCCGGTGACAGCACCCGAACGGAATCTTGTTTTGCGCCGACATCAGGGACCGAGATTTGTGCCCGGACCCCAACGGCGAATAAAACAGCCGCAGTACTAAGGAGAAAAGCTTTCATAAGTCGAAAATTGGTATTTGCCTCAAAGAAAAACCAATACGCTTATCAATGCAATACCTGACAAAAGGTATTTATGGGGGATACTACAGCTTCAGTTCCGGAAAAAAAGCTGGGAAACAGCAGCAAGGCCTTAGCGAACCATGAACATCTCACCAAAAGCCTCTAAAGTCTGCAACTCGGCCGCTACGGCAGCGTCGAAAGTCGCTTCGTCGGTTTCGCTTCGCAGCAGGGAGCGACCGGCATCGATGAGGCGAAGGCTGTTGTCGGTGAGCAGGATATTGTCCCATTTGCCGCTCGTAAAGCCCGCTTCGCGCTGCAGGTGGTTGTGTACGAAACCGGCTTCGTGCAGCTCGCGCAGTTCATCGCTCAGCACTTCCAAAAGGGCCTTGCGCTTGTCCACTTCAATACTGCGAAAGTCCATGGGATACAGGCGCTCCAGCACCAGCACCGCGTGGGATTCAAACTGATCCTGCCGAATCAGCCGCACCATAAGTCCGTTGATACCGTTGGCAAATTCGAGTCGGGCGGCTTCGGCAGCGGCATCCGCAGCTTCCTGATACATTTTTCCGGCTTCGGTTTCGGAAAGCGCAACGACAACGGCTTCTGTGCCGGCAGAAAGTTGGCGGGGAGATATTTTACTCAGCATACGGCCTTTTTGTACTTAAAATTTGTTCCGCCACATGGCGCTCTCCACCGGCAGACCGGGTTGGGCGTTGTATTTGGCATTGGCTTTCTGGTTATACGGCACCAGAATCTCGCCTTCTACGGGAAAATAAATGAGTTGTCCCACCGGCATTCCGGCATACACGCGCACGGGTTGCTTCACGGAAATCTCCAGCGTCCAGTGGCCGCAGAAACCCACATCGCCTTTGCCGGCGGTGGCATGAATATCAATGCCCAAACGGCCCGTCGAGCTTTTGCCTTCGAGAAAAGGCACATGGGCGTGGGTCTCGGTGTATTCCAGCGTTACGCCGAGATAAAACTCGTGGGGCTGCAATACAATCCCTTCTTCCCCAATTTCAAAATGCTCGATTTCGTTGTGTTTCCGGGCATCCAGGGTGGCATCTTTATATCTGGCGAGCGCTTTGCCGAGGTGCACGTCATAAGAATTGGATCCCAGACAAGTCCGGTCGAAAGGCGTGATGACAATCGAACCCTTTTCAATTTCCTCGAGAATGCGCGCGTCGGAGAGAATCATAATCGGCAGCGAAGGTAATCCTGTAGGGGCGCAATGTGAAAAGGACGATGAAAATGGAACGCACAGGCGCTATCGTTTCGAGACAAGGTGCACTTTCCGGAAAAGGGCGCTCCTAAACCTGTTTATCGGTACAATCTTTACGCCTTATCTTCTAATCCCCGGCCCGTAGAGACAAGGCATGCCTCCTCTCTACAAATCACGTCTGAGCTTTCCGGAAAATACAGGCCTCTATCCGTGGTACCGGCAAAGACAAGGCATGCCTTGTCTCTACCCAAAACCCATTCATCCCTAATCCCTTTAATAGAAATGCCGCTTTTCAAATCCTGGTCGCCCCACCCGCACGCGCAAGCCGCCATCTGGCGCATCGAAGAGCCGGAAGTGTTCTTTGCTTCCCGCACCGGCCTGCAATCCGATATCCGCCACGGGCAGCGGCGCATCGAGTTTCTGGCCGGTCGCTTTCTGGTGCAGCACCTGTGGCCGGAAATCGAATTTGCCGAAATCCACATTGACGCCAACGGCAAGCCCCACGCGCCGGAAATTTCCGGAAGAGCCTTTTCCCTGTCGCATTCTTTTCCCTACGTAGCCGCCGTAGTGACGGATGCCCTTCCCTGCGGGATCGATATTCAGATTCCCAAAGAAGGCATTGCCGGTATCAGCCCGAAATATATGTCGCAGCCCGAAAAAGATCTTTTTAAGAACAGTGATGAAAACCTCCTCTGGGCCTGGAGTGCCAAGGAAGCAGCTTATAAATGGGCGAATATTTCCGGCCTGCAGCTGCGCGATATTGAGCTGAAATACTTCTGCCCGTGCAGCAGCTTGCGCGAAGCTGTTTTTGTGATCGACCGTCCGGATTTTAAAAACGTGATTGAGGTGAAAGGCTGGATTGACGGCGAATTTGTGGTGGCAGCTGCGGTGAAATAGCGCATTTGCCGGAGCAAAGGAGTGTGAAAGAAACGCTGGTTGCTTTACAGTTCTTTTGTCACCCCGGAACGGGGTCTTTGGCGGCTTGCTTTCTGCATGGTTCCCGTTCCGGGATGACAAAAGATAGGGACCGAAACAGCGCTACAGCCGATTGTCTTTATAGGCACAAAAAAGGGACGCGAAATGTTTCGCGTCCCTTTTCTTTAAAAGCAATTTCCGGAAAATCTTAGTTCCGGCGGCCAAAAAGACGCAGAATCATCAGGAACAGGTTGATGAAATCCAGGTACAGGGTCAGTGCGCCGTAGATAGACGCCTTCTTGACGTTTTCAGACGTGCTCACCGTGCCGTCGGGGTTCACCTCGAAACCCTGACCGATGAGTTTCAGCTTCTGCACATCATAGGCCGTCAGGCCGGTAAATACCGCTACGCCGACAATGGAAATAATCCAGTCCAGCATCGGCGAGCCAATCATCCAGTTAATGAGCGAAGCCACCACAATCCCAATCAGGCCCATAAACATAATGCGGCCAAAAGAAGTTAGGTCTTTATTGGTGGTGTACCCCATCACGGCCATGATGCCAAACATCAGCGCCGCAGCGGCAAAGCAGGAAACAATGGACCCTGCCGTGTACACCAGCAGGATAAACGACAGGCTGATGCCCATAATGGCGGCGTAGGCAATGAAAAGCGCCGTCATGACGGTAGAGGAAAATTTCTGATACCCAAACGACATTGCAATTACGAACAGGAGCGGCGCCCAGATCGCAAGCGTGCCGAGACCCGTTCGCTGTCCGGTTTCAAAGTTCACGAGGTAGCCCAGCAGATTGGCGTTGGTGGCAAAAAGCCAGGCGCAAACCGCCGAGATGGCCAGGGCGCCAAACATCCACAGGAAGACAGACGCCATGAATTTTTTAGCCACGCCTACCTGCCGCGTCTGTTCGGCCGGAATGGTCGTGAAGGAAGGATGCTGATTTTCGGGAAGCATGGGAAGAAAAAAGGTTTTTTGAATGTTGTTGGGGTGAAGATACAAAAAGCGGACGGCAAAGATTGCTAAAAGCCTTTGAAAAGAAACATGCCCGGCGAGGGAAAGTTGGCTTTCAAAGGCGCAGCCGGCAACGAGACTTCCCACCTGCTCGCCGGCGCTTCTTTTTCCGGAAATGTCTCTTTAGGAACCGGATATTTTTTCACCCGCTCCAACCCCGCAGGCCGCATCTTTGTTTCTCTTTTTCCGGAAAATCCCTTTAAAACAAGAGCCGTTTTCCGGAAATTCAAACGCTCTCCAACGCCCGAAGGGCTCCAACGTGAAATTCCAACGCCCCTAAGGCTCCAACGCGAAGCTCCAACCACCATGTCCAAAAAGCTGTTTCTCCTCGATGCCATGGCGCTCATCTACCGCGCCTATTTTTCGCTTGTTCGCTCGCCCCGCATTACCAGCGCCGGTCGCAACACCAACGCGCAGTTTGGCTTCACCAATACCCTGCTTGACCTTCTTAACAAAGAAAAACCTACCCACCTGGCCGTGGTGTTTGAAGGTGGAAAATCGGACACCGACGTGCACCGCACCGCCGTGTATGCCGATTACAAAGCCAACCGCGCCGAGCAACCCGAAGACATCAGCAGCGCCCTGCCCGACATTCAGAAAATCATCGAAGGATTCAACCTGCCCTGCCTTTCCTCCAAAGGTTACGAGGCCGACGACGTGATTGGAACCCTCGCCAAAAAAGCCGCCGCCCAGGGCTACGAGGTGTATATGGTGACGCCCGACAAAGACATGGGCCAACTGGTGGGCGACGGCATTTACATGTACAAGCCCGGCTACATGGGCTCTTCGCATGAAATCCTTGACAGCGCCGCCATTTGCGCCAAGTGGAACATTAAAAGCGTGAGTCAGGTGATTGATATTCTGGGCCTGATGGGCGATGCCGTAGATAATATTCCCGGCATTGCGGGCGTGGGCGAAAAAACCGCCGCCAAGCTCCTGGCCGAATACGAAACGGTGGAAGGCGTGATTGCCAACGCCGATAAAATCAAAGGAGCACTGGGCGAGAAAGTGCGCGCCGGTATTGAATCGGCGATTATGAGCAAGCACCTGGCGACCATCCAAACCGATGCGCCGGTGGATTTTGACGAAGAGGCCTGCCATGTGGGCGACTGGAACCGTGAGGCCCTGGCCGAAATCTTTACCCAGCTGGAATTTAAAGCCCTCGGTCGCCGCATTCTGGGCGATGATTTCGCCCCGCCGGTCGTTACTACGCAGGGCGCGCTGGACCTTTTCGGAAATCCGTTGCCGGCCCACCTGCAACCGGGCGTGCAACCCGCGACTGCCACCATTTTGAGCACCGAGGAAAGTCCTGAAACGCATGTGGTGGACAAGAATATCCAAAACACGCCGCACACCTATCACCTCGTTCAAACCAACGAAGAGATAGATGCACTTTTAGAGAAGATTTCCGGAAAAAAGGTTATTTCTTTTGACACCGAAACCACTTCCACCGACGCCAACCTGGCCGAGTTGGTGGGGATGAGTTTTTGTGTGGAAAAAGGCGAAGCGTGGTACGTGGCTGTGCCCGCCGACCGCGAGCGCGCCGACGCCATTCTGGACCGTTTCCGCCCGCTTTTTGAGGATGAAACCATTACCTGGGCCGGGCAGAATTTGAAGTACGATTTCATTGTGTTGAAATGGTATGGCGTGGAGCCGAAAGGCCGTGTCTGGGACACAATGCTGGCGCACTACCTGCTGGAGCCCGAAGGCAAGCGCAACATGGATCTTCTTTCCGGAAAATACCTGGGTTACGAGCCGGTCTCGATCCTCACCCTGATTGGAAAGAAAGGCAAAGACCAGCTAACGATGCGTGACGTGGACGTGAATTTGGTGAAAGAATATGCCGGGGAAGACGCCGACGTGGTGTGGCAGCTGAAAGACGTTTTTGAGCCGATGCTGAAGGCCGAGAAAATGGAGGCACTTTTTCATGATGTAGAAGCGCCGCTGGTGCCCGTGCTCGCCGATATGGAGTTTGAGGGCGTTGGCATTGACGTGCCGTTCCTGAACGATTACAGCAAAGTGCTTTCCGAAGACATTGTGGCTGCCGAGGAGCAGGTGTTTGCCGAAGCGGGTTTGCGGTTCAACATCGGGTCGCCAAAGCAACTGGGCGAAGTGCTTTTCGACGTAATGAAAATTGAAGGTGGCGGGCGCAAAACCAAGACCGGCCAATACGCCACCGGCGAGGATGTGCTGGCCAAGCTGCGCGGCAAACACCCCATTATCGACGCCATTACCGCCTACCGAGAACTGACCAAGCTCAAGGCCACTTATGTGGATGCCCTGCCGCAACTGATAAATCCCAAAACCGGCCGGATTCATACCTCTTTCAACCAAACCGTAGCCAGCACGGGGCGGCTTTCGTCTTCCAATCCCAACCTGCAAAACATTCCGGTGCGCACCGACCGGGGCCGCGAAATCCGCAAAGCTTTTGTGCCGCGCGGCGAAGACTGGACGCTCGTTTCCGCCGACTACTCGCAGATTGAATTGCGCATCATCGCCGCTATTGCCAAGGAAGAAACCATGATGGAAGCCTTTGCCACGGGCCGCGACGTGCACACCGCCACCGCCGCCAAGGTGTTTGGCGTTCCGGAAAGCGAGGTTACCAGTGATATGCGCCGCGTGGCCAAGACGACCAACTTCGGGATTATCTACGGGCAAAGCGCGTTTGGGCTGGCCGAGAAACTGGGCATTCCGCGCAAGGAAGCAAGTGAGATTATCAAAGCGTATTTTGAACAATACCCGGCCATTCAGAGCTATATTGAGGAACGTACGGCCTTTGCCAAAGAGCACCTGTACGCCGAAACCTTGGATGGTCGCCGCCGCTGGCTGCGCGACATTCGTTCCTCCAACCCAACCGTTCGAAGCTTTGCCGAGCGCAACGCCATTAACATGCCCATTCAGGGAACGGCGGCAGACATGATTAAGAAAGCCATGATTGCGGTGCACCGCGAACTCAAAAAGCGCCCGTTAGAATCCCGCATGGTGTTGCAGGTTCACGACGAACTCATTTTTGACGTGCCGAACCGCGAGTTGGAAGAAGTCCGGGATCTAATTGAAACCTGTATGGAAAGCGCGATGACCTTGCCGAACGGCGTGGCGATTAAAGCGGAGACGGGTTTTGGGAAAAATTGGTTAGAGGCGCATTAGAGAAGCGGTACAGATAACACACCTTTCAGGCAAACAGCAATATGGACATCAATATAATCGGGCAGGGCTATAACGCAGCGGCAGAAAATTCCGCAGGCCACAAGCTGGTAAAGTTGTTCTCGGACGAGGCGCTTCACAGCTTTACGGGCATTTCTGCATTTGCGAGCGTAGCGGGCGTTCGGGGGCTTGCAGCGCTTATTGAAAATGCCCGACCTCACCTCCAAAAAGTCGCTGTTATTGTAGGAATTGACCAGAAAGGGACTTCTAAAGAGGCATTGGAAGAACTGCTGGCGCTGGATGTGAATTCCTATATTTTTTATCAGCCGGGTGTTTCTATTTTCCACCCTAAGATTTATTTGTTTGAAGGCGACGGCAAAGCAGAAGTGATAATCGGCTCGTCTAACCTTACTGCCCAAGGGCTATTTGCGAATGTTGAAGCGTCGGTGCACTTAAGTCTGGACCTTAGGATTGAATCGGAACGAAACATCGTTCAGCAATTAAAAGGTTCCTTTAAAGGGCTTTTTGACTACTCAGACCCGAACCTGAAAAGGCTGGATGAAGCGCTTATTGCAGTGCTCTCAGATGCGGGCCTTGTTCCTACCGAGGCCGAACGAAAAGTATTACAGGAACAGAGCCGCGCTGTAAAATCAGATAATGTTACTTCCAAAATTTTTCCCAAAAGAGCCGCTGCCGGCATTCCTGCCGCGTTTTCAGGCAGAAAGGTTCGCAGGGCGGCAAAGACACCTGCTGCCGGCAAGAATCAAAAGACTGCTATTCCCGAAAAGCTCGTTTGGGAGAGTGGCGCGCTCACCACGCGGGACCTGAACATTCCCAAAGGTTCGGTTACAAACCCCACTGGCTCCATGCTGTTCAAGAAAGGGCAAACGAAAGACATTGATCAGCGGCATTACTTCCGGGATATCGTCTTTACTGTTCTGAATTGGACACCCGACGAAAGACCACAGACAGCACATCTGGAACGCGCTACAGCTCTTTTTACGATTGTGATTGAAGGGAAAAATGCAGGTACCTTTCGCCTCTCGCTTACGCACAACACCCGAACAGACACCCGCGCATACAGCCAGCGAAACTCCATGACGCAAATCCATTGGGGAAGCGCCAAAAGCCTTATCGCCCGTGAAAATCTGATTGGCAAAAACGCCCGGCTGTTTACTACCGGCAATGCCGGCGAATTCATTCTCGAAATCGGTTGATTTCCGGAAATATCCGGAATTTATTTTGGTTGTTCAGTCTTTGAAGTTTAGCTTTGGACTGAAGTTGTCCAAAATATGCTAACCGGAACCTCTTTTGGCGAAATCGTGAAAGCGCTTCGGGAAGCGCGGCAGTTGCCCCTACGCGAGGTGGCCGATGCGCTGCAGATAGACACTTCTATGCTGGGGAAAATTGAGAAAAACAGCCGCAAACCTTCCCGGAAAATGATTGAGCAATTTGCTGCATTTTTTGACGTAAGCGAAAAAGACCTGCGAATCGCTTTTCTGAGCGATACCGTAGTGCAGCAGGTAATGGACGATGAAGATTTTGCCCCTGAGGTTTTGAAAGTGGCAGAAGAGAAGGTGGCGTATCTGAAGAACAACAAAAACAAAGAGAAATGAAACTTATCACACAGGCATCCGCAGAAAAACTAAGAGGTGGTTTTTATACGCCCGCTCCGATTGCAGAATTTGTTTTGCGCTGGGGTATAAACGGGAGTACCGATTCTGATATTCTGGAACCCAGTTGCGGCGACGGCGTATTTCTGACGCAACTAGCCGAAAACGGCTTTGCTTATAACTCCATTACAGCAGTTGAGCTGGACGAAACAGAGGCCGCTAAAGCAGACAAAATAGCGCTTTCAAATAAGCAGGTTCTGAACACCGACTTCCATACTTATTGCAACAACACGCACAAGCGCTTCGATTTGGTGGTGGGAAACCCACCCTATATTCGTTATCAGTTTTTTGACAAAGCGCAACAGGCCGAAGCAGGCGATATTTTCATTAGAGCCGGGCTGACATATTCTAAGCTTACCAACGCCTGGGTTTCGTTTGTAGTGGGCGCTTCGCTGCTTTTGAAGGATACAGGCGGAAAAATCGGCTTTGTACTGCCGGCGGAGATTCTACAGGTCTCTTTTGCGCAGCAACTTCGGAAATTTCTCGCTTCTTTTTACAACAAAATCAATATCATCTCCTTTGAAAAACTGGTATTTCCGGACATTCAGCAGGAAGTGGTTTTGCTTCTTTGTGAAAAAAACGCTACCGCGCTGCACAACATCGAGCACATTGAGCTACGCGACGCGAGCGAGCTTAAAAATCTGGATGTTTCAAGGCTAAAAAGTCCGCAGAAGAAGATTGATTTCAAAAGCAATAAATGGACTTTTTATTTTTTGGAGCAGGAAGAGATTGATTTTCTGGAGCACATCGCCCATGAAAAAAACCTTCCTACACTGGGAAAATTTGCGCGGGTGGAAGTCGGCATTACGACCGGTTCAAACGATTTTTTTACGGTTCCGCTCCAAACGGTAGAAGAATATAACCTGCACGCTTATGCCAAACCTATGGTAGGCAGGAGTGTGCAGGTGAACAGCGTGGTTTTTACAGACGATGACTGGTTGAAAAACAAGACCTCAACTGCCAGAGCGCACCTGCTTGTTTTTCAGGGAAACGAGCACTTGGCGCAGCAGGAAGGCGCATCCCGGTATATCGCACAGGGAGAAGCGCTCGGCATCCATAAGGGATACAAAACAAGCATCCGGGACAACTGGTTTGTGGTGCCTTCTCTAAAGGTTTCAGACGCCCTTTTCATCAGGCGCAACAACCTGTATCCGCGACTGATTATCAACGAAGCGGGGGCCTACACCACCGACACCATGCATCGCGTTTTTTTGAAACCGGGTGTGAACCTTCGGGCTTTTACCGCAAGCTACTATAACTCTTTGTCGCTTGCTTTCTCAGAAGTGAGCGGCAGAAGCCACGGCGGCGGTGTCCTGGAATTGATGCCGAATGAAGCAGAACGCATCTTACTGCCTTACAGCGACAAAAACGCTGCGCTATTGCCTCAGATTGACAAGCTGATTCGGGAAAAAACGCCCATTGACGAGGTTTTAAAAGTCACCAATCAAATCATTCTGAGAGGCCATTTCGGGCTGACTGATAAAGAAATTGGGTTGGCGCACAGCATCTGGAAAAAGTTATCTTCCAGAAGGCTCAACCGGGGCAAGTAACGGAAAGCGGGAAGAACTGGCTGGAGGCGCATTAGAGAAGCGGTAAAACCTATAAGGTTTCAAAAACCTTATAGGTTTGGGGAAACAGCTCCGCACCTATCTTGCAGCAAAACGCTTTCCACTTCCCCGTGCCCCAAAAGATTTCGCTTTTCGGTTTAGCGCTGCTGATATTACTCCTCGGCAGTTGCGGCTATTTCGACCGATCTAAAGAAAACGTCCCTGCCGATTTCAAACTGTTCCTACCTACCGGCGCGACGATTCAAACCGCGTTAGACTCGCTGCGGCCGCATGTTAAAGACCTCGAAACTTTTAAAAGCGCAGCGGCGAGTTTAGAGCTCAAGCGCGTCCACCCCGGACGATACACCATTAAGAAAGGCGCTACCAACAAAGACATTGTCCGGCAGCTGCAATTTGGCCACCAGGATGATATTCAAATCACGGTGGGCAACTACAACAGCGTTTTTGAGCTGGCTTCCAAGCTGGATCCCTTGCTGGAAGCCTCCGCACCAAGCCTGATACAAGCGGTTGGAAAACGCAAAGAAGCCCAAGGCTTAGATACGCTGCAATGGATTTATTGCCTTTCCCCAAACACCTACATATTCCACTGGACGCAAACGCCGGATGAAATCATCGCCAAAATCGTTGCGCCTTTTGAAAAATACTGGACGCCGGAAAAGCGGGCGCAGCTTCAGAAAATAGGTTTCTCCGAGCTCCAAGCCGTGACGCTGGCTTCAATCGTGCAGCTGGAGTCTTATCAGAAAGACGAGCAGCCGCGCGTGGCCGGACTGTATCACAACCGCCTGAAACTGGGCATGAAGCTGGATGCCGACCCCACAGTCATCTTCGCCAAAAAAGCCGAGACTGGGGCGTGGACTACCAAGATTGAGCGGGTGTATTACAAAGACCTGCGCATTCCTTCGCCTTATAACACATACATGAATCGCGGCCTGCCACCCGGTCCGATTTGTATGCCCAATCCGTCGGCAATAGATGCGGTGCTGGCCCCGGAAAAAACCGATTTTGTGTACTTCGTGGCCGACCCCTCGCGGCCCGGCTATCACCTCTACGCCAAAACGCTGGCCGAGCAGGAGAAAAATGCCAAAGTGTACCGCGATTGGGTGGAAAAAAATGGCATTCGGTAGCGGGTCGCGCGACTTGACAAGTCCTCGTACGCTTTGTAGATCGACTTGTCAAGTCTGAAAAAGCGCATCTTACCCTGACTTAACAGCCTGAAAAGCAAACCTTGCAAGCCCTACCTTAGACTTGACAAGTCATCCTGCATAATCTCCGGGGACTTGTCAAGTCGTAACACGCTTATGAAACCTCAAAACCTTTCCAAACGCGATTTCCTGAAATTACTCGGCGGTCTCAGCCTCGGCTTTCTGCCCCTGGCGGGCTGCTTCAACGAGCGCAAGGGGGAAAATGGGACTTCGGGAGAGGATATTTCTCCAAATGAAACGGTGGAAGTAATCCAAAATCAGCCCTCGCAGATTTCGGAAAGCGACGTGATTGTGCTCCAACGCGACGACGCCCGGTATGCGCAATACAACATTTCTTATAACAAGCGGATCTCCCTGCTGCCGAAGTATATCGCCGTGTGCTTTACGGTGGCCGGCGTGCAACACGCGCTGCAACTGGCGCAAAAAGAGGACCTGCCGGTGAGCGTCAAAAGCGGCGGACATTCGTTTGAAGGCTTTTCTTCCAACGACGGCGGACTGGTGGTGAATGTCTCGCAAATGAAAGCCGTGAGCATGAATGACGACGGCACGGTGAGCGTGGGCCCCGGACTGCTGCTGAAGGAACTGCACAGTCAGGTGTACGCGAAAGGAAAACTGATCCCGGCGGGCTCCTGCGGCGGCGTGGGCATTGCCGGACTGACGCTCGGCGGCGGTTATGGTTTTTTCAGCCGGAAATACGGCCTTACCTGCGACAGTCTCGTGGACGCGACCGTGGTAAAAGCCGACGGGCAGGTAGTGGAAGCCGCTACCGATGCCGATTTGCTCTGGGCGTTGAAAGGCGGTGGAAACGGCAATTTCGGCGTGATTACGTCGCTGAAATTCAAGCCGCTTCCCATGCCCAAGATCTTCCGGACGGTTACCATAAAACACACGATTTCCGACGGGCCTGCCTTTGGCGAAATGCTCCAACTGTGGATGATTCTGACTGAGCAACTGCCACCCGAAGGCTTTGGCGCTTTTGTTCAAAACGGCAAAACTCTCACGCTGCTGTTTACCAACTACGGCGACGGCGATATGAGTGAGATCACCGACCGCCTGGCTGAAGGGGCTCGTTCGGTGAAGTCCTCTACCTCGGAAGGCAAGTCTTTTCCGGAAGCGCTGCAACGGTTTTATGGCCGGCCCGATCCGCTGTATTTTAAAAACGCGTCGTGTGGCTACTACAATTATTTCAGCGACATCGCTTCGGCGGCAACGGCTATTTTCAACGAAATTATTACCCACCCGGGATTGATTTTTCAGGTCAATACGCTGGGCGGCGCGATTGACAGTCCGGAATTTAAGACGGCTTCCTGCTATCCGCACCGCCCCTTTCCGTTCCTCAGCGAACTGCAAGGCTACTACGATTCACCGGCTGGGGAAGCCAAAATTCTGGAAGGTTTCCGGGCAGTTCAGCAACTGGTGCGCGGCCGGGGCGTTACTGCGCAGTACCGCAATTATCCGGATGTGGAATTTCCGGATTGGCAACACGCGTATTATGGCAGCAATTATGAAAAGCTCCGGAAGCTAAAGGCGCAGTACGACCCGCAAAACCGGTTCCGGTATCCGCAGAGTATTGAAGGCAGTGGTTCCGGAAAAGCAGTGTAAAAACAACTGGCCAGTTGGTTTTAAAGGAAATTGCGCCGGAAATGAGCCCACTTTTTGGCCTGAAAATCTTTTTATGGAAGCTCCCGAAACAATACTTCAAACCTCCCGCCTCCGGCTGCACTGCATCACGCCCGCCCGCATCACATCACTTTTCAAAAGCCAAAGCGAGGCCGATTTCCGGAAATTATTTGCCGCAAGCGAAAAGGACTACGAAAAATACCGGAATATGGTGGAGCAAGGCATGGAAACCGACCGGCTTTCCCTGCTGGTTTTTTTGCTGGTAGAAAAAGAAAGTGGTCGAACGATTGGGCAATGCGGCTACCACACCTGGAATCGCCTCCACGACCGCGCCGAGGTTTTTTATTTGCTAAGCGACGACGGCGACAAGCGCAAGGGCTATATGAAAGAAGCGCTGGCCGCCGTGCTCCAATATGGTTTTAGGGAGATGCGCCTCAACCGGATTGAAGCTTTTGTGGCGGATTACAACGAACCCTCCGTGCGGCTGCTGCATCATTATGGATTCCGGAAAGAAGGCACCGCGCGCGGCCATTATCTGGTGGACGGCGTGTATGAAGACTCGGATTTTTATGCCCTCCTGGCGGCGGACAGACAGTAAAATTTCCGGAAATTTGAGGCCATTTTCCGGAAATTGTTTGCCCGGCGGCATGGCATTGGTGGGAATTAAGCATTCTAAACCCAAATCTTTTATCACTTATGGCAACGCAAAACACGCAGCGCGACGGCTCCCAACAGCCCAATCAAACGCAGAACGAGCAGCAGGAAAACCAAAACAACCGCAGCGCCCAGGCCACCGCTAATAACCCGGACGATCAAAGCGTCTCCACCGCCGGCGATACCTCCGACCCGAAAGGCTCCAACACGAATCTGCGCAAAGAAGAAAAAGAAGCCAACGACAACTTCGATCACGGTCGGAAATCCTAAGTTTCAAAGAATATTTCCGGAAAAAATCCCGGCAGACAAGCGCGTCTGCCGGGATTTTTTATTTTCTGCAAAACCGCCTTTAATAGCGGGTAACTAAGGCAATACCATTGTAGGGCGCCAGGTCGCCGTCGCCCACAAACACGGTATCGCCACCTTTCTGAGCATTCACCTCCACAATGTCGTCTACGATGTCGTCAATAAGGTTGGTGCGGTCGGCAGTGGTGCCGTTTCCGGGTTGTAGCAGTTCCAGCGCGTCGCCGGCGTGGCGGACGGGTTGAATAAATCCTTTCTGCACAAAAACGGTACGGCCCCGGCCTTCGTTTACCGCGCGCCAGATGTCATTGATATCGCTGAGCACCTGGCCGGCGCCTTGTGCTTTTTCAAGCTCTTCGGTACGCTGGCGCAGTTCTTCCTTGCGGATCTGCAAAACGGTTGGCCACACGTCGCGAACGATTTGGGCGGCTTTTTCGTCGGTTCGGTTGCCGAAAACCGGGCCCATATAAAACGTCTTTTTATCGGCTTCTTTCATGAAGTGGTGGTAGGTCGATTCCTCGGCGCAAACCAGCACCCGACGCGGAATATGGTTGACCACTTCCTGCACTTTTTTATCTACATCGTTGAGAAATTCCTGTTGCAGCACCAATCCATGGTCGCCGAGGGGCGCGCTGTTGTCCTGCATCGGGTCCAGGAAGGTGTTGATGCGGGGAAAAGCACCCATAGGCTCGTACACGAGGCGGTCGTTATGGGCATGAATCAGGCGGGCTTTGTCGCGGCCCAAGACGAGAACGTAGTAAGATTTCTCTTCGTTCATCGCCCGGAGCAGGTCGCGGGTCGCAAAGGTGTCGCCGATGACGACGCGGTTTTCGGTGCGTACCGGCATGCGGGCATACTCAGCTACATCTTTATTGACAAAAAGGGCCAGGCTTTCGAGATTATGGCGGTGATCAATTGAGTCGGCCAGCTGGTGCAGCTTTTCGATCAGGCTGTGGGCATCTGCATCGGTGCATTCCGCCGGCAGGCGGTTGGCCGCTTCTTTAATCAGGTTTTTAAGCAGAATGGGATCTTTTTCGTTATCCGGCAGGGTGCGGTGGGTGTTGAGCAGAATGGTAATGCAGCAAGGGTCCTGAATGGATTTTACTTTCTGAAGCACATAGTTCATCGTCATAAAACAGAAAAGGGATTTAGGGTTTAAAAGAATAAAAAAGGGCCACCCGGGCCTTATCGGTACCGGGCATTTTTGGCTTCGTGCAGTTGCTGAAGCAACCGGGAGGAAGCGTTGTGGGCATAGGTGCCGTCGGTAACAATCAGCACGCCGCGGACGCCGCTGGAAGTGGCAATACCATAGGTAGAAGCTTCGTCGCCGGGGTTGGTAGCGCCTTCATAGCGATACACTACCTCAATGCGCAGGTCGTCGGCGCCATAGCTTTCGCCATCAACCGTCACGCCGTCGCCGGTAATCTGGAAGTCTTTGTTGTAACCATCCTGGCGCAGCGCGTCGAGCGCTTCCACAACGGTTCCGTATTTAAATTTGGTGTTCATAGCAAAGAAGAGAAAAGCCGCCGGAAAAGATTCCGGTAGTTGTTTCAGGCAGGTAGAAACGGCAAAACCGGGTGGCAGCAGTTCCATATTTTACCGCACAGCATTGCCTGTAAGCGCCCAAAAAGTATGCCGTCTGTCGTAAAATACGAAAACTGGCCTGAAGCCCGTTTAAAAGCCGGTTTTCCGGAGCATTTTTTGTGATAGATCCTTTCTTGCGCTTTAAGATTCTGCGTGTCGGCCGCATCTTCCGCGACGGCGGCTGGCGGCTTTTGCTGCTGGCTCCGTTTATACTTT
Organism: Bacteroidota bacterium; assembly: GCA_023392185.1. Lineage (GTDB taxonomy): Bacteria > Bacteroidota > Bacteroidia > Chitinophagales > Chitinophagaceae > UBA1952. The sequence goes on from JAEVZP010000190.1 coordinate 34,089, forward strand.
TCGGTGTCGCACAAGCTTTTTTGCAACTCACCCGCCTGCATCCGGCTTTTTTTCAAAGTCTGTTGGGAATACTGCTTCTCAGTATTCATTTCGGCCGGAAAGACGCTTTTTTCCTGCGGTTGCTGGGGCCGCGATCGCGGCTGTTGCTGACGATAGAAAACCTTTTTTGGGTGTTGCCGCTGGAAGTATTCTTTTGGATCCGATGTGCGGAGCCAGCCGACCGGTTGTGGGCAATCCCGGTATTGCTGGTTGCAGGTTGTTTGTATTTTTTGCCGGCCGGTAACCGGTTTAAAATGCAAGCCCGCTTTCGGTCGATACGCCGTCTTACGGGTTTGCTACCAGTGGATCTCTACGAATGGAAAGCGGTGCTACGCCGGTATTTTGGGTTGTTTCTGGTGCTGTATGGAACCTCGTTGGCTGCCTTGATACGGGTTCCAGTGAGTGGTGTTGCCCTTCTCGTTCTGGCGCTGCTGTTTTCCGGAAATCTGGAGTGGGATGCGCCGCCGGAAGTGCAATTGGGCGGTGGCAGCAGGAAAGCCCTGCTAAAAAAGGTTCGGCAAAATGTCGTTTTCTTTACTCTGGTGGCGTTGCCTTTGGTAATAGTGCAACTTCTTCTTTACCCGCACTTAGAGGAAACGGCTTTTTTACTGTTTTGTCTTGTCGTGGCGCAGGTGCTGTGTCTCTACTGGCTGCTTTTGCCTCTGAGTCGTTTTCCACAGCCGCTCTCGGCGGGTCAGCGCGTCTTAGAGCCGATTGTGTTTTGCATCGCTGCGCCCTTACTGCCCTTGTCGATTTACCTTTTATATCAAAAATACCGGAAAGCCAAATGGGCGCTGCAACCTTACTGGAGTTAAAAGACTTTCATTTCGCCTGGGGCAAAACGCCGGTGTTGAAAGGTGTTTCTTTAAGAATCGAAAAAGGAACCGTTCAGGGAATCCTGGGTGCGAACGGCGCTGGCAAAACAACGCTTTTCGATACTCTTTTTGAGATGCACCGGTTTGAAAACACGATTGATTTCCCCCAAAATCTACCGGCCCGGACGGCCTATCTGCCCACCCACCATTTCTTTTATGCGTACATGACCGGCGCGGAATACCTGCGGATTGTCTCGCCCGGAACATCGCGCCAACAAATAGCCGAATGGAATGCGCTTTTTGAGTTGCCGCTGGACCAATACGCGCAGCACTACTCTACCGGCATGCAAAAAAAGCTGGCCTTGCTGGGTGTTTTGTTGCAGGATAAAGATTTCCTGCTGCTGGATGAACCGTTCAACGGCCTGGATCTGTCTGCCTGCGAGTTGCTGAAAACCATTATCCTCCGGTTGCGGGCGCAGGGCAAAACCATTTTGCTGTCCTCCCATATCTACGAAACCCTGACGGGCTGCTGCGACCACATTGCGGTGCTGGAGGAAGGCCGGATTTGGGGAAATTTCAGCCGGGAAGAATATCCTCTTTTAACCCAAAAGATAGCAGCGCAATTCCGGGAGGCGCAAGCCGTAAAGTTAGATGCGTTGCTGGGCGGATAACCGAAACCCTACCGCTTTCTGCCCTTCCCGTTCATCAATTCCGAAACCGAGGGCATATCGCCGGTGCATTGCAGCAGCGTATAGCCAATGCCACGGTCGTCGAGCAGTTCGTAGCCTTTCTTTTGCCCTTCATACCAGTTAAGGTTGTTGATTAATTTCCCTTTGTAATAAAGTTCCACCACACCGTCGTTGTTAAGGCAGCGAAACGCCGGCGCGGGCTTGCCGTTGATCTTTACCTTTCCGTTGGTCCTAAACGTAATGGTTTCGCCGTCGCGGGCACTTTGGTAGGTGCAATCGTTACAGAGGTAGAAGGTCACCGACTGGGCGCGGGCGGCCGGATTTCCGGAAAAAAGAGCGAATAGGAGTGAGCAAATGGATACCGCTGTTTTCATTGGAACAGGTTTAGGGAATTTGATTATCTTTCAGGTGTCTTAAACGGTTGGGCACATGAAGAATTCTCAAAAAGCATTCCGGAAAATAAGCCAGTTTATGGCCGTGTTTGCTGCTTGCTTTCTGGTAGCAGGAAGCATTCGCTGGTTGCGAACCGGTGATTTTACGATTGGCAGAGGCGATAAACTTTTGCTGCTAGCGCTTGCTTTGGTTGGATCGGAAGTCTGGATCTGGATGCGGGCGCGGAAGCGCCGAAAGCTTCCTGCAAAAGCCAGTCAGCAACCCTATACCAGCGTTTAAATTTTTCCGGAAATCTACCCTTCGCGCAGCTTCAGTCAGCCTCTCCGACTTGTCAAGTCCTCGGGTATTTAGCTGGTTGACTTGACAAGTCTGAAACGGAAAGTGCTTTCTTCGGACTTGAATCGGTTTCCTAAACCCGAAGCGGCTGTTTCGGACAGCGACTTTTGTCATTCCCGAAAGGGACCGCGAAGCAGCAACGTAGTTCATCTTCACGATTTTAGAAGCTGTGAAGACCCGCTGCGAGGGTGACAAAGAAAACGAAGGCCCATAGCGTTTCTATTTAACGTGGATCTTGCTTTATAAGCCTTCATTTACAATTAGTTATAGTTGAATAGAGGCCACAAAAGGCACAAAGAAAGCACAAAGGTCCACAAAGACCTACCGGGTGTCTCCGTGGACCTCTGTGAACACTTCCGTGTTCTCTGTGGTCATTATCTTCTTAAAACGAGATTCACGTTATTTAGGAAACCGATTCAATTCCGAATGGCAACCGTTCTTTAGACTTGACAAGTCAACCAACACGGCGTACGCGGACTTGTCAAGTCGCGGGTGCTACCCCTCGCTCAGTTCCAGCCAGCGGGTCTCTTTTTCATCCAGCAAATCGGTGATTTCGGCGATGCGGTCGCTGTGTTTTTGTAGTTCTTCATACGGCAACGTGCCGGTACTCAGCGCTTCGGTAAGTTGCAGTTTCTCGGCTTCCAGTTGCGGCATTTCTTTCTCCAACTGCTCCAGTTCCCGCTGCTCTTTATAGCTTAATTTCTTGGTGGCGGGCCTGGATTTTGGGGAAATTTCCCCAACCGGCTGGGCAGCTTTAGCTTCCTGGGCCTTGGCGTTTTGGGCTTTCTCCTTTTCCCGCAAATCAATGCGGTACTGGGTATAATTTCCCGGAAAATCACGGATATTTCCGCCCCCTTCAAACACAAACAGGTGGTCCACCAGCCGGTCCATAAAGTAGCGGTCGTGGCTCACCACAATAAGGCATCCCGGAAATTCGCTTAAGAAATCTTCCAGCACGGCGAGCGTCGGCAGGTCGAGGTCGTTGGTCGGCTCGTCGAGAATCAGAAAGTTGGGGTTGCGGAACAGGATGCTCAGCAGGTGCAGGCGCTTTTTTTCGCCGCCGGAAAGTTTGGAGAGATAGGTGTATTGCTGCTCCGGAGTAAACAGAAAACGTTCCAGAAACTGCGACGCACTGAGCGAGGAGCCGTCGGCGAGCGGGAAGTTTTCCGCAATGCCTTTCACGAACTCAATCATCCGCACGTCTTCTTTGTATTGCAGGCCCGTCTGCGAGAAATTGCCGAACACCACCGTGTCGCCGATGTTGATTTTTCCGGAATCCGCCTTCTCGATGCCTTGCAGAATGTTTAAGAACGTGCTTTTTCCGGCGCCGTTTTTGCCTACAATGCCCAGCCGCTCACCTTTATTAAACGTGTAGTCAAAGCCTTTGAGAATCACCTTATCACCATAGGATTTATACACTTTTTTCAGCTCCGCAATCTTGCCGCCGAGGCGCGTCATCTTGGCCTCAAGTTGCACTTTCTCGTCGGTGATGCGCTGCTTGGCCTGCTTTTCCACTTCGTAAAAACGGTCTTCGCGGGCGCGGGCCTTGGTGGAGCGGGCTTTGGGTTGCTTGCGCATCCATTCCAATTCTTTGCGGTAGGTGTTGCGCGCCTTGTCGATGCTCGCGGCGGTGCTTTCGATGCGGGCGGCTTTCTGCTCCAGGTAGCGCTCGTAGTCGCCTTTGTAGGTGTAGAGTTTGCCTTCGTCGAGCTCCCAGATTTCCTCACAAACCGAGTCCAGAAAATACCGGTCGTGGGTCACCATTAAGAGCGTAATAGCTTCGGCGGAAAGGTAATGTTCCAGCCATTCCACCATACCTACGTCGAGGTGGTTGGTGGGTTCGTCCATAACCAGCAAGGTGTGTTTGGGCTCAAAGCCAATATCAATCAACACGCGGGCGAGGGCGACCCGTTTGCGCTGTCCGCCGGAAAGCGTACCCACCGGTTGGTCTAAATTGTGGATATTCAGCTTACCCAGAATCTGCTTCACTTTGGCATCGAAATCCCAGGCGCCGAGTTCGTCCATTTTGGCGAGGGCGCGGCTCATCGCTTCGGCGTCGGCCCCGGTTTCTACGGCCAGTTCGTAGTCGCGCAGGGCCACGGCTGCCGGGTGCGGATAATGGAAAATGTTATCGGCCACCGAGCGGTCTTCGGCAAACTGCGGTTCCTGCTCAAAAAGCACCACCGAAACGTCTTTATTGACGCGCAGCGTGCCACTGTCGGGCACATCAAGGCCGCAGAGAATGCGCAAAAGCGTACTTTTTCCGGAACCGTTTTTGGCTACAAGGGCAATCTTATCGCCGCCGGAAATATGAAAAGTAAGATTGTGGAAAAGAGGTTTGATGCCAAAGGACTTCGAGATATTTTCGGCGCTCAGGTAGTGCATGGCGCGAAGGTACATTTCCGGAAAGCGGCAGGTAGGGCAATGGCAAGATAACAATAAGGTCCGGCTGATCAGAAATCCCGGAAATCCGAAACCATTGTCTGCTTTATGATTTATATTTATGCTGTATTTTATTAAGGGGTTAGTTTGAATCTATCTGCAAAACAATGTTTATCGGTTTTCTTTTCGCTCCCAATCGTCAACTGGTTTTGACGGTACTCTTCACCTTGGCAATCGCTGTAGTGTTCCAATCCTGTAACCGGTGCAAACCGATCGGCAGCGTTTGCGAGAGCGTTGATAACTCCGTTGTCATCCTGGACGGAGAAACTTATTCTTTCCGGCAGGAACGGATTGTAAACACCCGGATTTCTGAAAAAGACAGCGTCGTACTTCTGAACTATTCCGTTTCCAGAAACGGGAATCACACAAATTCTAATGTGGATATCGGATTTGGCTTTATTATTTCGCTAAAGCTCAATCGGTTTCCGGGCGACAGTCTTTCTTTTCAATCCGGCACTATTGAGTTTATTAAAGACAATGTCGGCGGTGATTTTTACAATTTTCAATCGCCCTTATTGGAAGTCAATACTTATCAGTGTTGTGCCTGTGGCAGTACAGAACCCGGCATACTGGCGGCCGGCGGACCAGATAAACTTATCCTGACATTGAAAGGGCCGGCGGTGAAAGACAGTACGCAGCAAAAACAAGTGGAATTCCGGGTAAATTATACCACCCGAAAATCGCCGCTGGAAGCCTGCTAACGAAGATCCTTTTCTTTATTTTAACGTGAAACTTGTTTTAAGATGATAATGGAAACAGAGACACCCGTCAGTTCTTTGTGGACCTCTGTGCCTTCTTTGTGCTCTCTGTGGCCGCCATCTCAACTATAACCAATTGAAAGTGAATACTCCTAAAGCGAGATTCACGTTGTTTTACAAGGGAGATCAGGTGGAAATACGGGCCACGGAGAACACAAAGATTTTCACGGAGTGCCGCGGAGGGGTTTTTGAAACGGGATAGCCGGCCATTCCGCAAGCCTGCTTTATTCGTCAGGCCCCTTTCCGCAGCCAGCCCACAATCCGACCGTGCTCCAACTGCCATTTCCCTTCCTTTTGAAGCAGCGGAATCGTTTCGCGGGACGTGCCGCCCGGACCGGGATTTTGCTGGATGATTTGGATTTTATCATCCGCCACTTTTGAAACAATCGCTACGTGCCCGTAGCGGTTTAGAAGATGTCCTTTAAAAATCAAGAGGTCGTCGGGTTGCGGCCTGGAGGCACTTGGATTGGTGAATTGCAGCAACGCTCTTTTGGGATTCAGCGCGCCGTCGGTCACCGACTTGTCGAAGAAATCTTTGGCATGGCCGTAAGCATCGGGCATTTTATGACCCAGATGCTCATAGTAATAGCGCTTCACAAACTCAACGCACTGGTAGCGCAGCCCCAGATTGTAGCCGTCGGCCGTGGTGTTGCGCCCGGAAACATTCCCGACACTGCCATTGTAATATACTACCACCCCGTTGAGGCTATCCACCGGCTTTCCAACCGAAACACCGGGATTTCGCTGCATATAGCGGTAACCCCATACGCCCGCTGCGGCCAGGAGCGAAACGCCAACCAGTCCCAGGATCCAAAAGCCTTTCTTCATAAAAATATACAGCAAGCCGGTTGGGCCACAATTTCCGGAAATTGTGGCAAAAAGCGCCGTTTTTTCCCTTCTCTTTGAAAGGAAAGATTTTTAGGGATTGATTGTCAGGAAGATATACGCAACGAGGTTCACCAGCAATACCACGCCATACACCGCATTGCTGCGTCCGCCAATCAGCGACAGCATGACCGTGAAAATGGAAATTACCAGCAGGATAATGGAAAGCGTATCCAGCCCCAGCACAATGGGGAAGCCATATATAAAGCTGGCTATGGATACGGCGGGAATTGTGAGTCCAATACTGGCCAGCGCCGAGCCGAGGGCCAGGTTCAGGCTGTTTTGAAGGCGGTTTTTCCGGGCGGAACTCACGGCGGCAATGCCTTCCGGCAACAGGATAATAGCGGCAATGATGATTCCGACCAAGCTTTTGGGCAGTCCGTTACTCACGATAAACCGCTCGATGGGTGGCGAAAGTGTCTTGGCCAGCAACACAACAATCGTAAGACTCAGAAGCAAAAACACCAGGCTGATAATCATGGCCTTATTGGAGACCTGATTGCTTTTTTCACCGGGTGTTTCGGGTGCATCGGCAATAAAATATTCGCGGTGCCGAACGGTTTGAGCTGCAATAAAGGCCGTATAAATCGCCAGACAGGCAAAAGACTCAAACAAAAGCTGTGCTTTGGTGTAGAACGGCCCTGCCTGACTTTTGGTGTAGGTCGGCAAAATCATGGTAAAAGCCACAATTGAAACCAGCGATACCAAAGCAATTTTTACTGAATGCGGCGAAAAAGTTTGGGTGTGGAACTTCCGCCCACCAATAAAAAGGCTCAGGCCCACAATACCATTCAGGATAAGCATCACGGCGGCATACACCGTGTCGCGGGCAAAAGAGGCATAGTTTTCCCCACCCGAAAGCATCAGGGAAATAATAATCGCCACCTCAATAATGGTAATGGAAACCGCCAGAATGATCGTTCCATAAGGCTCCCCCACCCGATAAGCAATAATCTCAGAATGGTGTACCGCCGACATTACACAGAAAATCAACAACACGCCTGCAACGGCCTGAAAAAAAATATTGTTGTCCAGCAAACCCGTCAGGTATAAAAGGGTTGCAAGTAAGGGAATAGTGGTGGTCCACTGGTACAGCTTTCTGATTTTATGCATCGGCATCGGCGGGCGCGTAGAGGGAAGTCAAAGAGTAAAAAAGAGCGGCGCAGCCAAGGACGTTGCAACGCACCTGGCTTCAGCCAAAAATACTACCGGAAAAAAGAAGGTCTCAGATCTTATATCCGCCCAGCATATTGCTGTACCTTTCCTTCCAGTTGCGGGTGGCCTCGGCGATCTCTTTTTTTAGCTTTGTGCGCACCTCTCTGAAGAGGGCCTTTTGGGCCCTGCCCCTTACAAACCGGCCACCGTATTGGGTTTCTACCTCGCGTATATATTGTTGCAATGCCGCTTCCTGCGCTGCGTTTTGGGGGGGATCGAATAAATAGGTAATCCCTTTGTGCGCCCACTCGCCGGAGCGGGCAGTTTCGATGTAAAGCACCGCATGGGTGCGGCGGAGCGTGCCGTTCTGGCCTACCGAATACACTTGTTTGCGAACGCCGTAGGGCGAAGCCGGCGCATCGCCGGCCCGCGACCAGTAGGAATAGAAGACAATGGTGGAGTCGGTGGTTTCAAAAGTTCCCAGGGCAACTGCCTCGCTGTTGTGATCGCCGGCGGTTTCGTGAATGGTGTGGGTTAAAAGCGGCTTTCCGTCCCGGTAAAGCGTAAGCTTCCGGATCGAATCCGGGGCGTCTTCGTTGAGCCGCGACTCCGTTTTAAAAACAAAGTCCTGTCCGCCGACCCGCCTGTTTTGGGTTTGGCCGCTGGCGGCGTAAAAACCTGTCAGAAGCAAAAAGAAGATAAGGCTTTTCATAAGGCAGGCGGTCTGTTTTGGAACAAAAGGGAAAATGGTACCGGCCCTTTCATTCCTTCCCGAAAATCTGCTTGGCCAGGCGCAGCCACTGCTCCGAGCGTTTTTTCCCAACCGGCAAGGCGCTGGTAGGATGGAGGCCTGCATCTTCTTCCGGCAACCCGCGTTCCGGTTGCTGCGGATACACAAGCAGAATACTGGCTTTCTGGAAGTAAGTAGTAAGATAATAAGGCAGCTTCTCACTCGCCGGGAGGTAGGAAGCCTGGTCGCGCCGCGAGGTCACAATGGCAAAAAGATCTTGTTTGCCCAGCACACCGGTAAAAAACAAAAAGTCTTCCCAGGCGGTGAAAGGCTTGTGGGAAACGGATACGGAATAGGCCTTCTCTACCTGTAAAGCCTGCAGGCGCTCGTTGGTAGCCGGGCTGGCATAGAACGCTACCGACAAACCGGCTTCTTTGGCGAGGGTCATCAGCCGCTCGTGCCAGCTTTCAAAACCGGGTTCTTCCTCTGCGCCGGGCGTCACCAGGATCACCATGCGGTTGAGCGTGTTAATCGGCTTTATAGGTTTGTAGATAAAGACCGTTTCGAAGATCCGGTTGAGCAATTGAGGAGTTGTTTTGCCCAAGGCACCGGTCATATCCGCATCGCGGTGGAGGCCGATAATGAGGTCGGTGATGTGTTTTTCCCGAACGGTGTACGTGATACCGCTCACCACGCTGTTATCGTAGCGCGATATGGGCACCACCTCGTTTTCGGTGGCCGCTGCCTGATTGATGGCTTTGTCGAGCATTTTTTTACCCACCGCAGCGGCATTGTCGGCGCCGTCGTCGCTCACGATATGAAGGGCATACACCGGCAGGGCGCTTTTCTTGGGTCGCATCATCAGTCCAAGGTCAATCAGTTCCGGAACGCTTTCGGGCACCGCCAGCGAAATGAGGATGCCGCCTTCGGCGGGCGTATCGCCGGCAGCAGCGGCTTCCTCCTCGGCAGCCATTTGGCGGGCCGCTTTCTCCACCACAAAAGAACTGATGGCGCAGCTCACCAGAATCAGGAGGATGGTGCCGTTGAGCACGTCTTCGTTCAGGAGGCGGATGGGTTCGCCGGTGGGCGTTTCCCCAATGATGATGTTATAGCCTACCAGGATAATGGCCAGGGTGGCGGCAGCATGCGAGGTGCTTAATCCAAAAATCAGCCGGCCTTCCACGGGTTGCATCTTAAATGCTTTCTGGGTGATGATAGCAGCCACGTATTTGGTTACCACCGCAACTACCACAATTACGGCAGCTACTTTCAGGGCCCCCCAGCCTTTCACCAGCACCGTTACATCCACCAGCATGCCCACGCTGATGAGGAAAAACGGAATAAACAAGGCATTGCCCACAAAGTCAATCCGGTTCATCAGGGGCGAGGTGTGCGGCACAAACCGGTTGAGCACCAGTCCGGAAAAGAAGGCACCGATAATGGCTTCAATGCCGGCGGCCTCAGCCAGGAAAGATGCCAGAAATACGATCGCCAGCACAAAGATGTATTGCGAAACGCTGTCGGTGAAATGCCGGAAAAACCAGCGGATAATAATCGGGAAAACAAAGAAGACGATGCCCACAAACAAGAGTGTGGAAACGCCCAGTTTCACCCAAAAGCTGGAGGTAACCTCCCCCTGCGTCATGCCGGCAACCGCTGCCAGAATCAGAAGTGCAAGGATATCGGTAATCATAGTACCGCCCACGGTGAGCGTTACCGCGCGGTTTTTGCTCACCCCATAGCGGCTGGCAATGGGATAGGCAATCAGCGTATGGGTGGAAAACATGCTGGCCAGCAGGATGGACGACATAAAGCTGAAGCCGAGCACATAATGGGAAGCCAGCGTACCGACCAAGAGGGGCAGCAAAAAGGTGACCAGCCCAAAGACGAGGATTTTATTCCGGTTTTTCTTAAACTCGGTCAGGTCAATTTCCAACCCGGCCAAAAACATGATATACAAGAGCCCCACGGTTCCGAACAGCACAATACTGC
>JAEVZP010000202.1 GCA_023392185.1 Bacteroidota bacterium
CGCCTGTTGTTGCTTTTAAAAGCAACAGGTTTTGATGCCAGTTTTCAACTGCCTTTTGTTGTACAGGCCGGCAATCCCATTTAGGATTCCATTCGTAATGAAAAGGCTGGTATTGCGGTGTTTCGCCTGCCTCTTCTTTTGCGCTTGCCCGTTGATCCGCAATCTGCAAAGCACCTCTGACAACTACGTGCTTTAGAAGTTCCATTGCAGGAGCATCTTCTGAATCCTCCTCAAAAATTTCATCCAGCCGGTCTTTTTCGTTAACTATTCGATTTATAAGTTTTCTCATCGCTGCCGCGTTATTATCAGCAATAAGATTTTGCGGCTGTTTTTTATCATCCCATCTATGTTCGTATTCATAAGCCAACTTGCCATGGTGGGCCATGATACTTAAAAGGGCAGGAATGCTCAACTCTCGCTTCTGCACAAGTAGAGGCGAATAAAATTCATGACGCATTCCTGCGGTTTTGAGGTGTTTGCCTGCAACATCTGGTTGTGCTCTTCCAAAATCTTCCCAGCATCCTTGTGGATTTTGTTCAAACCAGTCCTTAAACGCCTGATAGTCCTTTTGGCAAGCAGCTTGCCATGGATCTATCTTCTTCCCTAAGTCATGGTCTTCAGCTACAAGAGGCAATAGCTCATTTAGGGAAATGCCAAACATCAACTCGTATTTTTTAACTAGAGCCGGATGCATTTTCAACCACGTAAAGATTTCCGCGACCACATGGTCAGTGTGGTCGCGGAATGTGATACCTGCGGGTTTTGCCAACAAACTATTGTTGGGTATCGGCATTTTCTGCTTCTCCATCTTTGCCTTTTTTAGCTGCTTTTGCTTTGCTCTTTTCCGGCATGGTGCTCAGATACTCTTCATAAGTAACTACAGGCCCGCCATTAGTGGGGTCATAAAGCACGTTTTCATTTTTTTGCATAAACGCGATTGCGTCATCGTAGGCTTTAGCTACGCTTTGCGCTGTGGTATCATCACCTAAAAAGTATCGGGCTCCTTGTGAATCAAGTTCTGCCAAGAGATTTTTCTGTTCCATTTCACCCGCAGCAAAATACCGGCTGGCTTTCCGGCTAAAAAGCGGTGAAATCACGATCAGAACTTTAGAGGGTTCACCGGCAACTGCATTTCGCGCTTGGTTAGCATAGTCGTTCATGTATCGGGTTCCATTCAGGAAAAGCATTGCCCGGCGCATCCGCTCTGCATCATCTGCGTGGCGATGATGCTTGCGGGAGATGAAGAGTTGGTCTTTGTAGTCAAAACTCTGCGAGATGCTTAAAGTGCTAACGTCCAAAAAGAAGTTCATCATCATTTCATCACGTGCACTGTATTCTCGTGTAGCAAGCGCTTGTTCACGTGCATCATCTGTCATGCGAATGCGAACTAGCAGATCGCGTCCAACGTCACTTTCCCGAATGGCTACGGCAGGCGTTACAGAAACCGGCGCTGTTCTTCTGCCTGAATAATCACCTTTGGAAGGGTGCATAAAACCACCGAGGTCGGCGCGTAAGTCCTTCTCAATTTGATTGGTCGTACCATCTCCTGTAGAGACGAATGTGCCACCATTATCTCCTTCATTATTTAGGCGTTCAATAGCGCTAAAAAGGACGTGGCGCTGCATTTGGCCGGAAACATAAACACGGCCATCGGGACGGCGCTTGATAGATGATGCGTTACCCAATATCTTCTCACCGCCATTAGCGATATGGTCATTGAATGGTGCTACTGCTGACACCAAAATGCTTTTGATTTGCATAAAAAGGAGTTTTGAGGTTTATTCTGGATTGTTGTCTGAGTTACTGTTGTCCGACTCGCCTGTCTCATCTCCAGTTGATGATTCTAAGTTCGTCGGCTTGTATGATTGCGTGGAAACCCGGCTGAAGGCCATAAGAAGATTCTGAGCCTGACGAGTTGTTATCTCACCGGCAGCAACTTCTTTGAAAAACAATTCTGCCTCTTGAGGAAAATCTTTGTAAGAGGAACGCCCAACCGTTACGGCAAGCTGGCCGATAATATCGTGGCCTGTCTTGGCGGAAAAAATCAGGCTTTCAATTCCAACCAAAAACTTGGCTTTAACCTTGTCTCGCTCTGCGTAGTAATCTTTCCGCTCTGTTTCAGGGAGCTTTTTTACGTCTTTGTTCTTCCAACGTTCCTTTTCTTGAAGTTCATCTTCAGCTCTTAGGTAGGCTTGTTTGTTAAGCCAAGTGCCAGTAGCTCTTGCAGAGTCTACAATATCCTTTGGAATTCTTTCCATAATGTTGGTGTGTTGGGTAAAATAAGTGTTAAAAAGAGGAAGAATCTGTTTCGGATATTCTGCCCGAAAAGACATAAAGTCATTGAAAGCTGGCCCATTGAAAAGTTGCAGGAACCGGCTGTAGAAAAAGTCAAACTTTTGGTACTCAAAGTTCTTCGCAGTACGTGGGCCAGCATTATAAATCAGACTGTGATAAACGCAGTCAATAATGGGACGCAGCTCCCCCTCTTTCGCCAGTTTCACTACGTAATGGTTAAAATGGAAAACCTTTGCGTTGCCGTACTGAACCATATAAACAGGTGCTGTTGCAAGCTCATCTAGCAAGGGATAGTACAGCTGACGTTCATACTCCTCAATATTCCTGACTGTTTCTCCCAAAGCAGCGAGCAAAGCCAAGCCACTCATCGTGCTCGTACGCGGTGCTCCCGGAAAATTTCCGCTGAAAAGCGCAGGACGAACCAACTTCACAGAAGACTTATTTCCGGAAATAATTTCTTCCCTACGTCCTCTATAACGACTATCTTTTTCTTTCTCACCCAACTGGTCCCAGAGTTTTAAAAACATCTTTAGTTGTTCAGGTTCCAAATCAGGAAGAATCGAAGTGTTTACTGGTGATTCATTGATTTTACGGTAGTGAAGCGCAGGTTTAAAAGCAGTTAAGGTGGTAATTGCAGCGAATCCCGCACCTTGCAAAGACATTGATGATTTGCCTCTACCGATTGAGCCACTACTTCCAAAACTTAAAAATTCTCCGGAAATTGGCATAAAAGACATTTGTGCCGTCTCGCTTAGATTATCTTCTGTCTTCCGAAGCTTAGAAATCAATTCTTTGATAGCTTTCCATGTATTGCCAGCCGACTTGTCACTAGCCATTACATTGGGTGCAAGAAAAACGCCGTTGATAGGGTCACCTTTTTCAATTGGCTGGTATCTATAAAAAACTTCCTTAGAACCAGCAACGTGGCCTTTGTGCGGCTCTACTCTGAAATCATTCAGACTCCCTTCCAATACATCTGCTATATCAGCGTTTGTAATTTGTTTTTGAAGGTTAAATCCCTTTTTGAAACGTACCAGCGCTTCACCATACTTTATAAATGGATGCTTTTTCATGCGGCTTTAATTTTAAGGTCCACCCAACCTTCACTTGTTCCCAAATAACAGGGCTCGCCTTCGGTTTCTAAAAGCCGATTAGCTAGATTAGAATCTACTTCTATCTCTATGACATAGGGTAAATCTCCTTCTGCAAATTGAGCATAGATGTATTCTCGCTGAGTGGGAGTTGAATAGTACATCGGCCACAAGCCATAGTTTAGCTTGAAATAATCCTCATAATCTTTTGCAACTAGCTTCCCATCTTCATCTCTAGGCAAACTCCGTTTCGCAATGACAGCTTCATGACTCGCCTGAAAAGTACCTTTAGCATGGTTGATTGCATCCACTCGCCGAAACGCACGACTCCAATAATCGTCATAGCTTTCCATTTTGGGCTTTTCAATACTGGTAATCTCCAGATAATCCCAGATGAGCGGCTGATAATTTGAGCCTTCAAATGAGCCTGTAATCGGTTCTGTCTTACTTTTTTTGCGCAGTTTTTTTACGTCCGAAAGTATATCCTTGCGGTCTTTGGCACTTAAGTGCCAACCTAGATAATTTTCCAATAAACCGCATAGCATTTTTTTGCTTGGCTCAAAGTCTGACTTGTAATAGGAACCCGCCACACCAGAGGTCATAGACAATGCTGCTAATGGAAGTATCTCCAAACGGAGAGCTGTCTTTGTCTTAGTCGGTTCTTTTAAAAAAGAGAAATCTATATCGTTCATAGAATCTTGGTTGAAGGGTGAATACTAGAGGAGATAAGCTATAGACTATAACCTTGGTTAGGGAGTCCTAAATGATCTATTGGTTTCGCCAATTGCAATAATGCTTTTAAGGAAACAGTGGCCATTGCACATTTCACAATCATTGTAACTTGCGTCGTGAAATTGAGTAAGACAGGCTAGGCAGGTCACGTGATTTGGTGGTGGCGATTGGCGATTAGTCATTTTGTTACCGATGCTATTAGTAAACGGATTCGGCCCCAAAAGTACGAAAAGAAAGAGACGGGAAAAATGTTAATATTTTCTTAACGCAAGGAGAGGCTGCTTGGAATTGAAAAATGCTTTTAGTAATTAAAAAGCGAATTGAACCGGCAGCCTCTCATTTATATTATCATTCAGGGTTTTATCTTTTCTATACGAGGTATTAAAGCTATTCATGGTTCCATTACATTAAGCTCCCAAACCCTATCCCCGTGCTCTGCCCAACCCCCACCTTCCAGCAAAAAGCAATTTGCTCCGGGCTGCCCTTCACAATCACAGGGCACAAGGACGCTTTGGATTTCACTCCGTCGTAATCCACCAGCTTTACGCGCGGCCGCAGGTAATCCCGGTCAAACCGCACCGACGCGCCTTCTGTCGGTAGTCCCGCAGCCTCCAGCTTGGTATGAAAAACCTGCGTCAGGATTTCGTCTGCTTCCTCGTCTTCGCAGGTGAGGTATTTAACTGCCCTTTCCGCAGCCTTATCATGGGCTTTCATATGGGCGCGGATATGCTCCGGAAGTTCTTCAAACGGCACATCTTTCCGTACCAGAACCGGTGACGCCACTCCAAACCGCGCTTCGCCGGTATCTATATAAGGCGGTTTTTGCAGCACCACTTCCTCGGCAGCCATGCCAAAGGCAAAGTCCATTTTCTTCTGTACGCCCTGCACAAACTGCAACAACACCTGCGGATCGTGAGCGCTGAAGCTGAGCTGCGCGCCTTCCGGAAAAGTCAGCCCTTCTCGCCGCTTCACGCCGCCCTGCAACCAGCCCAGTGAGTACAGGCTCACGTTGTCGTGCAGCGCGTTGTCTTTGCCAATGCATCGGTGAATGAAACCTACCACTTTTGGGAGGTGATTAAAAGGGACCGTGTGTGTATTGGGACTAAAACGGATAAGCGCGCGCATTGCTAAAAAGGCCTTTGATGACCACAATGCTAATGCGTTATTTCCGGAAAAAGAAACATTTTTAAAAATTTCTCCATGACGCAGTTTGGCGCTTCATCCGCTCAACTTCGCCGCTTTTTTGAGGAAAAAGGGACCGGGGATTTCCGGAAATTTTTCCAAAAACTGAATGGGCACTACCCTTTTTGGAATCCTTTTAAGGCGTTGCTGCCCGAGCTAAAACCGGCTATTAACAGCCGACGCTTTTTACGTTGTATTTTGAAGTTCCTTTCACCCTGAAGTGCGTTTTTATAAGCGTTCTCAACTCTTTGACACACAGGTCTTAATTGTTCCTGTTGGAATGGCACCCCCGATGAACTTCCTCACAACGCATTCAGCACGGCAATAATCTCCTCGCCGTATTTATCCATCTTATGCGGTCCAAAGCCTTTGATCTTCTGCAATTCTGCCACCGTTTGCGGGCGCATTCGGGCAATGTCTTCCAGCTCGCGGTTGTGACAAATCATGTAGTTGGGCAGGTTGGCTTCATTCGCCTTTTCGCTTCGCCAGTGACGCAGGGTCTCGAAAATCTGGATTTCGGCGTCGGTCAGCGGCGCTTCAGTTTCCGGAAATTGGGCCTTTTCAGCGGGTGCTATAGAGCTGTTTTCCGGAACGGCAGCCGGTTGCGTCAAAGGCTCGTAATACACCAGTACCGACCAGAAATTGGGCTGCGCCGCCACAAACTGGGTGGCCGTTTTCTTCACGGTTACGGTGCGTAGGAAAGCGTTGAGCGCGGCTTCATCACCGGCTTGATGCTCTTTGGCAAGACGGATATGGAAGGCTTTAATTTGCATAGAAAGAGCCCCAAAGAAGGAGCACCCAAATATATTTATTCCAATGCTAATAAAACAAGTCGGATGCTCATTTGCAACCAAGCGCTTTTTACGGGCTATCCTGCCCCTCTTCCTCACCCTCGCCGGCTGTGCGACGTATCAACTGCCACCCGCAGAACTCTTCAGCCAGTTTGCCAATAGTGGCGAAGAAGTAAAGAAAACGGTCATCATCGCGCCGCCGTATGTATATTTCCCCACTGCGGTTTCCGGAAATAACCTGCGCTCTGTTCGGGTGTATGATGCCTCCGGAACGCTGGTAACCCTTCCGGTAACGTCCAGGACGAGTGTGCGGTTTACCAAAACAGACGGCACGAAAACCACTTTTTACTTTGATACTTTATTGCTTCAGGACAGCGCAGTAACCGGCAACAAAACGCATTTTTTCAATCTGCCCATTAAGCCCATTCCGTTTCGCGGCATCGTGAAGGTGGAACTGCAAAAGCATTAGCCGGAAGGCTATATTCTTTATGTGTTCTGATACTGGCAAAGAAGGCGGGCGCCTTTGCTGAACAGTATTGGGAGCGCTACGCCGGGTGGGGGCCTTTTCCTGGAAAACCCGTCGCTATAATTTGCCGCTTTGAGAAGTGAGCAGCCGACGCTTTTTGTCCAGATAATGCTTTCGATAAAGCTGCTTAAGGTCTTCTGATAAAAAGCTGCGCGCAATCAGCGCCATCACCTTTTCTTCCCCGGAAAGAAAAAGCGCCATAAAATCCGTAATCCGCCTGGGCATGAGCCCGGTTTTAAGCCCGAAATCGTAGAAGTCATCGTAGGTATAACAGCCGTAGTGCGCAAAGCTGGGGTGTTCGTGGTCGCCATCATACAGCTCATCCGTCAAAGCCAGGTCGCTATCGTCTATATGCAACCGCGTACAAATCAGGTCATACGCAGGCGAAAGTTGATAAAGACCATCCTGCTGGTAGTCTACCACAGAGAAGTTTTTCAGGTGTGCGTCGCCGTTGCTGAAGAGGTAGTTGAAGATCACCTGCCGGAAAAGTTTTTCCTTTGCAATCAGCGCCGCCGGAATGTAGCGGTCTATGGCTTCGGCCATTTGCAGGTAGCTGCCGTCGTATTTATAGTTCTTGCCGTTCGCCATACTCGTGCGCTGCAGCAGCGATGCAAAATCTTCTTTCAGGCAGCGCGTACCATCGGGGCGTACGTCAAAGCGGCGGGTAATATAGGCAGGTGTGCCTTCTTCAAAAAAGCCGGCGAAGAAAATCAGCCCGTTCCGGGCTACGTCCAGTTTATAAACCTGCGCAGCAATCTGCATGGTCAGATGCTCATTGGCCGGTACAAAGTCCGCATGTTCCAGGCCAGTTGGAATGGGCTTTAAAATATGGGTGCCGCCTGCATGGGTCAGCAGCAGGCGATTTTTTTCCTGCCGGATGGAGTATTTTTCCTGCACGCCGGAAATAGAAATACGGGTTCGGGCTTCCTGCAACCGAAGGCGCTGATCTTTACGGGCCTCTAAGTCACTAAACGTCAACTGATGTGCTACTTTCCGGCCATTAAACAAGGCGCGTAAAGCGGTGGTGCTATACGTAGAATGTCCTTCCTGTAAGGTGCCAGGACATACATCTATTGGTTTCATGCTGGTGGGATCTCCTCTACCCGCACGGCGCCAATAGTTTCGTGGGCAGCGGTTTTAAGCAACAGTCCAAAGGCGTCTTCCTCATCTATTTTCAACAGCCGGCATTGAAGGGCGCGGTTGCTGCCTTCGCTCAGCAGGCTGTAGAAAAAGGGAAAAAGGTGCTTGGAAAGATGGCATTTTTGGGTTTTAGGTAACGTCAGGCTGATAGCAGGGCAGGCTGGATTTTGGAAGTAAGCATCTTTGTATTCAAAGACATATTGGCCATTAAGCGTTTCTGTAATAAGGCCCGCTTCCATATCATTATTCCATACTTTTCCGCGTCTCATCGCTCATTTTTTTGGTTTGAAGTACCATTTCCAGCCCTAGGATATCCGCCACTTTAATCCAATTTTGAATGGCTACGCCGGGCTTACCGGTCTCGATAGCACGCAGGGTAGCATCGCTGATGCCGGACAGGGTCGCCAGGCCTTTCTGGCGCAGGCGCAGGAAGTCCCGCCTCCGCGTGATGTATCTCCCCAATAATACAAGCGATTCCATAAACAGCTTTTACTTAGAAAACGAGATATAGTTCGCAAATTAGGTAATTTCCATCAAAAACATGCTCTGATTTCCGGAAAAACGAAACATAGTTCGCTTTTTAAAACGAATTGAAATAGGCTTTAGGGCTCCTGTTGCATCCACGTCTGCAACTTTTCCATTGGAGCCGTTGGTCAGGCGATAAGCCAGCAGAACTCCGACAGCGACGAATATGCCTCGCTGGGCTATAAAAAGAAAAGCGAGTATAAGAAGACGTACCCGAAAAAGAATCCATAGGCAAAAGAAAAACGGCGCAGTGATTGCGCCGTTTTTCTTTTTGGGTTCGTGTGACAATGCAGTCTGAAGACTGCGAGACGGTACGACGAAGTCGGCTCATGCACAAGGCAACGCCTCAGACTTCGCCGAACGGGGTTTTCTTCTCTATCATTCGCAGCACTGCGTGAATAGTAGAAAGGTAAAAATAAAAAATCCAACTGTACCAAATAGCTTTGTCATAGTTCGTCTTTTGGCTAGCGTTGTGATGTCGGACACCAAAATTGTTTGCTATATTAAATAGATCCCTCTCGTCAGGCCCATCTAAGCATTCCTTTACTTGAGGCCTTAAGTATTCCAGCACGTCTGCAAGTTCCCGGACTGCATCCCTCCGTTCATCAAAGCTGGAACCTCTTCGTCTAAATTTTAGAATCGCCGCGTTAATTCTATCACGCACATTCTCGGAATCACTAGAAGGAATATCCGCGTTTATCAAAGTCAATAGACCTTCATCAGCGAGAATTAGTATCTCACCTTTCTCCGAAATTTCATATCCATTCTTGTAATCAGCTAGAAGTGTATTAATGACACTTCTATAAACTGCACAACCTCCCGGGCCATCAAAAGTATTATAATGGTGACCACACCCGTTCCAGGAGTGATAATTACCATCAATACCCTTTGTACAATGGTCATGCAAAAACTCAATTACATCAAATAGATCATCCTCAGTGTAAGAAGGAAGATTCTCAAGAATTGGATACAAATTGTTCTTTCTAAGACGGATGAACATGACTGTTTCTATATCATCCCCCAACTTCCCAGTAATATATCCATCTTCACAATCAATGCCGAGATATTCTTGGAAATACCCTTCAGAGCGTAGTTGCTTAAATGCAATTGCGAAAAGCCTTTTTAGAACCTCCAAATCAATAGCCTCCCCCTTATGTAGACCATTCCTAAATGAATAATATTGCCGTCCTGTAGCTATCTGCATGGCATTCGTGGATTAGTAGATAAATAAGAGCCGAGTATTATACCCGGCTCTAAACTCATTAGATAATTCAGACTAGCTACATCCCGTCGTCGTGCCGCAGTTCGGGCACATATAGCACGTTCCGTTCCGCAGGGTGATGTTGCCACACTGGCGGCAGGCAGGCGCATCGGCGCTGGTGCCCAACAGCTTTTTCTGGTCGGCCTTCGCTTCGGCGAGCGAACCAACATTGTGGTGTCCGCCATGCGTACTTACAGTTTCCAGCACCGGCTCGGTGGGCTTGCCGGGATGCACGGCATCCGCGCGTCCGGCCTTGGGCGTCGCCTCTCCGGCGTCTTCCAGATCCCGCAGATTTCCGGAAATTCCGTCATTATTCCGGGAATTTCCCCCTCCTTCGGAGGGGGCCAGGGGGAGGCTGTGGCGGCTCGCATCGGGCACGTGCACCAGGTCGTCGCGGTCGAGGTATTCGTAGGCCAGCACCCGGAAGATGTAATCCAGCACCGAGGTCGCCGATTTAATGTTCGGGTGGTCCACTATGCCCGCGGGCTCAAAGCGCGTGAAGATGAACTTGTCCACATATTCCTCCAGCGGCACGCCGTATTGCAGGCCCACACTCACCGCAATGGCAAACGAGTTGAGCAGGGAGCGCATCGTGGCCCCTTCCTTCGCCATGTCGATAAAGATTTCGCCCAGCGTGCCGTCGCCGTATTCGCCGGTGCGCAGGAAGAGGGCCTGTCCGCCTACTTTGCCTTTAATGGTGTAGCCGCGACGACGGGCGGGCAAGCTCTTGCGCTCCACAATCGTAGCCAGCTTGCTGCGCAGCTTCGTATCCGGCGCAGCCTGCACGCGGCGGTTCACTTCTTCCAGCAATTCTTCGGTGCTCAGGTCAGCGATGCTCTGCCCCTCCCCGACCTTCCCCAAAAG
The DNA here is from genome assembly GCA_023392185.1 of Bacteroidota bacterium. Classification (GTDB taxonomy): domain Bacteria; phylum Bacteroidota; class Bacteroidia; order Chitinophagales; family Chitinophagaceae; genus UBA1952. The sequence goes on from JAEVZP010000202.1 coordinate 10,408, forward strand.
GGAGAGAGCCGCCTCGTGTGATGCTTTCACCACTTCCTTCTCCCCTCCTTCGGAGGAATTGGGGGATGCCTTCTTCTTTTTGTCGCTTTTGTTGCTCAGCGGCTGGCTCAGTTTGGAGCCGTCGCGATAGAGGGCGCAGGCCTTGATGCCCAGTTCCCACGACAGCTGATAGCAGTCTTTGATTTCCGCTTCGGTGGCTTCGTTGGGCAGGTTAATGGTCTTGGAAATAGCCCCGGAAATAAACGGTTGCACGGCGGCCATCATCCGGATGTGACCGTGGGCGTGGATGTAACGCTCGCCCTTTTTGCCGCATTTGTTGGCCGTGTCAAACACGCTTTGGTGTTCGGGTTGGAGGCCCGGCGCGCCTTCCATCATCATGGTGCCGCACACGTAGTCGTTGGCCGCTTCAATTTCTTCGTCCTCAAAACCAAGCGCTTCCAGCAGGGAGAATTCCGGATGATAGTATTCTTCCGGAGTAAAACCGAGGCGCTTAAGGCACTCTTCGCCCAGCGTATAAACGTTGAACACAAAAGCAATATCAAAAGCGCTTTCTACGGCAGCATCCAGCTTTTTGAGTTCTTCCGCCATCAAGCCTTTTTCAGACAGCGTCTGGTGGTTGATGTACGGTGAGCCGGCAAAGGTGCCGTGGCCTTTGGCGTATTTCACCATCGCGTCGATCTCGCTTTCGTTATAGCCCAGTTTTCTCAGGGCTGCGGGTACGCTTTGGTTTACAATCTTCATATAGCCGCCGCCGGAAAGCTTTTTAAACTTCACGAGCGCAAAGTCAGGCTCTACGCCGGTGGTGTCGCAATCCATTACAAGACCAATGGTGCCGGTCGGCGCAATCACTGTGGCCTGCGCGTTGCGGTAGCCGTATTTCTCACCCATCTGCACGCAGTCGTCCCATGCTTTTGTGGCGGCGCGGAGGAGGTATTCCGGGCAATACTTGGCGCTGATGCCCATCGGCTTGATTTCCAGATTGTCGTAGGCATCGGTAGCGTCATAGGCGGCGGCGCGGTGGTTGCGCATCACGCGCAGCATGTGCTCGCGGTTTTCCTCGTAGCGGGGGAATGCACCGAGCACCTGCGCCATCTCCGCCGAGGTTTTATAGGAAATACCGTTCATAATGGCCGTAATGCCACCAGCAATCGCGCGGCCTTCTTCGGAGTCATACGGAATGCCACTCACCATCAGCATCGAGCCGAGGTTGGCAAAGCCGAGGCCAAGGGTGCGGTAGTCGTAGGACAACTGCGCCACTTCCGGACTTGGGAACTGCGCCATCAAAACGGAGATTTCCAACACGACCGTCCACAAACGGGTCGCGTACTCAAAGCCTTCTACATCAAAAACAGAGGTTTCTTCGTCAAAGAATTTCCGGAGATTGAGGGAAGCGAGGTTACAGGCCGTGTTGTCCAGGAACATGTATTCTGAGCACGGGTTGCTGGCCCGAATCGCGCCGCCTTCCGGACAGGTGTGCCACTCGTTAATCGTGGTGTCGTACTGGGTGCCGGGGTCGGCGCAGCGCCAGGCGGCGTAAGCAATTTTATCCCACAGGGCACGGGCCGGCGTTTTTTTCATTACGTGGCCGTCGGTGCGGGCGGTCATTTCCCAGTCGCCGCCGCTCTCCAGTTTCCGGAAAAACGAATTCGGGATGCGCACCGAGTTGTTGGAATTCTGACCCGAAACAGTGCGGTAGGCTTCGCCTTCGTAGTCGCTCGCGTAACCAGCGGCAATCAGGGCGGCTACTTTCTTTTCTTCCTCTACCTTCCAGTCAATGAACTGCTCAATTTCCGGGTGGTCCAGGTCTAAGCACACCATTTTGGCCGCCCGGCGGGTGGTGCCGCCGCTTTTAATCGCGCCTGCGGCGCGGTCGCCGATGCGCAAAAACGACATCAGGCCCGAAGACGTGCCGCCACCGGCGAGCTTTTCGCCTTCCGCGCGGATGTTGGAGTAGTTGGTACCCACACCGGAGCCGTATTTGAAAATCCGGGCTTCACGCACCCACAGGTCCATGAGGCCGCCGGGGTTCACGAGGTCGTCATCCACGCTCAGAATGAAACACGCGTGCGGCTGGGGCCGCTCATATGCGTTCTGCGAGCGCTCCAGTTTTCCGGAAATGGGGTCCACATAATAGTGGCCCTGCGGGTCGCCGGTGATGCCGTAGGCGCTGTGCAGACCGGTATTGAACCACTGCGGTGAGTTGGGCGCGCAGCTTTGCGACAGGATGCTGAACACCAGCTCGTCGTAAAATACCTGAGCGTCTTGTTTGGAAGCGAAATAACCATACTTCTCGCCCCACTGCCGCCAGCAATCGGCCAGGCGGTGCGCCACTTGTTTCACGCTCGTTTCGCGGCCGAGGCTGCCGTCGGGTTGCGGCACGCCTGCTTTCCGGAAATATTTCTGGGCGAGAATGTCGGTGGCGATCTGCGACCAGTGGGCCGGCACTTCCACGTCGGTCATCTCAAAAACCTTCTCGCCGTTCGGGTTGCGAATAACGGAAGTGCGCATTTCGTATTGAAACAGGTCGTAGGCGCTCTTGCCGTCCTGCGTGAAATGACGCGAAAAGGCAAGGCCTTTCAGTGCTTTTTTAGCGGTGCTCATGGGTGATAAAAGAGGTTAAGTATTTTGGGTAGAAAAAGAAAACAGCAATCCGAAACGACTTCGAAACTGCAAAATGTCGGGCACAGCCAGCCCTTCCGGAACGAAGGTATCTTTCTTCCAACAGGGTTTCACAAATGGTTATCCACACGCCCGGAAGAATGTGGATAACTTTTTCAGAGCCATATAAAATTTACTCTCCTTCAGCACCTTAAGCCCGAATAAAGGGTTTCCAACAAAGGGAAAAAGCGCCTCTTTTCCGGAAAACCGCAGCAGCCTTTTTGGGGGAAATCCGTGCTCCCAGACAGCAATCCTCCGCCTGTTTGATTCGCAAACGGAGCTTTCCAATCGCAGTGGCTTGTATAAGTAAAAAGGGAAAGGCGCGGCCCGCAATGCGGGCCGCGCCTTTTAAAAACAAAGACTTTCGGGAAAGAAGGATTATCCTACTGCCACCCGTACAAACCGGGTAACGGTGAGGTCTTTGCCAACGCTTTTGAGGTAATCGGCAACGCTTTTGGAGTTGTCTTTTACGAAAGCCTGCGGCAGCAGGGTGTTTTCTTTAAAGAATTTGTTCAGCTTGCCGGCAGCGATTTTCTCGGCCATGTCGGCAGGCTTGCCTTCAGCGATGGTTTGCTCAACGGCGATGGTGCGCTCGCGCTCGATCTGCTCGGGCGTAAGGCCTTTTTCGTCTACAGCCAGCGGGTTCATGGCAGCAATCTGCATCGCTACGTCGCGACCGGCAGTGCCGATCTCTTCGGAGTGTGGCGCATTGAGGCCCACCAGCACACCAATGCGGTAGTTGCCGTGGATATACGGAACCACTGCGTCGGCTTCTACCTTTTCAAAGCGAACGATGTCGATTTTCTCCCCAATCTTGGCCACCATTTCGAGCAGTTTGTCGCCTACGGTGGCGCCGCTCATCGCCTGGGCTTTGAGGCCTTCGATATCATTTACGCCGGATTCCAGCGCGAGGTTAGCCAGTTCGTTGGCGAAGTCGATAAACTCTTCGTTTTTGGCTACGAAATCGGTTTCAGAAGAAAGCTGCATAACGATGCCGGTTTTGCCGTCGGCAGAAGCCCTGGCTACCACAACGCCTTCTTTGGCTTCGCGGTCGGAGCGGTTGGCAGCTACTTTTTGACCTTTTTTGCGCAGGTAGTCGATGGCTTTTTCAAAGTCGCCCTCGCTTTCTACCAGTGCTTTACGGCAGTCCATCATGCCCGCGCCGGTGGTCTGGCGGAGCTTATTTACATCAGCGGCAGTAATAGTTGCACTCATGAGAAGAGTCGGAAAATTTTAGAAAATGATTTTTAGAAATTGCGCGCAAAGGTAAGCATAATATTTTTCATTCCTGATTTCACTGCGCTGGAGCAGCAGCGCGCCGGAAGGCTACCAGTCTTTGCCCGAAGGCGGAGGCGTGTCTTGTGTTCCCCGCTGCCGGTCGGCGATCTTTTGCTCTTCCTGCCGCAGCGCCTGCAACATTTTTTCGGCCTGCTCCGGTGTCAGGTTAGAGGGCTTTTGCTGCTCCGCTTCTTCCGGCCGTTGAGGCTGCTGTTGTTCCCGCTGGTCGTCCTGTTCTTTTTCTTTCTTTTCTTTTTCTTCCTGCTGCTGCTTTTGCAGTTGCTTCCGGGCATAAGCATAGTTGCGCTGCGCATCGGCCGCGCCGGGCTGCGCGCGCAAGGCTTCCTGATAGGCCTGCAGCGCCTCCTTCCATTGCTTTTGAGCCGCGTAGCTGTTGCCTTTATTATAGGCAGCGTCCCCGTTGGCCCCTTGCACCTGCCGGGCGGCTTCGCCAAAAGCTTTTGCCGCACCGGCAAAATCGCCTTTTTTATACAGCGCGTTGCCGAGGTTGTATTGCGCTGCTGCTGCTGCTGCGCTGCTGTCACGCAGGGCCCGCTCAAAAGCTTCGGCGGCCGGTCCAAACTTACCTTCTCGATACAGCCGGGTGCCTTCCTGCCAGGCGTTCTGGGCAGCCGCCCCCTGCGCAGTCAGTAATACCAACAGAACGCCGGCTATAATCGGTGTCTTCCGTCGCCGCCTTCCCGAAGAAAGCAGGCGATGCATCACCAGCAGCGCCAGTGCTGCACCGGCGAAATACGGAAAATACTCTCGTGCAGCAGCTTCTTCGCCTTTTCCGGCCGGCAGATAAGAGCCCGGCAAAGCCCGGATTTCTGCCGCCACCCGGTCGGCATCCGCCACTGCGTCCTGCAGCCGGCTGTATCCGCCACCCGTCTCGCGGGCAAGACTTTGGAGCGAGGCTTCCTCCAGTTTGGATATTACCTGCTTACCGTCGGGGTCCGTTTTGGGCAAGCCGTCGGCCTGGAGCAATCCGGCGCCTTCCGGCGTGCCCACGCCCAGCACCAGCAGTTGCACGCCCTGGCGGCGCAGGAGCACGGCCGCGTCCGAAGCACTTTCGTCGTGGTCTTCGCCGTCGCTGACGAGCACCACCACCCGCGAGCGACGCAGGTTTTGGGGAAAACTGCGCGCCGCCATCGACAAGGCAGGCAGGATGGCCGTGCCTTGGGTAGGTACCGACTCCGGCGTAGCTGATTGCAGCGCCAGGCGCAGGGCCCCCCGGTCGGTGGTAATGGGCGTTTGCAGATACGGGCGGCCGGCAAAAACAATCAACCCAACGCGGTCGTCTTCGAGGCGGTCGGCGAGGCGGCGCATAAAGGAAAGGGCCCGGTCGAGGCGACTGGGTTGCACATCCCGCGCGTGCATCGACCGGCTCAGGTCGAGCACCAGCAGCACATCCACGCCTTTGGCCGGCGGCCGGGTGGCTCCGGCCGGCTCATACAAGCCGGCAGCTGCACCAATAAGAAGCGCCAGGGCCAGCAACGGCAAGGCAGCCAGCGCCGGGCGAACAACCGGGGGCGGGCCACCGGGCCACAAGCCGGATTGCAGGGGTGCATCGGCCAGCCCGCGCAGGCGCGCACGCTGCCAGCGGCGAAAGCCAAAGAACAGCAGCGCCAGGGCCGGCACGAGGACCAAAGCCCACAACCGTTCCGGAAAATGAAAAGCCAGCATGCCGCAAAAATAAACCCCTCCCGGCGCAGATTATCTTTGAGCCGTATGCCCCGCATTCCTGCCTGGATTTTCGCCCTTATTCTCCTGGTCCATATTCCCGCGCTTTTTGTGGATGTAATGGACATCGACGCGTCGCAATATGCCGAAATGGCCCGCGAAATGCGCTTCTCCGACAACTGGACTTTCCTCTACGACCGGGGAATGGCCTATCTCGACAAGCCCCCGA
>JAEVZP010000220.1 GCA_023392185.1 Bacteroidota bacterium
GATCAGGTGGCTGCCCATCACCTCTTCGTCGAGCACGCCTTCGAAAAAGCTGTTGATAAAACCCTCCGTCCGGCTGCGCTGTTCGTGGTCGTGGTTGGGGTGAAAATCTTCGTACAAAAAGCGCCAGCCCGGCATCGGCGTAATTTCCTGTTCCAGCATCTCGCCGATCATAAAATCGTAGCGCAGTGCCAGGGGGTATTCGGCCAGAAAATCCACGCCGATGCCTTTATCGTCATAAAGGTTATTGAGCCGCTCCCACTCAGCTTCCAGTTCTTCGGGCGACAGTTCGGCAGCGGGTCGGAAGGTGGGTTGATCCAGGTACTGACGCAGCGGTACCGGTGGGTTTTCTTCCTGTTGCTGATGAAAGAAAAGGACGTGCTCCAGAAACTCGCGCGCTACCTCGGGTGGTAAGTCGCTGCCTTCCGATTCGCCAAATTCAGCGCCCCACTCGGCCTGCATTTTAAGCTTCAGCAGTTCGTTCTCGATCCGGAGTCTTTCGCGTTCGCTGTCCTCGGAACCGGTGGGGAGGTTGTTGCTTTCGTCGTTCATAAGTAAGGGCTATTGATAGAAGGGTTCAGATTGCAGTCTAAATTTCTTCTTCAAAAGCTGCCCATCCAAATGGGTGAAAGATTTTTTCCGGAAAATCAGCCCAGTGCCCGGATCGCCTCGCTCAGGAGCCGCTCTTTATTGACCGGAACGACCCCGACTTCCTCACATACCAGGCCACCGGCCAGGTTGCTGACAGCGGCCATAAGGGCAAAATCCGTTGTGGCGGCATAGACAAGCGCTGCCGTGGCAATCACCGTGTCGCCGGCACCGGATACATCCGCAATATTGCGGATGTGCGACGGGATCTGCACGACGTCCTCGCCCTGCTGGGCAAAAACGCCTTTCTCCGAGAGGGTGAGGAAAGTGATTTGATGCCCAAGCGCTTCAGTGAGTTTTTGGTGGACGCTGCGCAGGCTTTTTTCCGCCACCGGCTCGATGGTGATGTTCAGCCCTTCGCGTACTTCTTTCAGGTTGGGTTTGAAGATGGTCACCCCCTTATAGGCAAGGAAGTTCTTCTTTTTCGGATCGACCGCCGTCGGGATTTGCAGCACCTGGCAATGCCCGATAATGCGGTGGATGACGTTTTCTTTTAAAACACCTTTGTTGTAGTCTTCAAAAATGACCATGTGCGGCTTTTCGCGTTGCAGGTAGCGCAGCACGGCATCGATGAAAGGGTGTTCTTCTGCTGTGGAGAGGTCTTCGGTGGTTTCTTCATCAATACGCAGCATTTGCTGGGTGTGGCCCATGACCCGCGCCTTGGTGGTGGTAGGGCGCTCCTTGCTTTGCTGCACCAGCCGGGTATCAACGCCGGCATCGTCGAGCAGCTTGGTCAGCATCAGGCCTTCGGCATCTTCGCCCACCACCGTAGCCATGGTGACGCCCGCGCCCAGCGCCCGCAGGTTGAGCGCCACGTTGGCAGCGCCGCCCAGCCGGCTTTCGCGGCGGTGGAGCCGCACCACCGGCACGGGTGCTTCCGGCGAAATTCTTTCCACCGCGCCCCACCAGTAATTGTCCAGCATCACATCGCCTACCACCAGGATGCGCATTTGGTCAAAAGATTGGAAAAGGTCAGTCAGGAAAGCAGTATTCATAGGGACAATTTAAAATAAAAAAAGGCCGGTTTTCCGGAAAATGACTAGCCGCGCAGCTCCCGGCGACGCAGCCACAGATATACCGGCAGGCCCAGCGCCACAATAACAAGGCCCGGCAAGGTAGTGGCCGTTTTGAAGCGCAACAAAACGAGGCAGATGAAAACAGCCAGGAGGATATACAGCACCGGCACTACCGGATAGCCAAACGCCTTGTAGGGACGTGGCGCGTCGGGCAGGGTCACCCGCAGCCGGAAAATGCCCCCAATGGTGAGCACGTAAAACAGGAGCGCCACGATAACGATGTAATCCAGCAACGCGCCATAGCTGCCACTGAGACAGAGAACGGTGGCCCAGGCGGCCTGCATCCACAGCGCAACCTCCGGCACGCCCCGCCGGTTGAGCTTTTTGGCTGCGGGTAGAAACACGCCGTCATCAGCCATGGTTTTATACACGCGGGCACCGGAAAGAATCAGCCCGTTATTGCAGCCGAAGGTGGAAATCATCACCAGCAAGGCAATGAGCGTGGTGCCGATCGGGCCGAAGAGTTTCAAGGCTGCCGCCAGCGCCACCCGGTCCTGCGGTGCCTGTGCAATCTCGTTGATCGTCAGCACATTGAGGTACATCAGGTTCATGGTGACATACAGTGCAGTGACCACCAGGGTGCCGATAAAAAGAGACCGGCCGATATTGCGCTCCGGCGCTTTCATTTCCCCGGCGATAAACGTGACCGAGTTCCAGGCATCCGAAGAGAAGATTGCACCGACCGCCGCTACACACAGGGCCACCGTCAGGCCGTTGCCGAAAAGCAATTCGCGGTGGATGCCGCCTTCCCCGTCGAAGGAAAGCTTCACGCCCTGCCAGGCATTCCGGAAATTATCGGCCCAGGCGGCATTTTTTACCAATAAAAAACCGGCGAGGATCAGGGCCGCCATGGCGGCAATTTTGGAAAAGGTAAAAACAAACCCCACCCGCTTGCCGCTTTCCACCCCGCGCGTGTTGATATAAGTGAGCAGCAGAATGACGCCGATAGCCACCAGCTGTGCGGCATGAATCCGGAAATCGCCCGATTGGAAGAGAATATTATCCTCCCCCAGCGCCGGCACGAGGTACCCGAGAAACTTGCCGAAAGCCACGCCCACAGCCGCGATGGTGCCGGTCTGGATCACCGCAAAAAACGACCAGCCATATAGAAAACTGGTCATCCGGCCCCAGGCTTCGCGCAGATACACGTATTGACCGCCGGCCTTGGGATACATGCCGGCGAGCTCGCCATAAGAAAGGGCGGCAGCCAGCGTGAGGAAGCCGGTCAGCACCCAGACGACGATCAGCCAGCCGGCCGAGCCGACTTGTCGGGCAATATCAGCCGAGACAATAAAGATGCCGGAGCCAATCATCGAGCCGATGACCAGCAGGGTGCCGTCGAGGCCACTAAGGGCCCGGTGTGGCCGGGGCAGTTCCGGGGATTTGGAGTTTGCTTGCAAGGAGAGCGTAAAAAGCTGAAACGGTGAACCTTATCGCTTTTTCACAGAGTCCTGCAGTTGTGCGTTCATACCGCTGATGACATCCTCTGTGATGTTGAGCGCTGTGTTGGCGTACAAGATACTGCCGTTTTTAGAATAGGAAAGCACATAATCGAAAGGTTTGTTTTGCACATAGCCTTCCAGAAAAGAGTCCAGGCGCTTTTGGATTTCTTTGTTGAAAGCATCCTGATCTTTAAGCAGGGAGGTGGCGAGTGCTTCGCGGCGGGTGGCGAGGCTTTGTTCCATTTGCTGAAGGCGGCGGCCTGCAGCTTCTACTTCCGCCTGCGAGGTAAAACCACCATTCTGTCCTTTCTTTTGGTAATTGGCCACCTCGTTTTGCAGCTGCGCGGCCGAGCGTTGCAGTTCCGACTCCATGCCTTCCTGACGGCGGGTAAATTCCGCTTTTTTGGTTTTGAAATACTCGTAGTGGGTTTCGAGCGAGTCGATGTCCACATAGGCGATGCGGCTCATTCCCGCTTTGCCGTCGACCGGACTTGTGGTGACGGCTGTGGTTTTGGAACTGCCGGAGGAGGTCAATCCTTTGGGCCGGGTGGCGAGCACAACAATAACACCGATGAGCGCGAGTGCCGAAAGGGCAATGGAAACGCGGCTAAGGGTTGCAGAATTCACAGAAAAAAGGGAGATTGAGAATGAAAGAAGATGCTGGGGCAAAAATAACAGCCGCCTGCGGGCATTTGCCCAAACAGAAAGGAAAAAGCGTTGTAAAAAACTTACAACGCTTTTTCCAACAAAGGAATAGACAGGCTTATGCCGGCATTAGTCCAGTGCAAACTTCACCGGTACGCGGTAATATACTTTTACCGCCTTACCGTTTTGCTTACCCGGCTTCCATTTCGGCATTCGCTTCACGGCGCGCAGCGCTTCGGCATCAAGTGAGCTGTTGACGCCCCGCTCCACGACTGCTTCGGTAACGCTGCCGTCTTCGCTTACCACGAACTTAATAACCACACGCCCTTCAATACCGGCTTCGCGGGCCTGATCGGGGTAGTTTACATTTTCGGCCAACCAGCGCTGTACGTCTACAGTCGGCTCCGGCATCTGCTCTACCGAAGTAAAGACAGCGGGTGGTGGCGGTGGTGCTTCTACTACAGCTGTTCCGGTACCGGTTCCGGGCTTATCGATGATGCCGGGGTCGATGCCGGTAACATCGCCGGCCACGGTTTTCACGCCGGCAGAAGCTTCTTTCAGCTCCTTCATTTCGGGTGGCTTCTCGGTTTCCTTTACCTCTTCATCTTTTTTGATGACAGGCGGGGTAAACTTTACCGTTGGCTTTACTGGTGGGGGTGGCTCGGCAGGCGGCGGCGGTGGCGGCGGTGTTTTCGGATCAATAGGTGGTGGTTCCACCATAGCCATTTCGGTAACCTTGGGCTTGGGCGGCGGAGCCGTGACTGTGCGCGGGCGGTTAGAGACTACACCATAGGCGGCAATACCGATCCCAATAGCGGCCAGCACCATCATGGCTTTTCCGACCCGCTTGGGATAGTTGCGGCGAAGTTCGTAGCTGCCGTAATTTTTGTTACGTCCCTCGTAGATAATATCGAGGTAGTCGGATTTGAGAATCTTATTGATGTCCATTTTCTGTGCGTTTTAAAAGGCCGGAACTATTGTGCGCCCATGTAGTCTTTATCTACCGGCGTAATATCAATCACGGCATAGGTCTTCACATCGTTGATCGCCATTTCATCCAGCGCATTCACCATATCTTCATAGGTGCTCGTCTCATCGGGTTTGATCAGCACAACGGCGTTGTCTTTCGGACCTAACTGACCGGCACGTTGCAGCTCGGCAACGGCTTTTTTCTTGTTGATGATGACCTGACGAATGCCTTCATCACCGGCTTTGAAATACGCCAGCTTGACTTCCGGTGGATTGTTCGGATCATCAGCCAGCCCTTCGTAATAGTATACACGGTGATTTTCGCCGAGCAGCAGCGTCAGGGCGGTAGAAGCCTTGATCTTGGTTTGATTTTCTTCCTCGACTTTATCTTTTGCGGGCATATTGATCTCCATAGTCTTTGGTTTCGACATGGTGGTCGTAAACATAAAGAAGGTAATCAGCAGGAAGCCCAGATCCACCATCGGCGTCATGTCGATGCGGGTGGAAAGTTTTTTCGGTTTTTTGACCCCGGGGCCTTTCTTCTTACTGCCTTCCGAGGAAGTATCCATTTCTGCCATGACAGTGCGGTTTTAAGTGGTGAGAATGTGGGAGGTAGGGATGAGGCGTTAGGCGCCAGGAGCTTGGGGATTCTGTTGGAAGCGTGTTTTGAAAACCACGTTTCAGTATACAGCTGGCGGCTATCTAAAGCCAAGCACCCTCTATTATTGATTATGCTTCCGGCGAACGCTCTGCAGCAGCTGTGCCCGGCGGAATCGCCTTCAGGTTGGTAATGAGGTTGAACTTGTAAATCTTGTAGTTCTCCAGGGTGCGGATCACTTTCTTCACCTCCGGATAGCCCGTTTCGCTGTCGGCTTTGATAGTGATACGCAGGCGCGGGTTGTTGTTGCGGGCGCTGCGAATCCAGGAAGCCAGCTCATTGGTAGGCACATCGTTGCTGGTATCTACCGGAATGCCGGGAGCCGTCTTGTCAAAAGCTTTCTGCTCGGCCGAGGTGGAAGACAGGTAGCCTTTCAGCTGGTTGAACGGAACGCCGATCGAAGAGCCGAGTTTGAAGGTGTTCATCTCTGCTTCGGTAAGGCCCAGGTTCTTATAGCTGTTCATGTCCTCAATCAGGCTGGCGCGGGTCTTCTGGTTGTCTACCGAGAAGAAGATACGGCCGGTTTTATCCACCGTCAGCATCATGATATCATTGTCTGGCAGCGGGATTTCCGAGATGGAAGAAGGCGTAGAAACCACCACCGGCTCGTCGGGTTTAAACTTGGTGGCGAGCATAAAGAAGGTGAGCAGCAGAAAAGCCACGTCGGTCATCGCCGTCATGTCCACAAAGGTGCTTTTCCGGGCCATTTTCATCTTAGGCATAAGTAAGAGTGCAGTTAGGAGTTAGGATTAAAGTATCAAGAGACAAGTATCAAGACTGAAATATCAGTTGTCAGGATAAGAAATCAAGTATTGAAAGGAACAAAGGCTGATGAAAAACAGGTCCTTCCTCTTCTTACTTGATACTTACGTCTTGATACTTGCTACTTCTACCTGAAAGCAAAGACGGCGATAATGGAAAATTCCACATCGCCGTCGAAACTTTTTTTTACAAAATACGGTACCGGCTGAGAAGTGGCAACCCTTATTTGTAGTTGGCAGCAAAGCTCTGCGTCAGCGTAAAGCCGCTTTCGTCGATACCGAACGTGATGCCGTCGATGATGGTCGTAAAGTAGTTATACGCAATCATCGCTACCAATGAAGTGGTAATACCGATGGCCGTGTTGATCAGGGCCTCCGAGATACCGTTGGCGAGGGCAGCCGCATCCGGGGCACCCGCCTGACCCATGGCCTGGAAGGACCGGATCATACCCAATACCGTACCGATCAGCCCCATAAGGGTGGCGGCAGAAGTAATGGTGGACAGGAAAACGAGGTTGCGCTCCAGCATCGGCAGCTCCAATGCAGTAGCCTCTTCGATTTCTTTCTGAATGGAAAGCACTTTTTGCTCTGTGTCCAGCTCGTTGTTAGCGGTCATCTCGCGGTACTTCAGCAGGCCTGCTTTCATCACATTGCCTACCGAGCCCCGCTGCTTGTCGCACTCAGCGATAGCGGCGTCCACATTTTTGTTGGCCAGGTGGTACTGCACTTTGCGTACAAACTCACCGGCGTTCATCTTGCCTTTCGCTTTCATGATCGTAAGGGCGCGCTCAATGATAAAGGCGATTACTACCAGGAAAGTACCCATCAGGATCGGAACGACAAAGCCACCCAGGTAAACGGTACCGGCCAGCCCCTTGGGAGAGTTGCGCTCAGCATCGTTAAAGTTGGAGGCAGACCCCAGAACCATATGGAAAAACAGGTGACTGATGACCATGCAAACAATAATGATCAACAGGTTGAGCAGCCCACTACCAGCATTTTTGGGCTTTCCGGCAACAGCAGCTTTCGGGGCAGGGCGCGGAGCGTTCATGTTTGTTTTTACTTCAGCCATTTTTTGAGATTGGTTTATATCCGGGGGTTGGTTTTGGGATTTTAAAAAAGCGTCTGAAAATCTGTTTAAGCGCCGCCCTCAGCAACAGAAACCTGTGCCCGAACGGGACGGACAAAGATAGGCGGCTGAAGGAAAACTCAAAATTCGATTTGCAAAAAAATATTTAAACGTGACGGGCTGCTCTTGCCAAAACCGGGCCACCAAATCTTTTACTTTTTAACCTTCTCCCAAAGGCATCGGTCCGCGCAGGCCGTGATTAAAACTTACCTTCGCGGCGTTTTTTGCTTTTTTTTGACTCTTATGAATTTTAACCCCTGGCATCATGTAAGCTACGGCGAGGATGTTCCCGAACGCGTCAACGCCATCATCGAAATCCCGAAAGGCTCCCGCGCCAAATACGAACTCGATAAAGATACCGGCCTGCTGCGCCTCGACCGCGTGCTGTATTCTGCGGTGTATTACACGGCCAACTACGGCTTTGTGCCACGCACCTATTGCGACGACGGCGATCCGCTTGATATACTGGTGCTCTCTCAAATCGACATGCAACCGCTGTGTATCGTGGAAGCCAAAATCGTAGGCGTGATGCGCATGCTCGACGGCGGCGAGGCCGACGACAAGCTCATTGCCGTGTGCGCCAACGACATGAGCGTCAACCACATCAACGATATCGACGAGCTGCCGCCCCACTTCATCTCCGAGATGCGTCATTTCTTCGAAGAATACAAGCGACTGGAGAAGAAGGTAGTTAAAATTGAAGAGTTTCAGGGCGCACGACTGGCCAAAAAAATCCTCGGTCACGCCATCAACGACTACGAAGCCAAATTCGGCCATATCAAACTGCCCGTTTCAGACGGAATGGCGCTGTAATTTTCCGGTATAAAATCGCAACAGGTGAACCTCGGACTGCTTCTCGGATTGTGTATGATCGGCATCGCAGCCGGTGTACTCAGCGGCATGGTCGGCATCGGCGGCGGCATCGTAGTGGTGCCGGCGCTGGTCTTCTTCTACGGCTTTTCGCAAAAAATGGCCCAGGGCACGTCGCTGGCCATGCTGCTCCCACCAATCGGCATCCTGAGCGTGCTGGCCTACCACCGCGTGGGTAATGTCCGCTGGGACGCGGTTGTGATTCTGGTAATCGCTTTTCTGGTCGGTTCTTTCTTTGGAGCCAAGTTTATCAATCGCCTCAACGACCAGGTGGTAAAGAAGATCTTTGCCATTTTTATGATTGTGGTGGCGCTGAAATATCTGTTCTTCGATAAGCCCAAAGTACCGACGGTTCCCCAAATCCAGTCTACGGGCACAACCATAGACGAAAGACAATAGATAACCAGCGCATTCACTAAGTTCTATAATACAGAAGTCAGACTTTGATTTCCGGAAAATCTTCTATTTCTTTTTAAAAGCCACAGGCTCCAACGCCAAAGGCATTCCAAGCGAAGCTCCAATTCTTCTCCAAATGTCCCGCACCAAAATCAGCGCACTGCTCTCCGACGCCAACCCGGTTGGCAAAACCGTCACCGTCAAAGGCTGGGTGCGCCATTTCCGAAACAATCAGTTTATTGCGCTCTCCGACGGCTCCTGCGCCGAGACCCTGCAAGTGGTGATGGGTCTGGATTTTCCGGAAACTATCCGCAAAGACATCACATCCGGTGCTGCCCTGAGCGTTTCCGGAAAAATCGCCGAATCGCTCGGCAAAGGCCAGAAATACGACCTGATGGCCGAAACGGTGGAAGTTCTCGGCACCTGCGATCCGGAGCAATATCCCCTGCAACTCAAAAACCGACCGAGCCTCGAGTTTTTGCGCGAGCATGCCCACCTGCGTTTCCGCACGGCTACGTTCAGCGCCATTTTCCGGGTGCGCCACACGCTGGCGATAGCCGTGCACCGGTTTTTCCACGAGCGCGGATTTATCTACCTCCACACCCCCATCATCACCGCCTCCGACGCTGAAGGCGCGGGCGAAATGTTCCGCGTCACCACCCTGCCCCTCAATGCCATTCCGGTGGCCGAAGGCGGCGATATCGACTTCTCGGTCGATTTCTTTGAGCGGCCTACCAACCTCACCGTGAGCGGTCAGCTGGAAGCCGAACTGGGCGCGATGGCCCTGGGCGAAGTCTATACGTTTGGGCCCACGTTCCGCGCCGAAAACTCCAACACTACGCGCCACCTGGCCGAGTTCTGGATGATTGAGCCGGAAGTGGCCTTCAACACCCTGAAGGAAAACGCCGACCTGGCCGAGGAATTCATTCAATACATCATCAAAGCCGCCCTCGACGAGCGCCGCGCCGATCTGGAACTTCTGGCCCAGCGCCTCGCCGACGAAGAAAAGCAAAAGCCGCAGGCCGAGCGGGGCGAAATGGGCCTGATCGAGAAACTGGAGTTTGTGGTAAATGGGCCTTTCGAGCGCATCACTTATACGGAGGCGATTGCTATTCTGCTGGACAGCCCGGCCTATAAAAAGAAGAAATTTAAGTACGACGTACACTGGGGCGTAGACCTGCAAAGCGAGCACGAGCGCTACCTGGTGGAAAAGCACTTTAAAAAGCCGGTAATTGTCACCAATTATCCCAAGGCCATCAAAGCCTTCTACATGCGCGAAGACGACGGCGCCGAGCCGGGTCGCGAAACCGTAGCCGCGATGGACATTCTGGCCCCTGGCATCGGCGAAATTGTGGGTGGCTCGCAGCGGGAGGAACGCCTCGGCAAGCTGGTGGAGCGGATGCGCGAAATGCACATCCCGGAAGAAGAGCTGTACTGGTATCTGGACACCCGCCGCTTCGGAACCGCGCCGCACGCCGGTTTCGGTCTGGGCTTCGAGCGCCTCGTGCAGTTTGTAACCGGCATGGGCAACATCCGCGACGTGATCCCGTTTCCGCGCACGCCCGGCAACGCTTCTTTTTAAGAAACAAAATGCTCCGTGCCTGCAGAAAGGCTACAAGTAAAACGCCTGCCTGTCAGTTTTTAAAAAACTGACAGGCAGGCGTTTTACTTGTAGCCGGAAATTCCGCATCTTTTTTATAACCCCAGGACCACTTCCAGCCGCGCACAGAGTTCGCGCAGGATTTCGCCTTCGCTTTCCCGGCTGCCAATGCCCACAAAATGCTCCGAGGCGGTGGCGAGCAGCAGCAGAATTTCTTCCAGCCGTTCGCGCCCGATTTGCCGGCTTTCGCCGATAAGTCTTTTGGCATAACCGGCACTCGTGGTACCGAGCAATTTCTCAAAGCCGGGCATCCCGGCATCTACAAAAGAAGCACTGTAGAGCTTGGCATAATGACTGTAGAAAGTGCCCAGCACGAGCGGCAAAGGAGCCACTTTGGGATTGGCCACAAAATGCCGCAGCATCTCGTAGCGCCGCTGGGTACCCTGCTGGGTAAAAACCTTTGGGAAGTCAAATACATTGTATTCCCGGCCACTGCTGATAAACCGTTGGATCAGGGCGGCGGTGAGCGCCTTTTCGTCCGGCACGTTGATGCGCACCTTCTCAATTTCGTTGGCGATTTTTTGCAGCTCTGCACCCAGCAGAGAAGTCAGCAACTGTGCTTCTTCCAGCCCCACCGCAAAACCGGTATTGTGGCCATAAGTTATGATCCAGCCCGGCACATCCTCCTCTTTGAGGCGGGCAGCATGCACATGCACCACCGTATCGAGCTTTTTGGCCAGGGCCGGCAGTTTGCTGCGCCCGTCTATCTTCTTAAAACGGTGCTCGATATAAAGCCGCGTGGTGGGCGACGGGTTTTCAAAATACGACGCGAGGTCATTGAGGCTGTCCAGTTGTGCCGCGTCACGCAGCATCACGACCTGAAATTCCGAAAACATCGGAAAGCGCCGGCAGGTGCTCAGCACTTCCTGCACACTCGTTTCTTTGCCATAGAGCGTCAGCAGGTTAAAGTCACGCTCGGCCTCCGGCAGCAGATTTTCGTAAGCGGCGGTAATGCGGTCGATATCATAGGGCTCTTCGCCGTCGGCCAGACATACAAGTGGCGCTTTGCCCTGCGAAAGGTCTTTAAGAAGTACGGCGGCGGAGACGATCATAGCGGCCACAAAATTGCAGTTTTCCAATCGGTTTGGACGATAAAAAACACCAGATGACACTTCGTGCCCGAATCGCCTGCTCCTTGCGGGTCTTTTAATGATTACCGGACCGGTGACACGGTAATTTTTCCGGAAATCCGGCACGAAAAGGGTCTTGTTTTGGACGCGCAATCGGTGGGCAGTCGGCGGCAGGAGCACAAGAAGCGATGTTCCGGAGCGTTAAAGCGATGTTCCGGAGCGTTAAAACTGTTTAGAGAAGGCATCAAAACTGTGAGCGGCTTCTTATTTTGCAACTTGGTATTGTGCCACCCATCCCTTTTTCTTTATGAGCGACTACCCAAACATGCCCCCTGCCGGCGTGCCCAACGACCCGCCCAACCGGCCCGATCTGACACCACCGCCTTCTTCGGCCTATGGTGCACCGCCGCCGCCACCGCCCAAGCGCAACAACCTGTGGTGGCTTCCCTGGCTGATCGTAGCGCTGCTCGGCGGCACGGTCATCTTCCTGCTGCAAAACAAAAACAAGATCGAAGACCGCAACGACCAGCTCGTTGAGCAAACGGCCAAAGCCGATTCTTCTTATAAAGCTGTTGACATCGAATATCAGGCGGCGCTTGCCCGCCTTGATGAACTGGTGTCGCGCAATGAAGAAATGGCCCGGCAGATGGTCAACAAAAACGGCGAAGTGGACAAGCTGAAAGCCGAAATCGAAGGGCTGCTGCGCAAAAGCAACCGCAGCGCTGAAGAAAACGACCGGGCGCAGAAGCTCATCCGTCAGCTGAACGAGAAAACCCGCAGCTACGAGCGCCGCATCGCCGAGCTGGAAGCCGAAAATGCTACCCTTTCGACCCGCAATACCGGCCTGGCCCGCGAGCGCGACTCGACCCTGACCGAAAACGCCGGCCTGCAACAAAAGGTCAAGCTGGGCGCCGTGCTGCATGCTTCCAACATTCGCATGATTCCGATTGACCTGCGCCGGGGCGGCAAGAAAGAAAAAGAAACCACCAAGGCCCGCCGCGTGGATCTGATGCGCATTCTTTTTGACATCGACGAAAACCGCATTGCCGAAAGCGGTCGGAAAGATATTTACATCCGCATCATCGGCCCCGACGGTCGCCCGATCTCCGATGCGACTATTGGCTCCGGCGTGACCACGGGCGCAGATGGCAGCGTCATCGAGTACTCGCTGCAAAAGCAGGTGATGCTCAACCAGAACGAGCGTGCCCGCGATGTGTCTATTGACTGGTCTCAGGCTGATGAGTTTGAGAAAGGAACCTATGAAATCCAGATTTTCAATGAAGGATTTTTGATTGGCTCCGGTAACGTAACGCTGCGCTAAGCCTTATTCCCGGCAATCTTTTTGCGCCGCCTGCCCTTTCCGGCAGGCGGCGCTTTTTATGGGAGTGCGCATCACTCCTGTCTTTCTCCGGCTGTGGCTGTTGTCTGTTGTATTGGTAACGAAAACTTAACCCGTTGTGGCCCTGTAGCAGGACCGTTTCTGCCTAACATTGCATTTAAATCCTTTTTTTAAAGCCTTCCGGCCATGTCTCAGGAAACTTCTGCTGCCAAAATTCTGATTGTAGATGACGAGCCCGACATCACCGAGTTTATCGCCTACAGTCTTCGCTCCAAAGGCTACGTCACCGAGACAGCCCGCGACGGCATAGAAGCGCTGCGCAGGGCCCGGGATTTCCGGCCCGACCTCATCCTGCTTGATGTAATGATGCCCCGCAAAGACGGCTTTGAGACCCTGCAGGACCTGCGCCGGCTACCCGACTTTGAACAAACCGCCATTCTTTTTCTGACGGCGCTGAGCGATGAGAAGTCAGAGATTGAGGGACTGCGCCTTGGTGCCGACGACTACATTGCCAAACCCATTAAGCCGGAACTGCTGGCTACGCGCATCTCGGCGGCCCTGCGCCGCACCCGCAAAGAGGAGCAGCCGGAGCAGCCGCTTACTTTCGGCGACCTGTGCATCGACCGGATGCGCTTTGCGGTTACCTATAAGGGCGCGGAGATTATCCTGGCCAAAAAAGAGTTTGAGTTGTTGCACCTGCTTGCTTCCAGTCCCGGCCGGGTGTTTTTGCGCCACGAGATTCTCCAACGCGTGTGGGGCGCTGAGGTCATTGTGGTGGACCGGACGATCGACGTGCACGTCCGAAAAATCCGGCAGAAGGCCGGGGTGGATCTTATTACAACTGTCAAAGGGGTGGGTTATAAGTTTGAGATGAATGCCTGAAAACGGTTGTGTCCGGAGAAGCGCCTTTTACGTCATTTCTAAACCTGCCTGTCTATCAATTTCAAAACCAAAAACACCTCTCCGCAGCAGCTTTCAGCCGCTACAGCGCTGATATTGGCGGTACTCAACGGTGGGTGGACAGCACTGGTGTTGCCGCGCCCGTGGATGGCTGCGCTCGTGTTTGCCGGAACGTTTCTGGTGGCCTACGGCATCTATTTCTATACCCTGCAAACCTTTATTTACCGGAAAATAAAGGTGATTTACAAGTTTATCTTCCAGACCAAGGCTACCAAAAGAGAAGCTTTTTTTTACAACAGCATCCTGCCGCAGAAATCTATTGAAGACGTAGCCCGCGATGTGGCGCAATGGGCCGAGCAGCGGAAAGACGAGATTGACCTGCTGAAACAAAACGAGTCGTTTCGCAAAGAATTTTTGATGAACCTCGCCCATGAGCTGCGCACACCCATCTTTACCGCGCAAGGTTATGTGGATACCCTGCTGAACGGCGCGCTGACCGATCCGGAAGTCAATGTGCGCTTCTTGACCAACGCAGCCCGCAGTATTGGGCGGCTGGTGCGTCTGGTAGATGACCTGAACGAAATTTCCAAGCTTGAATCCGGCAGCATTCCGGTGGTAGAGGAGGTTTTTGTGATTCAGGAACTGGTGCGCGAAGTGTATGAAGAGCTGGAGATGCAGGCAGCCGAAAAACTAATGCACCTGACCCTGAAGCAAGGCACCGAAGGGGGCATTGAAGTGCGCGCCGACCGTCCCAAAATCCGGCAGGTGCTGACCAACCTGGTGGAAAACGCCATTAAATACGGCAACGAGGGCGGTACCGTTGTTACCGGCTGCTACCTGACCGACGGGCAGCGCGTATATATCGACATCTCAGACAACGGACCCGGCATTGCCGGCGTGCACCTGCCGCGGCTGTTTGAGCGTTTTTACCGGGTGGATAAAAGCCGCAACCGGCAGGTGGGCGGGACCGGACTGGGGCTGGCTATCGTAAAACACCTGGTGGAAGCCCACGGCCAGACCATTACAGTGCGCAGCAAGCCCGGTGTAGGTTCTTCTTTTGGATTTACCCTGCGGAAGGGGTAGCTGTTTTGGATGGCATCCATCGTGTTTGATGCTATAGGGGCAGGATTCAGTTGTCATTAGTGCTCCCGTTTTTCTGCAGCGCCACTTCCTGCCTCCTGACACCGGGTCCCCGGGTTCCACCCCAGTTTCTAACTTCTGATCCCTAACTCTCAAACCCCCTTACCTTTGCGGCGATTTTTCGACGCGACACTCCAAACATTTCCCACCAAGACTCATGACTGCGCAACGCATTACAATGGCCAACGGCCGTCTCAACGTTCCCGACCATCCCATTATTCCTTTTATTGAAGGCGACGGCATTGGGCCCGACGTGTGGCGCGCGGCACGTCGTGTGTTTGACGCAGCGGTAGAGACCACCTACGGCGGAAAGCGCAAAATCGAGTGGATCGAAATGCTGGCCGGCGAAAAAGCCCACAATCAGACCGGCGAGTGGCTTCCGGCCCAAACACTGGACATGGCCAGGGAATACATTGTTTCTATCAAAGGACCACTGACCACCCCGGTGGGCGGCGGCATTCGCTCGCTCAACGTGGCCCTGCGACAGGAACTGGACCTCTACGCCTGCGTGCGCCCGGTGCAGTGGTTCCGCGGCGTCCCATCGCCGGTATGCCATCCGGAAGATGTGGACATGGTGATTTTCCGGGAAAATACCGAAGATATCTACGCCGGCATTGAGTTTAAGAGCGGCACGCCTGAAGCCGCCAAACTACTGAAGTTCTTGCAGGAAGAAATGGGCGTTTCCGACGCCATCCGTTTTCCGGAATCTTCTTCTTTTGGCATCAAACCGGTATCGCGCGAAGGCACCGAGCGGCTTGTACGCGCAGCCATCCTGCATGCCATCAACCATAAGAACCCGTCGGTGACGCTGGTGCACAAAGGCAATATCATGAAGTTCACCGAAGGCGGCTTCAAGACCTGGGGCTACGAGCTGGCCACCCGCGAATTTGGCGATCAGGTATATACCTGGGAGCAGTGGGAGGCTACCCAGAAAGCCGAAGGCGAAGCAGCAGCCAATAAAGAATTGAAATCGGCAGAACTGGAAGGAAAAGTGATCATCAAAGACGTGATTGCCGACAACTTCCTGCAGCAAATCCTCATTGCACCGAAAGACTTCTCGGTTATTGCCACCCTCAACCTCAATGGCGACTATATCTCCGATGCCCTGGCGGCTGAGGTAGGCGGTATTGGGATTGCGCCGGGCGCCAACATCAACTATAACACCGGATACGCTGTTTTTGAAGCCACCCACGGCACTGCGCCCCGCTTTGCCAACACCGACACGATGAACCCGTCTTCGCTGATCCTGAGCGGCGTGATGATGTTGCAATACATAGGCTGGAACGAGGCTGCCGACCGAATCGTTAGCGCGCTGAAAACGGCCATTTCCCGTAAACGCGTTACCATCGATTTCTACAAGCTGATGCATGACGCCACACTGCTGAAAACAAGCGAGTTTGCAGAGGAAATCATCAAAAACCTCGACTAATGGACACCCGCACGCTGGCTGCCGCCATCGACCACACGGCGCTGAAGCCCAACCTGACTACCAGCGACATCGCGCAGCTGTGTGAAGAAGCCATTCTCCACCGCTTTGCGGCCGTTTGCGTGCCGCCCTGCTACGTACGCATGGCTGGTGGATTGCTTGAAGATTCCGGAATTAGCGTGGCTACGGTCATTGGTTTCCCACTGGGTTACAACACGGCTGCGGCCAAGGTGGGCGAAACGGTGGACGCACTCGAGAACGGCGTCCATGAAATCGACCTCGTGCATAACATCAGTCTCATTAAATCGGGCGATTTTGAAGATGCGGCTGCCGAAGTGCACGAGATCACTGAACTGGTACACGGGCGTGGCAAAATCATCAAAGTCATTCTGGAAACCTCTTATCTGGACAAGGCTGAGATCATCCGCTGCTGTCGTTTGTATGGTAGCTTGGGTGTGGATTTTGTTAAAACTTCTACCGGCTTTTCGGGTGAAGGAGCCCGGGCAGAGACCGTTGCCCTGATGCGCCAAAGTTTGCCGGAAGGGGTTCAAATAAAGGCGTCAGGCGGCATCCGCACCTTTGAAGAAGCACAAGCGATGCTTCGGGCAGGCGCTACCCGCCTCGGCTGCTCGGCCTCTGTGGCGATTCTGGAGGCGGCAGCTCATAAAACCTTTGGCGGTTAACAGCGTCTAATGTCCGCTTTATCATGAAAAAAATTCTCCTTTTCACCGCGCTGACGCTGTGCTCCGTCGCCCGGGCAGGTGCGCAGGACACGGTTAAAAGAGCCGTTTTACCACCGCCGCCGGAAACGGGACAAGCGGAGCCCGATCACACGCCCGTTAAGGACGACAATGATGGTATCTACCGCGAAAACATCCTGCCGGTGGATCCACCTAAAAAAGTATATCGGGGCCTCATTCATTCGGGCCGGGGCTACCGGGTGCAAATCTATTCGGGCAACGATCGGGCAAAAGCCATTGCCGCCAAATCCAGTGTCATGCGGGTTTTTCCAAGCGTACGCACCTACCTGAGCTACTCGGCGCCGCAGTTTAAGGTCAAAGTTGGCGATTATAAAAGCCGTCAGGAAGCGGTGGACATGGCCCGCGTGCTCAAATCCTTTTTCAAGCCGGTGATGATCGTGCCGGATGTAATTGTGGTGAATTCTTTGAAGCAATGATGAAAACCATTCAGGAAACGGCCCGGGAACTGGCGCCTCAGATCCGGCAGTTGCGGGAGTATATCCACAGCCACCCGGAGCTTTCCTTTGAAGAAAAGGAAACGGCCGCCTTTATTTCCGGAAAATTGCGGGAATGGGGCATTCCTTTTACCGGAGGCTGGGCCGGAACCGGAATCGTAGCCATTGTTGAAGGTAGAAATCCCGGAAAAACCTGCACTGCGGTGCGCGCCGAGCTGGATGCCCTGCCGATCGAGGAGGCCGGCACCGCCGCTTATGTTTCTCAAAACAAAGGCGTGATGCACGCCTGCGGCCACGATGTACATATGGCCAGCCTGCTGGGCGTTGCCCGGATGCTGCAACTCCACAAAGACGAGTGGGAAGGCACGGCGAAGCTTATCTTTCAGCCGGGTGAAGAAAAGCACCCCGGCGGCGGCTCACTTCTGCTGGCAGAAGGCGTGCTGCAAAACCCGCAGGTAGACCGCATTCTGGCGCTGCACGTATATCCGCACCTGCCGGCGGGCGTGGTGGGTTTCCGGAGCGGACAGTATATGGCTTCCACCGATGAAATCCATATTACCATCCGGGGAAAAGGCGGCCATGCGGCCCTGCCCCACCAGACCATCGACCCGGTAACGATTGCCGCCTATACGGTCGTAAACCTGCAACAACTGGTTTCGCGGCGCAGCAATCCGGTGGTGCCCTGTGTACTTTCTTTTGGGAAGATTGCCGGCGGAACAGTCAATAATGTTATCCCGGATACAGTAACGCTTTCCGGCACGCTGCGCACGATGGACGAAGGCTGGCGCGAAGAAGCCCACCGCCTTATCGCCGAAGTGGTGAATAGCACCTGCGCCGCCTGGGGCGCTACCGCCGACATCGAGATTCCAAAGGGCTATCCTTCCCTTTACAATAATCCGGAACTGACGAATACAGCACGGGCGCTGGCCGAAACCTATCTCGGTCCGCAAAACGTAAAGGAGCTTTCCCTGCGCATGACGGCCGATGATTTTGCTTTTTACAGCCATGTCGTTCCGGGATGCTATTTCCGGTTGGGCACCGCCTCGGCCGACGGATCCTCCTGCACGGCTTCGGTCCATACCAACACGTTCGACATTGATCCTTCGGCCCTGGAAACCGGCGCGGGATTGATGACCTGGCTCGTCATGGAGCTGAACAAAGCAGCCATCTGACCTTTCACAAGGGGATTCATTCCGGAAAGGGAGCGATCTTCGGGAAAATTCAATTTTCCTCTATGAGCACGCTTGGCTCCGACTTCAATCCGCTCTCGGTCCCCGGACTGATTGACCTGCTGCTGGTAGAAAAGAAAGCCGAGGCGGCCACCCTTCTGACGGACCATACGAACGCTTCCCGAGCAGAAGCAGAAAGCTGGGTCAGCCGGTTTCCGGAAAATATAGGAAAGCTTACTAACAGCGAAACCATCCGTGCGACCCGGAAAAACGGCCGGATTGTGGTTACCTATTCCGGCAGCAACGGTCAGAAACAGGAAGTAGTCCCCGGCGAGCCACTCTGGGAATACGTAAAAAGCAGGATGCCCGATAATGAACTCCTGGAAGAAGCAGAAACGCAGTCTTATCCGGCAGGTGTGAACCCGGCGGCCCATTCTGTTTTTATCGAAAAAGACAACACCCGGTTGTGGTACTGGATTAAAATAACGGCTGTAGTGATGGCCTTTGTAGCGTTGTGGTATCTGACGCTGTAGAACACCATTGTCTTTTCATCTGAAGCGGCCTTTTTAAAAATAGCCCAGATGCACCTTGCTGTAGGGAGCGTATAAGATATTGATTTCATCGCCCTGCCGCAGCAAGTGGTAGGCAGGCGCTTCGACCTCGATGCTGAGGCAGATCACTGAATTCAGATACAGGTGGAAACTTCCGTTCTGTGGCATATAAACTTTGCGCTCGACGGTGGCCTGCTCCACGATTTTCTCCCCGCCGCGCAGGTCGCGCCGAAGAGGCCAGACGGTGCGTCCATATTGCACGCCGGCAATAAGCAGGCTGACCACCAGCAGCCAGAAAACGAGCAAAAAATACCGAAATACCGAAAAGACAGACGGATCGCCTTCATTGGCAGCGGCGATCCACGCACCGGCAAAAGGAATGATAAAGCTCAGGATCATGCAGATCCGCAGCAGCTTATAAACTGAAGTCAGCTCCGCATCACGCCGTTCGCTTAAAAACAGCGTTTCATCCTGCGTCAGCAGTTCAGTATAATAAGGAACCAGCGGGGCTTTCATGGCTCTCGAAAGTTACGCTTTCCCAAACGTCACACCATAAACATGTGCCATTTTATTTTGTAAATACCGGATGAAAGGTACGCTGCTCAGGCCGCTGCCGGTTATCCGCCGGCACAGCTCCTCTGAAGTAAAACGACGGCCATACTGATGGATATTTTCCCGCAGCCAGTAAAGCAGGGCGCTGAAATCCCCCTTTGAAAACTGCGCTTCCAGTTCCGGAATTTCATTGGACGCTTTTTCAAAAAACTGCGCGGCATAAAGCGAGCCTAAGGTATAAGTCGGGAAATAACCAAACGACCCGTGCGACCAGTGAACATCCTGCAAAACGCCCAGCCGGTCATTGGGTGGTGTAATGCCCAGGTATTTCTGATAGCCGGCTGCCCAGGCAGCCGGCAGGTCACGGGCCTCCAGATTTCCGGAAAAAATGGCTTTTTCGATCTCGTAGCGAATAGCCACATGGAAGTGATAGGTTAGTTCGTCGGCCTCAGTTCGGATGAGCGAAGGCGCCACCCGGTTGGCTGCCCGGAAAAAATCTTCCTCCGAATAGCCGGCCAGCGATTCCCGGAAATGCGCCTGTAATTGTGGATAAAAAACCGACGCAAAAGCCCGGCTGCGGCCTACGTTGTTTTCCCAAAGACGACTTTGGCTTTCGTGGATGGAAAGGGAACAGGCCGCGCCGAGCGGCAGGCCGTACTGGGCCAGCGGCAGCCCCTGTTCATAGAGCGCATGACCGCCTTCGTGGATAGAGCTCCACAGCATATAAGCCAGGTTCTTTTCGTCGGCGCGCGTGGTGATGCGGGCGTCTTCCGGACCAAAAGAAATCGAAAAAGGGTGCGCGGCATAATCCTGTCTTCCGGCCTCAAAATCATAACCCATTTGCCGGAGCACCGCTTCGGTAAACCGGAACTGAATGTCTTTATCGAAATGGCCCCCAAACAGGGCATCGCTCACCTGCGGCGTGGCTTCAATCTTCTCCAGCAGGGGCAACAGCGCTGCTTTCAGATTTTCGAAAACCGGATCCAGCATCGCTACTGTGGCCCCTTTTTCATAGTCGTCGAGCAGGGCATCATAGGGATGTTTTTCAAAACCATACAGCCGGGCCTGCTCCCGCTTCAGGTCGATCATCTGCTGCAAGGGCCCTTCGAAAATGGAAAAATCGTTGGACTCCTTCGCCTTTGTCCAGGCTTCAAAACAAAGCGTCGTTTGCAGCGAAAGGGCTTCCACAAACTGTGGGGACAGCTTGTGGGCTTTTTGGTAATCCTCCAGACTCCGCGCGATGTTGATCTGTTCTTCTTCCGAAAGACGATCGTCTGCTGTCAGCGTTTTCAGCAGCTGTGCGTAGCGCTCCGAAGTAAGTATTTCGTGGGCTGCTGTTGCCAGCGTAGCCAGCTGCCGGCCACGCAGCGCAAAGCCTTTGGGCGGCATATAGGTTTCCTGATCCCAGCTCAGGACCGCAGCGGCATTGTTGAAATCAGCGGCTTTTTGGGATAAGGCACGGTATTCGGCGTAGGACATGAGTAGGATTTAGGATGTTAGGGATTGGGGCAATATCAGGTATCAGGACAAAAGAAAGGTATTCCGCAGGGGAAAATTGCAGGCGCCCTTCTCTAAACACGGAGCGGAAGAGCGCATCTGGCAGGCCGGGCCCTTCCGTTTGGCAACACCAACGGCTCCTGCCTGAACCCTATTTCTTAGTCCCTCTATTTATTACAAATCAGTCGCTTCCAGCCGTTCTACCTTGCTGATGCCGCCTGATTCAATAAGCTTTTGGCTCAGCAGGTCAAGCTCTTCGCGGTCATGAACATACACCATGATGGTTCCTTCAAACACACCGTTGTGGCCATCGATGCTGAGGCTGCGCATGTTCATTTTCAAATCGCCGGTAACCACGTTAGCAATTTTCTGAATTACGCCCACGTCGTCGAGGCCGGTCACGCGCACGCCGCACAAAAACGAAATCTCGTTGTTTTTGGCCCATTTGGTTTTCACCACCCGATGCCCATGCTGTGCCATCAGCCGGGCCGCATTCTTGCAATCCGTGCGGTGAATCTTCAGGCCTTCGCCCGGTGACTGAAACCCAAACACTTCATCGCCCGGAATCGGCTGACAGCAGTTGGCCGGTTTGTACAGGATTTTATCCTGCGTATCGCCAAAGATGACCACTTCTGCACCTTTGGGCGTCGCCAAAACGTCTTCCGGAATCAACTGCCGGCTGTCGAGGTTGGTTTCCTTTGCCGGCTGCAACATGCGCTCGCCTTCGATCCGGAAATTCCGGAGTTCCCGCAGATCAAAATTGCCCACAGCCGCGCCATAGAACAGGTCGGTTGTGTCGGTCTTTTGGAAATAGCCACACATCTCTGCGATGTTGGGCTTCGATAGCGGCACGCCAAGGCCTTCCAGCTTTTTTTCCAGAATATTTTTGCCCCGGACAGCAATCGTTCGCTTTTCTTCCTTGAGAAAAGCCTTGATTTTGGATTTAGCCTTGCCGGTCAGAACAAAGTCGAGCCATTCCGCATCGGGCTTTTGCTTTGCAGAAGTGATGATCTCCACCTGATCGCCGCTTTTGAGCGGATGCGACATCGGCACAAGCCGGTAATTCACCTTGGCGCCAATGCAGTGCAGCCCCAGGTCGGAGTGGATATCAAAAGCAAAATCCAGCGCTGTAGCACCTTTGGGCAATACCCGCATATCGCCCTTCGGCGTATAAACGTAAATTTCTTCGGTGAAAAGATCCAGCTTCACGTCCTGCAAAAACTCCAGTGTATCGCCGTGTTCGGCCTGCAGAAGCAGTTCGCGAATGTTTTGGAGGAAGGAATCCAGCTTCGACTCCTGCGTATTGCCTTCTTTATAGCGCCAGTGGGCGGCCAGTCCTTTTTCGGCAATATCGTTCATGCGGGCCGAGCGGATCTGCACTTCCACCCAGCGACCGGCCGGGCCCATCACTGTGGTGTGGAGCGCTTCATAACCGTTTCCTTTGGGCACCGAGATCCAGTCGCGCAGGCGCTCCGGCGAAGGGCGGTAGATGTTGGTTATCATCGAATACACCCGCCAGCAGTCCTGCCGTTCCCGCTCCGGCGGCGAGTTGAGGATAATGCGGATGGCAAACAGATCATAGACCTCCTCGAAGGTGACGTGCTTGGTGCGCATCTTTTCCCAGATGCTGTGAATCGCTTTGGGCCGGCCATAAATCTTAAAATCCAGCCCCTGTGCTTCGAGCATTTCGCGCAGCGGACGGATAAACTCGTTGATATACCGGTTGCGGTCGCGGTGGCTGTCTTTAAGCGCTTTGGATATTTCGTTGAACACCTCGGGCTGCACGTATTTCAGCGCCAGGTCTTCCAGTTCGCTTTTGATTTCGTAGAAACCCAGGCGGTGTGCCAGCGGCGCGTAGATATAGGTGGTTTCGGAGGCGATCTTCAGTTGCTTGTCGCGCGCCATACTGTCGAGGGTGCGCATGTTGTGCAGCCGATCGGCCAGCTTCACGAGAATAACGCGGGGATCTTCGGCCAGCGTCAGGAGGATTTTCCGGAAATTTTCGGCCTGGATGGTGGTGCTCGCCTGCAGGTCCACCACGTTGCTGATTTTGGTCAGCCCATCGATAATGCGGGCATAGCGAATGCCAAACTCCTGCTCGATATCGTCGAGCGTCAGTTCGGTGTCTTCCACTACATCATGCAGCAGGGCACAAATGGCGGAAGTCACGCCCAGGCCTATTTCCTCTACCACAATCTGCGCCACCGCAATGGGGTGCAGGATATAAGGTTCACCGCTTTTACGGCGCATCTCGCTGTGGGCTTCTAC
This sequence comes from Bacteroidota bacterium, assembly GCA_023392185.1. Classification (GTDB taxonomy): domain Bacteria; phylum Bacteroidota; class Bacteroidia; order Chitinophagales; family Chitinophagaceae; genus UBA1952. Next base: position 23,359 of record JAEVZP010000220.1, read on the forward strand.
CGCGATTTCAAACGCCCGGCGCAAAAGCTTTCGGTCGCCCGGCTTAATGCGGGGCTTCAGCGCACGCAGCAGCGCCCGGTATTGCCGTAAGATGAGTTTTTTTTCTTCTTCGGCATCCAGATTGTATATCTGGGCGTTTTTCAAAATAGTGGTACTGGCCATCGCTTAAAAATAAGGCAGGAAAGGAATTATTTCTCCTGCGCGCTTCATAAAATCCTGCCCGTGCTTTTTTGTGCCGGGCAACCGCTTTTACTACCGGTAATTTTTCTTGTAAAAGGCTTCGTAGGCAGCCAGGTTGCCGTCTGCATTCAGCTTGCGCAGGTTCTCCTCCGAGATCAAAAGCGTTTTCCGCTCAGATGCGCTAAACTCCCGGGTCAGCACTGCCGTTTTCCGGAAATTTTGCTCGTAGGCTTTGGCCTTGGCAGCCGTCGGGAACCCCTGAACAAGGATGATTCCACCGCCGCCCGGCAGGTTCAGCACCTGGGTTTGCAGATCGTCCCCCGAAAAGCGCAGCGTATTCATATCGCCCAGCCCTGCTTTGAGGCCCATGACCCGTCCTTCCATTCTTTCAAAAGCAAAGGCAAAAGCATGTGGCGTAGCCGGCTTGTAGGAATAAGCTGCCGGCACCGGCAAGGCCGCCCGACCGGCAGAGTCGGTTGGCAGCAAGGTCGTATTTGGGGAAAGGCTGCCCGGCAGAGCCGTTGTGCTGGCCGTGGGGCGAAGCGTGTCTTTGGCTTTTTCCTGCCGGATAAAGTCCTGAAGCGCCTGCGCCCACCCGCGCAACGAGTCATTAGTTGTCGTGGTGATAAACTTGCCAACCAGCGAGTCGGCCAGTGTAAAATCGCGATTGCCGCTGAGGGCCATGATCTCCAGAATGCGGAAGCGCTCGGCCGTGCGCGTGTCCGACCATCGTTGCTGCCCATCGCGGCTGCGGCGCAGGGCATCGGCAAAGGCCCGGCGCTGCACCAGGTTGTAGGTGTCTTCGTAGTAAGCACTCGACTCGACACTGCTCGTCATCAAAGGTCCCGCTTCGTCGTCGGCCGGGCGCACCCGCGCGGCATACGGACTGCGCGGATATTTATCGAGCAGCTGCTGCGACATCATCTGTGCCCTTTCGATCTGATTCTGACGCAGGTAGATGAGATAGCCCAGATACAGGGCTTCGTCCGGCGACTGCTGTTCCGGAAACCGGCGGTCCATATCGTCCAGCACTTTCATGGCGCGGGGATAGTCCTGAACATCCTGGGTATAGGCAGTAGCCAAGGCCAGCATGCCTTGTTGCAGGCGCAGGCGAACGGTTTCGCGCTCGGCTTGCGTTCTCGGAATTTGCGCCAGGAGGCTGGCTTCGGTGGGCATTCCAGAGGGGTTGGCTTCCTCCGGCGGAGTCCCCTGCTCACCGGCTGCCGGGTTCAACGGCTGCCCGTCGGACGTAGTTCCGGCAAGGTTCATGGTGTTTGCCGAAGCCCGCCGCCAGTTGTCAGTCAGCGTTCGGTTGCCCCATTTACGTCGGAAGTCGGTATAACCCTGTTGCAGGGTCGTAGCAGAGGCAAAATACCAGCTACCGCTACCTGTACCGCCCATATTGTTGCCTTCGTCGGTAGGCAGGGCCATGGTGTTGTTATCACCACCGCCGGCACGGTTCAGCGAGTCGGCTCTCTGGGCTGAAAGGGCTTTGAGGTATTTGCGCACTACGGCACGTTGCTCTTTTTCAGACAGGTTGGAAAGGGCCAGCAGGCTGTCCTGCGCAGCCACGATCCGGGCAGGGCCCGCCACCGTGGCCAGTGATTTGGCACGCTGTGCTGCTACATCGAAGGGCGCCTCTTTGACGGCGTCTTTTCCGGCCAGAAAAGCCGCACTGTCGTAGGCGCTCTGCGCCGGGTTATACAGTCCGTCGGCATAATATACATCGCCCAGTGCGAGGAAGGAAAGCGCTTTTTGGGAGCGGGTGGTTTTGGCAGCACGCAGGCTTTTGAGCAGGTAGTCGGCAGCCATCTCCCGGTTTCCGGAATTGGCGGCCACCCGACCCAGCACATAATAGACCTGTTCGTAGTAGGGGGCGTATTTGCTGTCTTTAAGCATTTTCCGCAGGGCCGCCACAGTTTCTTCCGAGGGCGCTCCGGAGGCCATTACACTGTATGCCCGGTTTTTGCGCGCCTGAAAGTCCATATCAATCCGGGGATTGAGGTCCACCACTTTGGCGAAGGCATTGGACGCTTCGTTGTATTTGCCTTGTTCCTGCAGCAACTGTCCGGCCAGGAAAGCCGCCCGTTGCCGCTGCCAGCCGGGCATTTTCCGGTCGTCGGCCACGGTCAGGAGCGGTCCGGGCGCTTCGCTCAGTTTGCGGGTGTGCAGCGCCAGGTTGGCTACTTCAATAGCGTAACGGCCTTTGAGTGTCTCGGGAAAATTGGGATCGTTGATCAGCAGGTCCAGTATGGATTCGGCTTCGCCATAACGGCCCGTTTGGGTATAGGTGCGCGCCAGCCACAGGAGGGCGTCGTTGTGCACCGATTGGTGTTTGAGCAAGCTAAGCGCCGACTTCTTTTCGTCCTGCAGGATAGAAGGCGTCTTGCCTCTTGGCGTGACATAGCCTTTGCGGCGGGCTTCTTCTTTTCGTTTCAGCTCCCGCAGGCTGATTACATAGCGGAAGGCAATGGCGGCATTATCGTAGTTGCCTTTATAATAGTAGGCCTGCCCCAGCAACAGGTACAACTCATCCGCCCAGTCGGTGCGGGGATCGTGGATCTGAATACCGACAGATGTTTTCTGGATAATGGAATCCATATCGGCGAGCAGCAGCGTCGAGTCGATGTCCGGATTGAAAGGAAACAGGTCGAGCGGCTGGTCGTAATTATCTTTTTTGACGCGCAGCATATTGGCTTCGGCCTCCTCCATTTTTCGGTTGGCGTTGAAGTAATAATTGTAGTGCGTAAACAGGTTTTGGATTTGCTTGCGCGGAATCCCCCAGCGTTTTTTGAGCATCGACTCGTTGCTCCATTTCTCCCGCTTCTTGGCAATCTTCAGGTTGAGGGCCAGCTCCAGCTTCTTTTCTTTAGCTTTCTCTTTTTCTTTGCTGTTTTTGGCTCGCTCCGCCCGCAGGGCCGCCAGCGAATCGGTGCGCTGCTTGCGCAGCGCGGTTAGCGAGTCGGTGGTGCGTTTGCGGATGGCCGTGAGCGAGTCGGTCGTTCTTTTGCGGGCGGCCGTCATGCTGTCAGCAATGGCCTTGCGGCTGGCACGGGCGCTGTCGGCAAAGGCCTTGCGGGCGGCCTGGAGGCTGTCGGTGCGCACTTTCCGCACCACCGCCACGCTATCGGCATAGCGTTTGCTCTCGCGGTATTTGCGGATCGCGGCAATGGAATCGGCCCGTTTTTTCTGCACGGCCCGTAGCTCGGACAATACGGCGTTTCGGGCAGCCACCGCCGAGTCGCGCACCCGGTTGCGCTCAGCAGTCAGCGAGTCGGTGCGGGCTTTCTGAACCGCCCGGATCGAGTCGGTGCGTTGCTGCCGCATGGCGGCCACGCTGTCGGCATAGCGTTTGCTTTCCCGGTATTTGCGGATCGCAGCCAGCGAATCGGTGCGGCGCTTCTGCGCTTCTTTGAACAGCTTCGAGGCGGCTTCGCGCGCCTGCCGCACCGAATCCATACGGGCAGCATTGGCGGCACGCATGGAATCTATACGCGCAGCATTGGCCTGGCGCATCGAGTCGATGGATGCGCGGGACGACTGTGCCCGGGCAGCCGGGGCAAAGAAAAGATGCCCTGCCATCCAAACAAACAAAGACAGCGCAAAAGGGAAAAAACGAAAACGATAGCAGCTCACAGAAAAAGATAAACGTGCTGCAAAGAAATATCTTGCAGAGCTAATAGGGAAACCAGCAAAAACCCTCAAAGGTTGGGGTTCTTTCAAAATTACAACCATCTATACCGCAATATTTCTTAAAATTTAAACCTTACTGCACCGCCGCGCTCCGGGTTTTTGGGGCATAAATCCGACAAAAGATACATGGCATCCGGCAGCCGGAGACGGAGTTCGTTTTTTCGCTTCTTTCCACTGCTTCTGCCGACAATCTGTGCCATCTTTGCAATGCGTAAACTGCCATTCCGTTTCCGGAAACGGGAGCGTTTTTCCGGAAATAAAACATACTCCGGGGAGCTTCCTTATACCGCCGGAACCTGTTTTTCTTCACCGCTTTTCTGCATTTGTCATGAGATCTTACCAACAATATATGGGCCTGGCTTTTCAATGGGGCATTATGCTGGGGCTGGCCGTCTGGGGCGGGCTGAAGCTGGATGAAAAGCTTCATTTCCCGGCGCTGTTTGTGATCGTCTTTCCGCTTCTGGCGCTGGCCTATCTGTTTTACAGCCTCCTCAAGAGTTTTTCCAACAAAAAATAACCCTTCGATATTTTTTCCGTATGAAATCTGTTTTGCTGCGCACCACCCTGCTGCTCGCTGTTCTCATAGCTGCTGTTTTATACCTCCTGAAAGGCCGCTTCGACTTTGACTTCGGGCTGCTTTTCGGTGCCAATATCTTTATGGCGGTGGTCACGGTTTTAAGCGGATTGCTCAGCAGCCGGGGCACGCCGGATCGCCCTATTTCGCTTATCAACAGCATTTACAGCGGCACGCTGCTGCGCTTGTTTCTGGTGGCCGGCGGTGCTGCCGTTTATATCGTGTTGCAAAAAGGAGAAGTGCCGACCCGCTCGCTGCTACTGGCCGGCCTGCTGTATGTCGTGTACACCGGCGTAGAAACTTTTATTCTCCAAAAAGCCACCCGCAACCCGGGCACGCCGGCAGCGGAGAAATAATATGGATACGCTTGCCCACCGCCTGCGCGACCTGGAAGCTTTCCTGCCGCCCCGCAGCTTTGAAGCGCTCCTGCCTTTTTTCCGGGAATATCCCGTTTGCCTTACGATCACCCGGGAACGCAAAACCCGCCTGGGCGATTACCGGGCGCCGGCAAAAGGCGCGCAGCAGCACCGCATCTCCGTCAACGGAAACCTCAATCCCTATTCCTTTCTGATCACCCTGCTCCACGAGTTGGCGCATCTGCAGATCTTCGAGCAGCACCGGCGGCGGGTAGCACCTCATGGCCCGGAGTGGAAAAGAGCTTTTGGCGTACTGCTCTTTCAGTTTGCCGACAAAGGTATTTTTCCGGCCCTGCTCGAAAAGGTGGTGCGGCAGTCGGCGCTCGCGCCCGCTTCGGCCACTTTTCGCGATAGAGCCCTCAGCCAGGCCTTGCGCGCCTACGACGCAGATGGCGCTTCGGTTGTGCTGGCCGGCGACCTGCCGGTAGGCACTGTTTTCCAGACCGCTGATGCACAGCGCTTTGAGGTGTTGGAGCGGCGGCGCAGCCGCCTGCGTTGTCGCCGGTTGCAGGACGGCCGCGAGTACCTGGTGCCTTTCGCTGCCGGGGTAGAAATTATTCAGCTCCCTTCCCAAAACGGGGCTGTAACTTAGGACGCAATCCAAAAGTAAAAATCCCTTTCGTCGTGGCCCAAAGAAATCCGAACGAGGCGCTCTCGGTTTTTGATATTTTCAAGATTGGCGT
>JAEVZP010000075.1 GCA_023392185.1 Bacteroidota bacterium
TAGTGGCGCTTTTTGGCTTCCCAGTTTTTAAGGGTTTCCAGGTTTTTGGGGTCCAGGTCCAGCGAAACCTTTTGATAGACTTCCTGCAATTCCTTCAACAACCGGTCGCGGTCTTCAATGTCGGAGCTTTCCAGCACGTCCATCGTTTTCCGGATGCCGAACAACTTTTGGGCCACATCGGCCTGTTCTTTGGCGCGGCGGTCGTAGCCCCGGTTGTTTTCAGAAATCTCGCTTAAATACCGCGTGCGGCTCGGCGGAATGATAAAGATTTTTTCGCTTTGCTCTTCGTTGGGAACAAACGTGGATGGCAGGTCAGCGCCGGTTTTTTCCACGAGCAATTCCATCAGCGCGTGGTACATATTGTTGGTGCCGGGGTCGTTGAACTGGCTGGCAATCGTTCCGTACACCGGCATGTCGTCGGCAGGCTCGTCAAAGCGTTTGTGGTTGCGCTGAAACTGTTTTTTGACGTCGCGCAGGGCATCGGCGGCACCGCGTTTGTCAAATTTGTTGATGCAAACGATATCGGCAAAGTCCAGCATGTCAATCTTCTCCAGCTGGGTGGCCGCACCGTACTCCGGGGTCATCACATACAGGCTCGCGTCGCAGTAATCGGTAATCTGCGTATCGCTTTGGCCGATTCCGGACGTTTCCAGAATAATTAAATCAAAATGGGCCGCCTTGAGGATGTCCACCGCGTCCTGAATGTGGCGGGACACCGCGAGGTTGCTTTGCCGCGTGGCCATGGAGCGCATGTACACGCGCGGATTGCGAATGGCGTTCATCCGGATGCGGTCGCCGAGGAGCGCGCCGCCGGTTTTGCGCTTGGACGGGTCCACCGAAATCAACGCGATGGTTTTTTGGGGAAAATCAATCAGAAAACGGCGCACAATTTCATCCACCAACGAGGATTTTCCGGAACCGCCGGTGCCGGTAATGCCGAGGACAGGCGAGGTCTTGACGGGCTTCGGTAAGCTCAGCCTGACATCCTCTTTGCCGTCGCCGGGGGCTTTCCGGGTGTCACCCTGAGCTTGTCGAAGGGTCTCCAGCATCTGCTTCGTCCCGGCGGTGTCGCCGTAGTTTTCAGCAGCGGAAATGAGGCGGGCAATGCTTTTGGCGTCGTGGTCTTTCAGGTGCTTGATTTCACCATTCAGCTGATCGCCTACCGCGTAATCGCTTTGTTGAAGCAAATCCTGAATCATGCCTTCGAGGCCCATCGCGCGGCCGTCGTCGGGAGAATAAATACGCGTAATGCCGTAGTTGTGTAGCTCCTCAATTTCGGTGGGCAAAATCACACCGCCGCCGCCGCCAAAGAGCTTGATATGCCCGCAGCCGCGCTCTTTCAGGAGGTCGTGCATGTATTTAAAATACTCCACATGGCCACCCTGATACGAGGTAATGGCAATGGCGTTAGCATCTTCCTGAATGGCGCAGTCCACCACTTCCTGCACCGAGCGGTCGTGGCCGAGGTGGATCACTTCCGCACCGTTGGCCTGCATGATGCGGCGCATGATATTGATAGACGCGTCGTGGCCGTCGAACAGGGAAGCGGCGGTAACAATGCGGATTTTGTGTTGAGGCTTGAAAGACATAACCGGCGAATATTTTCCGTTGTGAAAGAGTGCAAAATTACGATAGCGGCGGCAGGCTGCCGGAGGGGAAATATAAGGCGCGAAACGCCTGCTTTTCAAACCTATAAGGTTTTCGAAACCTTATAGGTTTTTCGGATACTTTCTTTTCTTCCGTTAGCTTCTTTGTTATTTCCGAAGGGAATCTTCTTGACATACGGGACACATTGACATACAGGACACAAAGGCCACAGAGATGTTCACAGAGGTCAACGGAGACTTCTGAAGGCTGCGTGAGGTTACGCCCAAAACCTTTACAGGCTGACAAATAGATATTGGGTTTGGGTAGAGACATGCCTCTATCCCGCTACTGTTACTGCCGTTTTCCAGGTCAGGCCGCTGATGTCGGTGAGCAAGAGCTCGTAGGTTCCGGGTGCCAGCCCGGCAAGGCGGTCGTCGGCGATTTGCAGCAGCGCCTTTGCGCCCAGCGGAATCACGAGGCTGTGTTTTCCGGGAGCAATTCTGGCCACGTAACGATTTTGAATGGCGCTTTTCGGGAATTGGGAAAGCGCCTTCCCGTCCAGGGAAAGCACCGGGTTTCCGCTTGTATCGTTTAAGGCGATGCCAATCAGAAACGAGCCATACACGTCGGCACCTTCTACCCGATACACCTCAAAAGAAAGCACATTTCCGGAAATTTGGGCGTCTTTCAGCTCCAGCTTGGGCCGGACGGATTTGTTGTGAAGCGTGCCCCACACCCCGCCATGAAACACCTGATTGGTCAGCAGCGTCATAAACAGGATAAAGCCGGAACCGGCGAGGGCCAGCTTGCGCAGCGCAGCGTCCGACCACGGCAAGGGGCCCGAGAACAGCCAGGCCCAGCGCGGGTTTTCAACGGGTCTGGTCCGGCGCTTGCTGAAGTAAGCATCCAGCGAAGCGGAGCCGCCCCCGGTAAGGAAAACGGTGAAACCGGCAGCGAGACCAAGAATGCCGATTTGCCACTCGTCCAGGCAGGTGGTGCCAATCCAGCCGGAGCCGAGGAGAATGCCCATGGCAAGCATAAAAACGCCGACGCTCATCAGGCGGGTGGCAAAACCGAGCATGAGGGCCAGCCCGACAATGCCTTCCACAATCGTAAAAATCACCATAGCCCACCAGAGCGCATCGGGGTGGGTGACGAGGTACTCAATCATCGGCTTGATGCCGAGGGCGTTGGGCAGAAAGTGGTTGAACTTGGTGCCGATATAGCCTTGTACGTCGGGGTCGAGTTTGTTTTCGAGCGCCACGCGCCGCCAGAAAGCGGAAAAATAGGTCCAGCCTACAACAAGGCGCAGGGAAAGGGAGAAGAGGCCCGCCCTATTATAGGCAGGTGCTTTGGAAGGAACTTGCATTGGGAATATTCTGAAAATAAAAGATTGGTTTGAGATCCGGGATGCGGGCCTCAAACGTGGAGTTTCAACCTTTTAAACAGAATATAGAAGGGCGGCGCGGCGGCTGCGGGCAGGCCCTGCCGGGGGAGGGGAAAAAGGCGATCAGGAGCGGGGAAAAGTGTTCCCGTTTTCCGGAAAAATTTCAGTATTTCAGCGGCGGCAACGGCAGCCTGGGCAGCGGGCTTTTGCGGTTGCGCTGTAGCACAGGCGGTTTGCGTGGCGGCCTTGCCTTTGTAAAGCGCCGATGGCGTTTCCAACCCAAATGTGTGGCGGAGCGACTGCTGCGCCTGGCACGAACCTACAACCAGCGCCAGCAGGGCTACCCAGAAGGCGGCAAAGCGGCGAAAGGTGGAAAGGAAGTGTAGCATAGATGGGGTTCTACCGAGTAGCCGGGCGGGAGAAATGCAATGTTAGCCTCTTTTGTATTAAAGAAAAACAGCGGCATTGTTAAGAGTTTGGAAGCGCTCCCTCATCCTTTCTTAAAATAACGCGAATATTGTTTAAAGAGGATAGAGGCCACAGAGACCCCGGCGGTGTTCACAGAGCGCCACGGAGCGGTCCGGCGGGTCTGTGTGGATCCCGGTGGTTTCTTTGGGATCTCTGTGATCAGGATTCGGCTATAACCAATTGCAAGCCAAAACTTATAAAGCGAGATCCCCGTTAAAAAACGGCCCGGACAATCTTCCGGATGTTGTCGCTCTTGCCCATCGAGTAAAAATGCAACACCGGCACGCCGGCCGCGAGCAGTTCCTTGCATTGCGCAATGGCCCACTCCACCCCAATCTGCTTTACGGCCGCATTGTCTTTTGCACGGTCCACAGCTTGCACCAGGTCTTCAGGCAGGTCAATCTTAAAGGTCTTCGGCAGCATCGAAAGATGTCCTTTGGTGGCAATGGGCTTAATGCCCGGAATAATGGGGATGGTGATGCCCAGCGCCCGCACCTGCCGCACGAAGTCAAAGTATTTTTCGTTGTCGAAAAACATCTGGGTTACGATATAATCAGCCCCGGCAGCTACTTTTTCCTGCAACTTTTGCAGATCGTAATTAAGAGATGGTGCCTCCATGTGCTTTTCCGGGTAGCCGGCAATACCAATGCAAAACCGGTTGTGTTCATCGGAGGGAATCTCGCCGCTGAGGTACTTGCCCTGCCCGATATCATTCATGTGGCGCACCAGATCAATGGCGCGTGCGTGACCGCCTTCCGTGGGCTCAAAATGGTTATGACCTTTCATGGCGTCGCCACGCAGGGCCATCACGTTGTCGATGCCCAGGTACAGACAATCTACCAGCAGGTATTCCGTTTCTTCTTTGGTAAAACCGCCACACAGCACATGCGGTACCGCGTCCACACCGTATTTGTATTGAATCGCCGCACAAATGCCCAGCGTTCCAGGCCGCATCCGCGTTAGCCGTCGCTCCATCAGACCGTTGCCTTTGTCGAGATACACATATTCCTCCCGCGAGGTCGTCACGTCGATAAACGGAGGCTTAAACTCCATCAAGGGGTCAATATTGTTGTAGAGATCCTTGATACCAATGCCTTTCTGGGGCGGAATCACTTCCAGAGAAAACAAGGTTTTGCCCTTGGCGCGGGCGATATGTTCAGTGATTTTCACGAAATAGGGACAAGAAATTAGGGAAGGAACGGGAGGTGTTTAGGGTTCAATTTTTACTGGAAATCTTTTGTCACCCCGGAACGGGGTCTGAGCAGACGCAAGCCGACAACATCCCGTTCCGGGGCGACAAAAATCGCTGCCTGCAATGCTTCCATTATCCATTCAGAAGGTTCGGACGCAGCCATTTCTGCGCCTGCTCCACGGCCACACCTTTGCGCCGTGCATAATCTTCCAGCTGCTCTTCTGTGATCCGGCCCACGCCAAAGTATTTGGCTCCGGGGTGGGCAAAATAATATCCCGAAACGCTCGCCGCCGGCCACATCGCCCCGCTTTCGGTCAGCTCCACGCCAATGGCTTCCCGGACGCCCAGCAATTCCCAGATAGTGTGTTTCTCCCGGTGGTCGGGACAGGCCGGATAGCCCGGCGCAGGCCGGATACCGGTATATTTTTCGCCAATAAGCGCTTCGTTGTCCAGCTGCTCGTCCGCGGCATAGCCCCAGGCTTCCGTGCGCACTTTTTGGTGGAGATATTCTGCAAACGCCTCGGCCAGCCGGTCGGCCAGCGCCTTCGCCATGATGGCGTTGTAATCGTCGTGAGCAGCCGCAAACGCCTGGGCTTTTTCATCTGCCCCAAAGCCGGTGGTGACGCAAAACGCGCCGATATGATCCTGCACGCCGGCAGCCTGCGGATGAATAAAATCGGAAAGCGCCAGATACGGCTGACCAGCCGCTTTTTTGTGTTGCTGCCGCAGGGTATGAAACCGGAAATGCCGGTCGCCGTCGACCACCAAAATATCATCATCTTCGGTAGCCGCTGCCGGGAACAGTCCAAAAACAGCCTTTGCAGTAAGCCATTTTCCGGAAATCATCTCTTTCAGCATCTGCTGTGCATCAGCGTAGAGTTGCCGCGCGCTCTCGCCCACCAGTTTGTCTTCCAGGATTTTGGGGAAATGCCCGTGCAGATCCCAGCTCCGGAAAAAAGGCGACCAGTCGATATAGGGAAGCAACACTTCCAGATTCTGATCCGAAATCACCTGAATGCCCGGCTGCCGCGGCACCGCCGGCGGCGTCTGCTGCCAGTCGATGATATACTTATCGGCCCGTGCCGTGGCCAGCGCCACATACTCTTTTGTGCCCAACCCTTTCCGGAAACTTTCGCGCACCCCGGCATATTCGTCGGTTATCTGGGCCAGGTATTCGCCGCGCCGGTTGCTTAGCAAAGTACTCACCACGTTCACCGCCCGCGAAGCGTCGGCCACATGCACCACCGCGTTCTCGTAATGCGGCGAAATCTTCACCGCCGTATGTGCCCGCGAAGTAGTCGCTCCGCCAATCAGAAGCGGCAAGCTGAGCTTGCGGTGGGAAAGCGCTTCAGCCAGGTATTCCATCTCGTCGAGGCTTGGCGTAATAAGGCCGCTCAGCCCGATGATGTCTACTTTTTCATCGAGCGCCGTCTGGATGATTTTTTCTGCCGGCACCATCACACCGAGGTCCACAATCTCATAATTGTTGCAGGCCAGCACTACGCTCACGATGTTTTTGCCAATGTCGTGAACATCGCCCTTGACGGTAGCAAGCAACACTTTGCCGGCCGATTTCCGGGATTGGTCTTTGGCGGCTTCGATAAACGGTTGCAGATAAGCTACTGCCTTCTTCATCACCCGCGCCGATTTAACTACCTGCGGAAGAAACATTTTTCCGGAACCGAAGAGGTCGCCCACCACGCCCATGCCGGTCATCAGGTGTCCTTCAATCACCTCCAGCGGCCGGGCTACCTGCTGCCGCGCTTCTTCTACATCGGCCTCAATAAAGCGGTCGTCGCCCTTCACCAAAGCGTGGGTCACGCGCGCCTGCAACGGTTGGTCCCGCCAGGCAAGGTCTTCGGTCTTCTCTTTTTTAGACCCTTTGTTTTTCTCCGAATAGGCCAGCAGTCGCTCGGTGGCGTCGGCGCGGCGGTCGAGCATCACATCTTCCACCAGCGTCAGTAATGCTTCCGGAATGTCGTCGTACACCGTCAGCATCGCCGGGTTCACGATGCCCATGTTCATCCCCGCTTTAATGGCGTGGTAGAGAAACACCGAATGCATTGCCTCGCGCACCGTGTCATTTCCCCGAAACGAAAACGAGACATTGCTCACCCCGCCGCTTACCGAAACATGGGGCAGATTTTGCCGTACCCAGCGCGTCGCTTCAATAAAATCCACGGCATTGCGGCGGTGTTCTTCCATGCCCGTCGCCACCGGAAAAATGTTCAGGTCGAAGATGATGTCTTCTTCCGGAAAATGCGCTTTCCGGGTAAGCAAATCGTAGGAGCGCTGCACGATTTCGATGCGCCGGTCATAGTTGTCGGCCTGCCCATTTTCGTCAAAAGCCATAACAATCACCGCCGCGCCGTAGCGCCGGATGGCCCGTGCCTGTCGCAAAAATTCGGCTTCCCCTTCTTTCAGGCTGATGGAGTTGACCACGCATTTGCCCTGGGCCACCTGCAATCCGGCTTCCAGAATGGGCCATTTGGAAGAGTCAATCATAATTGGGATGCGGGCAATATCCGGCTCGGCAGCCACAAGATTCAGAAACCGGACCATAGCGGCTTTGCCGTCGAGCAGTCCGTCGTCGAAATTGACGTCCAGAATCTGCGCGCCGCCCTCTACCTGCTCGCGGGCAATAGCCAGCGCTTCCGGAAAAAGCCCTTCCTGAATGAGCCGCAAAAACTTTTTGGAGCCGGCGACGTTGGTGCGCTCCCCGACGTTGATAAAATTGGATTCCGGGGTGATGACGAGCGGTTCGAGGCCGGAAAGCTTGAGGTATTTCATGTGATAATTGGACGCTGCTTTGCAGCATTGGACTTCCCTTCGGGAAATTGGACTGCCTTCGGCAATTGGAGCCTTCGGCTTCTATTGTGATTCTTTTTGTCATTCCCAAAGGGACCGCGAAGCAGCAACGCAGTTCAGCTTCACTATTTCGGCTTTGCGTCCGGCGCTTGGCCTGTTAGCATCACCCCTTCCGCTCCGCAGGAGAGGAGTGACAGCTTGGCGAAAGCTTTTGGGAAATTTCCGGAAAACGACTTTGAAATTTCCGGAAAAACGCATTAAAATTTCCGAAAAACAAAGCGCTAAGCGGTGGCTAATGCCCCTCCTCCAAAGGGATCGGGGAGGCGAATGCGACGCGGCTCATAGCCTTTCGCCAGTTCGGCCAGTGCGTGGATATGCGCCGGGGTGGTGCCGCAGCAGCCGCCGATAATATTGATAATCCCTTTTTGAAGATAGTCCTTTACCTGCGCGGCCATGGCTTCGGGTGTTTCGTCATATTGACCAAACGCGTTGGGCAGACCGGCATTGGGATAAGCCGAGATATAAAAATCGGATTTATGAGCGAGCGTTTCCAGGTAGGGCAGCAGCTGCGCCGCGCCCAGTGCGCAGTTGAAACCGACACTTAGCAACGGCAGGTGCGAAACTGAAATCAGAAATGCTTCTGCGGTTTGCCCGCTCAGCGTCCGGCCGGATGCATCGGTGATGGTTCCGGAAACCATAATCGGAATTTGCTCACCCCTTTCTTCCGCCAGCTCATCAATGGCAAACAAGGCCGCCTTTGCATTGAGCGTATCAAAAATGGTTTCTACCAAAAGGATATCGGCCCCGCCATCCAAAAGCGCTTCGGCTTGTTGGCGATAGGCACAGCGCAAATCCTCGAATGTGACCTCGCGAAAGCCGGGGTCGGCCACATCGGGTGAAAGAGAAAGGGTTTTATTGGTGGGGCCAATGGCACCCGCCACAAAGCGGGGCTTCCGGGGATTCTGTGCCGTGAACGCATCGCAAACGCGGCGGGCAATCTGAGCCGATTCATAGTTCATCTCCCGCACCAGCGTTTCCATACCATAGTCGGCCATGGCAATGGTGGTTCCGGAAAAAGTGTTGGTTTCGATGATATCGGCGCCGGCTTCCAGGTATTCCCGGTGAATGGCTTCGATGATATCCGGGCGTGTGAGCGAAAGCAGGTCGTTATTGCCTTTCAGAGGCAAAGGCCAGTCGGCGAAGCGCGTGCCGCGATAGGCAGCTTCGTCCAGCTTATAGCGCTGAATCATGGTGCCCATGGCGCCGTCCAGGAGGAGGATCCGGTCGGCCAGGGCGCGATAAAGAGAATCGGTGTTTTTCAATTTTGAAAAAGAAGTTTCAAAACTGAAAATGCTATCCCGCAAAAACGAAGGAGATAGAAACGAGTCGTTATTTTTCCGGGAATCTTTGAAGACAACCGGTAGAATGTAGCACCTTCTTTGCCCGGGCCGGACAAAGGGTTGCTAAGGCTTCGCAGGGTCTAATCCCTCCGCCTTTCTGGATAACACTTTCAGGAGCTGTAAA
>JAEVZP010000101.1 GCA_023392185.1 Bacteroidota bacterium
GGATATACGAAGGTGCGCCTTTGGCGTGGGCAAAGTCCCATTCCGGCTTGTAGATATAATACGCCGCTTCCGGAAAAGCAGCCTCCGGGGTGCCGCCGGCCTTGCGATAGAGCAGCCCGCCTGCGTGGTCTTTGTGCAGATGGCTGAGCAAAACATGGGTGATGTCTGCCGGCGTGTAGCCCAGGCGGGCCAGGTTTTGATGGACCTGCAGGTCTCCGCCGGAATCTGCAAATCCAAGCCCGGTGTCGCAGAGAATCAGTTTCGGGCCGATTTCGATCAGAAAAGGCTGAATCTCGACGAGCAGTGAGCCGCGCGGGCGCGTTTCGAGCACGTCTTTTTGGGAGTCGAAAGGAATAAAAACCTTGTCGGCGGCAATGGTAAATTCGCCTTCAGAGAGGGGGTGGATGATCATGAAAGAAAAAAGCCCGGTTAGCCTACCGGATGGCCATTCCCCGGTCGGCATCGAGGCGCAGGAGGATAAAAACAAGAACAGAAAAGGACAGCAGCGAAGAGCCGCCGTAGCTGAGGAAAGGCAGGGTAATACCGATCACCGGCGCCAGCCCGATGGTCATCGAAATATTGATGGCAAAGTGGAAAAACAAAATCGAAGCCACACAATACGCATACACCCGGCTGAAATCCGACCGTTGTCGTTCGGCCAGGTGCACCACGCGCAGCATCAGCAACAGATACAGGGCCACCAGCGCGGTACTACCCACAAATCCAAACTGTTCTCCAATAGAACAAAAGATAAAATCGGTGTTTTGCTCCGGCACAAAACTGTTTTTGGTGGACGTGCCGTTCAGGTAGCCCTTGCCCAGCAGCCCGCCCGAGCCAATCGCAATCTTAGACTGCCGGACGTTGTAGTCGGTGTCTTTTTTGGGTGCCTCCGGATCCGTGGTGGCATCCAGGTATTCTTCCGGAACATCCATGCCCAGCAGGGTATAGATGCGCTCTTTCTGGTAGTTTTTGAGAACGTTCTTAAATACAAAAGGCACGGCAAACTGCGAGTAGCCGACGGCCACCACCAGCGAGGCGATAAAGATAATCCGGGCATAGCCGTGGCGCAGCAGGTCGGTGCGGTAGAAATAGCCGAGGAGCACGGCCACCGCCAGAACGCTGATGAGAATGGTGGAGTGCGAAAGCACCAAGGTAGCAATCGTGAGCGCCACGGCGGCAAAAGCGCCAATCAGGATGCCGGAGGGCAGCCCTTCGCGGAACAACACCAGGAAAAAAGCAAAATAAACCAGCGCCAGTCCGGTTTCGTTTTGCAGGATGATCAGTACGCAGGGCAGCAGGGCAAAGCCGGCCGCAATGAGCCGGTGGGCCAGGGTTTTGAAATTGACCTCCGGCAGCGAAAAGAATTTGGCCAGCGCCAGCGAGGTGAAAATCTTACACACTTCGCCCGGCTGAAAGGCAAAAGAGCCAATCTCGAGCCACGACTGCGAACCTTTGGTAGCCTTTCCGGCAAAAATCGTCACCACCAGCAGCAGAATGCCGATGGTATAAGACAAGAAGGCGATGTTGGAGAAAAACTTGCTGTCGGTCAGCAGGATGATCAGGCCCACGAAAAGCGAGATGCCCAGCCAGGTGAGCTGTTTCATATGGCTTTTGTGGGAAAGAAACAGGGAGACGTCGGTGCTGCGGTATTCTACCGAAAACACGGCCAGAATGCCGATGCTGACCAGAACCAGGTACAGAACGAAGGTGAGCCCGTCTACCCGCTGAAAAATATTTTTAGTCGTGTTGGCTGACATAAGAAAGAAGACGAGTTACAGAAAGATTTCGTTCTGCCGGACGCCAGCGCCGTAGTAGCGGTCAAAGTAGCGCTGAATGATGCGCATCCCTTCCATTCGCAGTTCTGCTGCTTCCATTTCTTTGCGCGCCTGCTTCACCGAGTCGCGCATCCGGGCCTTCAGGCGGTCCTGCGAGTCGATAATATAGGTATATTTACTGATAATGTTGCCGCTGAACATCCGTTGTTCCATCGCTTTGTGTTTCGGCGAGGTGATGCTGTCTTTAAGGTATTTCTGAATCATCAGCGCTGCAATCGGTCCTGCCCAGGTAGAGCCATAACCGGCATTTTCCACCGAAACGGCCACCGCAATTTTGGGATTCACGCGGGGGGCGAAGGCTACAAACATGGAGTGGTCCTGCAGCTTGGTGCGCTTGCCGTTGATCACCGCATAGTTTTCAGCCGTTCCGGTTTTGGCACACACTTCAATGCCGTCAAGCTGCGCTACCCGGCCGGTTCCTTTCACCACCACATCGCTCATGCCCAAACCCACAATTACATAAGCCGAGTCGGAAACGTTGCGGCTGATCTGATGTTTTTTCCGGAAAGGCGCCAGCACCGGGTCGTTGGAATTGCCGCCGACAGCCTTTACGAAATGGGGCGTATAGTAATAGCCGTGGTTGGCGATAATACACATGCCGTTGGCCATCTGGAGCGGGGTGGCCGCAAGCGTGCCTTGTCCCATGCCGATATACACATCGGTACAGGAATTCCAGTTGGGCCCCCGGTATTGCTTGTCGTAGTCGCTGGTGTCAAACAGCATCCCGCCGCTTTCGAAAGGCAGGTCGATGCCCAGCGGGTGGCCAAATCCGAAGGCCGACATGTGTTCATACCAGTTGTGATGGCCTTTGCGCACGCCGCCAAACCTGGGATTATCGACCGAGAGGCGGTAGAGATGGCAGAAATAGGCATTGCACGAATTGGCCAGTGCCGCGCGCAGGTTGGCGGCGTGGCCGCCGCCGGAGTGGGTGCAGCCGATGAAGCGGCCACACTGCCCATAGCCGCCAAAGCACGGATAGCCATAGGCCGGGGAGATGGCGCCCACGTCAAGCGCAATAAGCGCAGTAAGCGGTTTTTGAGTCGATCCGGGCGGGTAAAAGCCTTTCATGGCCCGGTTAAACAAAGGTTTCGTCGCCATGGAATACAGCTTCGAGAAGTTGCGGGAACGCTCTGCGCCTCTTAGCAGATTGGGGTCATAGGTGGGCGACGAAACCATAGCCAGAATGCCGCCGGTGCTGGGTTCGATGGCTACCGCCGAGCCGATTTTGTTTTGCAGCAGCTTCTCGGCATATTCCTGCAAATCGGCATCCAGATACAGGTCGAGGCGCTTGCCGGCAATCTCATTGGTGTCGAGTTCCCCGCGTTTGTAACGGTCTTTGGGCCGGTTAAAATTGTCGCGTTCAAAGAAGTGAACGCCCCGCTGTCCGCGCAGAACTTCTTCATAATACAGTTCCAGCCCATCGATCCCCACATAGTCACCCTGCGTGTAGGAAGCGAACCGGTCTTTTTTCAACATGCCGGGACTTACCTCGCCGATATAGCCCATAAAGGTGCCGCCGATCGGCTTGGGATAGCTGCGGATCGTGCGCTCCACGAGCTGATAACCCGGAAAAGCGTAGGGGTTTTCATTGAAACGGGCCGTTTGTCCGGGATTCAGTTGCGCCTGAAAAAGCCCCTGACGCATAGGTCCGTTGATAAACTTCACCCGCTCAAACTGTTTCGTATAAGTGGCCGTGTCGATGCCAAGCACGCGGCACAAACCGACAGTATCAAAATTGCGGCGCGGTACCTCATTAGGCGTCACCATCAGGTCGTAGATCACCACGTTCTGACACAGCAGCTTTCCTTTCCGGTCGGCAATCACGCCGCGGGGCGGATACACCACTTTCCGGTAGATAGCAATGTCATTGGCCATGATTTTCCACTCGGGCTGAAACAACTGAAGTGCCATCAGCTTGCCGATTATAGCCAGCGCCACAACCACAAAAATTCCCCGCAAAACATAGGAGCGGGAATTTCCCTCAAATCGCATTTTCTAAGGAATACTGGGAGAAAAAAAGGTTCTGAAAATGCAAACCTACCAAAAAGCGCGGGGCATTGCCGGAAGGCTAAAAAAGATTTAGGCTAAAATTTTTTTGGAAATTTGCTTTCTTCTTTTACTTTTGCATTCCCAAACGGGAAAGGCAGTCCGATGGTGTAACGGTAGCACTACAGATTTTGGTTCTGTCTGTCTTGGTTCGAATCCAGGTCGGACTACTGCTAAAAGCCCGCAAATGTTTGATATTCAAGCGTTTGCGGGCTTTTCTTTTCGGCTTCTCCCCAAGTCGCATGCGCGGCTGTTCTTCACCGGAAATTTCCGGAAATAAGGCCTGTCCCAAACCGGAAACTTCTCCGGATCACCCCGGTTGCCAATCCGGTTTTTCCTGGAAAAACTTATTGCTTAGGGAGCCACTATGCGTCCAAACAGCGCATTTATAGCCCCTTGCCCCGCTGTATCTTCGCGGCCTAATGACGCTGTCCTACAACTGGTTAATGGATTATCTGCCGGAGCCGATTGCGCTGCCGGAATTGTGTGTGATTCTCACCCGCATCGGGCTGGAGGTAGAAGGTACTGAAAGCACCGGCGCAGCACCGGCCAATCTGGATCATTTTGTGGTCGGGAAGGTCGAGACCTGCATTCAGCACCCCAACGCCGAGCGCCTGAAACTCACGACCGTCAACACCGGCGACGGCACGCGTCAAATCGTGTGCGGCGCACCGAATGTGCACGAAGGCGCAACGGTGATTGTAGCCCTGCCCGGCGCGCAGATCACGCCAAAGGAAGGCGCGCCGTTTACCATTAAAAAATCCAAGCTGCGCGGCGAAGTCAGCGAAGGGATGCTGTGTTCGGCTGCCGAAATCGGCGTGAACGATGATGCTTCCGGACTGTTGCTTTTGGATGGAAAATACACTGCCGGAACCCCCGCAGCCGATTGTTTTTCCCAAAATAGCACCGCCGATACGGCCATTTATGTAGGCCTCACGCCCAACCGCTCCGATGCAGCCAGCCATATGGGCACCGCCCGCGACGTCTGCGCCTATATGACCCACCACACGGGGAAGGCCTGGCGCGTAAAGCTGCCGCAGACGGCAGAAATTCCGGAAAATCGATTGGCATTTCAAATCCAAAACGAAGCGCCGGAAGCCTGTATGCGCTATGCTGCCACCTTGCTGCAAAACATTACCGTTACCGATTCGCCCGAATGGTTGCAAGCGCGGCTGCAAACCATTGGCGTGCGCAGCATCAACAATGTGGTGGACGTGACCAACTTCGTGCTCCACGAAACCGGCCAGCCGCTCCACGCCTTCGACGCGGCGCAGCTTTCCGGAAATCTGGTGCGCATTCGCACTGCCCAAACTGGCGAGCCGTTCACAACACTCGATGGCGTCGCACGCAAGCTCCACGCTGACGACCTGTTGATTTGCGATGCGGAAGGCCCCGTGGCCCTGGCCGGTGTTATGGGCGGACAAGACAGCGGCGTTACCGAAAGCACCACATCTGTTTTGCTGGAATGTGCTGTTTTCCGGCCCTCCACAGTGCGGAACACATCGATGCGCTACAGTTTGCGCAGCGAGGCGGCTACGCATTTTGAAAAAGGGGTGGATTTCGAAAATATTTCTTTCGTAACGGCCCGCGCCATTGCCCTTTTAGAAGAAATTGCTGGTGCACAAGCCATTGGCTTTGACGAAATACAAACCACGACCCGGAGCCAGAAAGTCATTTCCCTTTCGCTGGCGCAGGTGCAAAGCCTGAGCGGAAAAGACTACACATCCGATGCCGTTCGCTCTATCCTGACGGCTTTGGGTTTTGAATTGGAAGAAAGCGGAGCAGACCTTTTCCGGGTTGTCGTTCCCACCTGGAAAACCGATATTTCCCTGCCGGCAGATCTGGTGGAAGAAATCGTGCGCATCGACGGGCTGGATGAAATTGCTCTTCCGGAAAGATTATCCATTCCCCGCGCCAAACAGCGGCCCACCGACCGGCAGCTGAAAGAAAAAGTAGCCCGCCTGCTCGCCGGAATGGGTTTTCATGAAATCCTGACCAACAGCATTATCAACAGCCGCTGGTACCCGGAGGAATCCCGCCTCATTACGATGTGCAACGCGCTGTCGCAGGAGCTGGACGCGCTGCGCCCTTCCATGCTGGAAAGCGGGCTGGTGGTGCTGGAATACAACCTCAACCGCAAGGCCGAAAACCTGTCACTTTTTGAAATGGGCACGGTCTATCACCTGGGTGATGCACCCAATACCTACCTCGAAACGCCCCAGCTGGCGCTCTGGCAGTGCGGATTTTCCGGAAATACGAATTGGAAAAAAACAAGCCGCCAGACCGATGTATTTGGCTTGAAAGGCATCGTGGAAAACATCTTTACCGCCCTGGGCCTTTTTCCGGAAAAAAACGTTCAGAACGACAAGATTGCCTACACGCTTAATGGCGCGGAAGTGGGAACGATAGAGATGGTGCCCGCCCAAAAAGCGCTCTCCTTTGGCGTCAAAGAACCAGTAGTGTACGCCGCGCTCAACTGGGCGCTCCTCACCGGCACTGCCGAAGCGTCGCGCATCCGCTTCCGGGAATTGCCGAAGCTGCCCCTCATCGAGCGCGACCTTTCTCTGGTCGTAGACAGCAATTTGGCTTATGCCGAACTGGAAAAAACGACTCGCGAGCTGGCTCCCCAAACCTTGCAGCGCTTCTACCTGTTCGACGTTTTTGAAGGCGAAAAACTCGGCGCGAACAAAAAAGCGCTGGCCGTTCGGTATCATTTCCAGCCGGCGGAAACCATGCCCACCGACGCCGAGATTGACGGCTGGATGAAAAAACTGGTGAGTGGTTATGAAAAAGCTTTCGGAGCAACGATTCGACTGGGATAATGCGCTATTTCCGGAAAATAACCCTGCTCCTGCTATTGACCTGTGGCGCACTTGCCTGCCGCAAGGAAAGCGAACGCTCGCCCTGCCTCGAACCCAAAAGCGTGGCGATACGGGTGCGTGCCAGTCAGAAAGTGGATACCAATATTATTGACACTACGCTTCGCTCTCCGGTGCTGGTGCCGATTGGCGGCAGTGGTGCCCTGCGTTATACATCGCCTTCGGCCACGCTTCAGTTTTTCCCGGCCCCAACAACGGATTCCTGTCAGTATGCTTTGTTTACCGACTCCGTTGCAACGCTCGCCGATACGCTTTCTTTTGGCTACCGGCGCGAGCTGCGTTATATCTCCGATGCCTGTGGATATGGCTATAATTTTACGCTTTTGAGCGCAGGCGCAACCAGCCATTTCATCGATTCCGTGCGCATTCGCAACACGGATGTAACCAACGACGTAAACAGTCCGGCCCATGTTCAGATTTATTTGCGTCGTTAAGCTGCTGCTGCTTGCTGCCACCGCATTCGGGCAGGAAAAAAAAGTGCGCGATACAACGCTTTATCCGCATCAGTTGCGCATCGGCATTGATCTGTCGCGCCCGCTGATGCACGCGCTTTCGCCCGTTCGCTATGCCTATGAAGCGCAGGTGGACTGGGCTTTCCGGCGCGAGATCTTTGGTGTGGTAGAAGGCGGCTTTGGCGGTTATTCGGCCGATTATCCCGATTTGAGCTATTCCAGCACCAATGCTTTTGTGCGCATCGGTGTGGATCGCAATATTATGCGCCGGATCCAACCCGGCGATTGGGACGGCGGCATCTTCGGCATTCGCTATGGCGTGGCGGCGGCGCGGCGCGGCGAGGCCTCTTATGCGGTGGGCAATCCTGTATGGGGATACACCGGCGGAACCACACCGGCGCAGGATTTCTTTTTTCATTGGGTGGAACTGACCGGCGGTATGCGTCTGGAACTGCTCCCCAATGTGTTTGCCGGCTGGAACATCCGTGGCAAGTTCATGATTACCAATATTGCGACCGGCGATCTGAAACCCAGCTATGTAGCCGGTTTTGGCAAAGCAGATAGCAACACCGGTTTCGACTTCAATATCTGGCTGATGTATGCCCTGCGCTGGCAGCGGAAGTAGCGCTTTGCGGACTGATTTTTAATGGAATAACTTTTTTAATGTCCCGCTCAGAATGGAATGGTCAAAAGAAAACCTTGCAGAAGCGCTGGGCGCTACGGGTCGCGCCGTTGTAGATGAAGGATTTACAATCGCGCCGGCGTTTGAGGAAGAAAATATTCACAACTTCCGGGTGGCGACCAAAAAGCTCCGGGCGATGCTGCGCCTTGTGGAACTGGGGCAGGGGGATGTAAAAGCCAAATTGCCCAGGAAATTCCGGAAACTCTACAGCCTTTCCGGCGATATCCGGGATGCGCAGCTGTTGATTAAACGGGCAGCGAAAGCAGACCCGGCGGTGCCGGAATATGTGAAATGGCTGGAGGCCCAAGAAGCGGATGCGCAGAAAAATTTCCGGGAAGTTTACGATTCCGCTATTATCGTCAAAATCGAAAAACGGCTGAAAAAGATTGAACCTCAGGCGCTTTCGATGGCTGTTCTCAAAGACTTTTTTACCGGTCATCTGGCCGATGTGGATCATATCCTCCATAAAAAGCCCTTGGAAGAAGAAGACCTGCACGACATCCGTAAAAAGCTTAAAGACCTGCAACACGTGGCCCGGATTGCCGAGGAATTCTGGCCGGAAGGACTGGAAGCCGCCGGGATTTCCCAAAATCTGCAAAGCCTGGAGGAACTCACCGAGCGGGCCGGAGATTTTAACGACCGTCACAACGCACTGGTATCCATTGAGACCTTTCTGGCCCAAAACAAAGATTTAGAGGCCGCGCAAGAGTTGCGCGACAGCTGGGCAGCCAGGAAAGAAAAAAGCCGCGACAAACTAATGGCCGAAATGGGGCAGGGGGAGCTGGACGCACTGGCCGGGAAATAGGCTTTCAAAATAGCGATTATCGCCGATGCGCTGGCCGAGCTGGGTGGGCCGTAGAGACAAGGCATGCCTTGTCTCTATATTATTGGATCAGGAAAGACAAGGCATGCCTTGTCTCTACAAAGGTCATCGCACGTCTTCCAAACGAATCAATGCGCTTTCCGGAAACTGAATTTCTTCCAGATAAAGCCCATGTCCCGGTACCGAAAAATCGGCCTTACGGCAGTCGTTGGCGGCTAAAATTTCCGGAAGTGAAGCCCCCGTTTTAGTCACCCGCAGTTGCGTCCCGACCAGGCCGCGCACCATGCCGCGCAAAAACCGGTTGGCCCGGACGACGAAGTGCAGTTCTTCGCCGTGGGTTTCCCAGCGTGCTTCGTGGATAGCGCATTTAAAGCTGTGCATATTGGTGGTGCGCTTGCAGAAGCTTTCAAAATAGGTGTGCTGCTTCAGGATGGCTGCGGTTTCGTTTAGCGCTTCTAAGTCTGTTTTGTAAGGATAGAAGTACGCGCGGTCTTTCAGAAACGGGGCTTTGCGGCCATAAATCCGGTAGCGGTATTGCCGGGAAATGGCGTCGAAACGGCAATTGAAATCGGCCTTTTCGGCTTGGAACACCCGGTTTACAGCTAGCGCCGGGGGCAGAATAGCATTCAGCCGGTACTGAAACTGCTTTGGCAATTCCGTTGCGTCGAAATGGTAGAAGTTTGACAGGGCATGAACGCCTTCGTCGGTTCGGCTCGCGCCAAAGGTTTCGATTGGTTTCCGGAAAAGAGTGGTCAGCGCGTCATTCAGCGCTTTTTGCACCGTCGCCAGATCGCCCTGAATCTGAGAGCCGTGAAAGGCAATACCGTTGTAAGAAACATCAAGGGCGAAGCGGGACATGGGAATAATTGGACACCGCCTGTGGCGGAATTGGACCCCCGCCGGGGCGGAATTAGAGAATTGGAGCCTTCGGCTTTATTTATACTGCCAGCTGAAAGGCCTGCAAATATCGGATGGCCGGGAGGGAAACAACTCTTTTCCGGAAAACACGTGTATCTTTAGTAGAAAACACACGTATCGTGAAAAAGAAACTCACCCTGACCGTAGATGAAAGCGTGATTGAAATGGCCAAAGCCTACGCCGAAGCGCAGCAGCAAAGCGTCTCGGCGATTTTTGAAAAGGTCATGGCAGAAATGGCTGCGTCTTTCCGGAAAAAAATAAATAGGGAAAAAACAGCAGGTTTGCCGAAAGAAGAAATCCATCCGGATGTAAAACGTCTTGCCGGAATATTCAAGACAGACGGAAAGGACTATGATTACAAAAAAGTGCTGGAGGAGGAACTTCTGAAAAAATACGGTTCATGAAAAGTGTGTTGCTTGACTCCGATGTATTGCTTGATTTCCTGGAAGCACGACAACCTTTTTTTGAGGATGCCCAAAAAATTATGCATCTGGCAGCTACCCGTGTAATTGCTGCCTACACAACGCCTTTGATTGTGGCTAACATTTATTACATTCTTCGTCGCAAAGTTGAAGCGCCTCTTTTACGCGGCACCTTGTTGGATATTATACAGTACGTTCCGGCTTTATCCATGGATAACAACATAGTGAACGCCGCCCTCCAAAGCGATTTCACCGACTTTGAAGACGCTCTGCAACACGAAACGGCGTTGATTTCCGGAAAAGTAGAAGTTATTCTTACCCGGAATATCAAAGACTATAAAAAGGCGAAGCTCCCGGTTATGACGCCGGGAGGTTTTCTGCTTTCTCAGGATGCCTGAATCTTCTAAAACGATGCATGCAGCGTCTCTACATTGTTTGTAACGCCTAACGTAACGGTTGTCGTAATTTCGCGGCCCGTTATGCTGCTGTCTCTTCAAAATGTAACTTTTTCCTTTGGCGCCCGCACGATGCTCGAAGACGTGTCGTGGCAGATTTCTACCGGCGAGCGCATTGGCCTTGTAGGGCCGAATGGTGCCGGAAAATCCACGCTGCTGCGCCTCATTACGGGGCAGTACACGCCCAACGGCGGCAGCATCAACAAACCCAAAGACGTTACCCTTGGCTTTTTCAACCAGGATCTGCTGTCGTTTTCCACCGACGAAAGCATTCTGGCGGTGGGCATGACGGCCTTTGAGCGCGCCAAAGAAATCGAAGCCGAAATGCAGGCGGTGCTCGAAAAACTGGAGACCAAGCCCGACGACGCGGCACTGCTCGACAAATACAGCCACTTGTTGCACGATTTTGAAGTGGCCGGCGGCTACGAGATGGAACACCGCACTGCCGAAGTCCTCGAAGGCCTCGGCTTTTCTACCGCCGACCTCAGCCGTCCTTATGACCAGTTTTCCGGTGGCTGGCGGATGCGCGTGTTGTTGGCCAAAATGATGCTGCAAGCGCCCGACGTACTGCTCCTCGACGAACCAACCAACCACCTCGACCTGCCGTCGATTGAGTGGCTGGAGCGCTACCTGACGAGCTATCCCGGAAGTGTGGTCATTGTGAGCCACGACCGCTACTTCCTCGACCGGATGGTGACTAAAATCGTGGAAGTTTTCCAGCGCGATTTGGTGCAGTACAGCGGCAATTACTCGTTTTTTGAGGAAGAAAAAGCGATGCGCATGGAGTTGCAGCAGCGCGCTTTTGAAAACCAGCAGGAGTACATCCGGCAGCAGGAACGCTTTATTGAGCGGTTCCGCGCCAAAGCCACCAAGGCCGCGCAGGCCCAGAGCGCCGTCAAGCGCCTCGACAAGCTTGACCGCATTGAGTCGCCGGATACCAGCGTGGCCCTGATGAACATCAACTTCGACGTGGCCGTAACGCCCGGAAAAATTATCTCCGAGTTGCGCCATATCGATAAATCGTTTGGGCAAAACGAGATTTTAAAAGACGCTTCGGCGGAGATTCTGCGGGGTGATAAGATTGCCCTTGTGGGCGCGAACGGCAAGGGAAAATCCACCCTGCTGCGCATTATTGCCGGAACCGAATCTTTTACCGGCGACCGCAAGGAAGGCCACAATGTGGAAGAAAGTTTTTACGCGCAGCACCAGTTGGAAGCCCTGAATGTGGAAGACACGCTTTTGGAAGAACTGAAAGGCAGCGGCAGCGGCAAAACCGAGATGGAGTTGCGCAATCTGCTGGGCTGTTTCTTATTTGCCGGCGATGATGTGTTTAAGAAAATCAAGGTGCTGAGCGGGGGCGAAAAGGCGCGTGTTTCGCTGGCGAAGGTGATTGCGGCCCGCAGCAATTTCCTGCTTCTCGATGAGCCGACCAACCACTTAGACATGCAGAGCGTGCAGATGCTGATTGACGCGCTCAATAAGTACGAAGGCACCTTTATCACTGTGAGCCACGACCGGTATTTTATCCAGCAGACGGCCAATAAAATCTGGGAGATTATCGACGGGCAGATAAAGGAATTTTCCGGAAATTACGACGAGTGGGTGGTCTATAAAGCCGAGCGCGAGAAGCGGCAGCAAGCCGAAAAAGCGACCCAGCCAGTGAAGGTGGAAAAGAAGCCGGAACCCAAACCCGAAAAGCCGAAGCGCAGCGACGAAGAACTGCGCGCCCTGCGCAAAGACCACAGCCGCCTGCAAAAAAGCTTGGAGAAAGCCGAAGCACAACTAAGTGAACTGAAAACCAAAATTGCCGGATTGGAAACGGAACTGGGCCTTCCCCAAACCTACGCCGACGGACAAAAATTTGCAAAGCTCGATGCGGAGTACCGGGCCCTGCAACAGCAGCAGCAAACGGCGGAAACGGCTTATGAAAAGGTTTTTGAGGAGTTGATGGTAGTGGAAGGGAAGATGGGGTAGGGAAAATAATTATAAATTGTATATTTGACAGCTATTGGCGCACAAAGCTTTTGCAATGCTGTCTCCTCGTATATTTTTGCAGAGCTATAGATTGCGAACTGCTCTCAAAAAGTTCTGTCTATAATATATCAAGCCTAGACCTTGCTAGGCGGGCACTCTGAAATCTAAAAAAACAACATCATGCCGCTGGCGGTTCCTTCATTCCCAACCGATAGTATTTATAAGTTCGATTTTATTGCTGGCTTTTTAATAGTTGTTTTCTCACTCTATTACCTATTAGAAACAAGTCAAAAGTATCAAGATAATCTAAATTCTTTTGAGATAGAAGCCGTCAAGCACAAAGAGACAGATAACACACGAGCCTTGAAAGATAGTTTTAAAACGGACTATTTGGCCTTCCAACTGGAGCAAAAAATAAATCGTATAGATAGAATAGAGAAAGTTGTATTGAGTGACAACTTTGATGGTAAGGAATACGATAATTACCTAAAAAAACTAGATGTTATTGACACCCTTGCAAATGTCCGGTTCCTGCTTGAAGAACAGGGCAACCGTTTTAAGCGGATCAGCCAGGCCGACTCTTTAATGCTTTCTCAAAGTATAATTATTAAAAAGCTTGACTTGTTAAATAAAGAGAGGAAGTTTAATTATTTTGTTGGTATAGGAGGCATTTTAGTTGGTGTTTGGCTATGGTTCTATGGCGCTCTGAAATGGCTGAACAGAATTCAGATACCGCTTGACCGAAAATTACAGCTTGAAAATGAAAAGCTAGCTCTAGAGGTCGAAAAAATGCGACGAGAGCAGCCCCGTTCGGCGAAGTCTGAGGCGTGAGCCTTGCGGGTGGCGACTTCGTCGCACCGGCTCGCAGTCTTCGGACTGCCTTTTTTATGCCGCAGTCTGAAAATGGCAAGCCGCACCGACCATTTTTCCGAAACATCGGAAAGGTTGCTATAAAGCTTATTCCTTAGACTTTGCTAAATGATGCTTCATGAACCTAAATATTTGCGTTCTCAACCTAAACGTTTAGGTTAGGGCACCCAAAGTTTCAGGTTCCATGCCTAAAATTTTAGGTCATTCAACCTAAAATTTTACGTCCTTCAACTTAAACGTTTAGGTCTACAACCTAAAGTTTTACGTCCTCCAACTTAAACGTTTAGGTCTACCAACCTAAACGTTTGTGTCAGAGACCCCCCCTCGCGCAAGCATGCAGCTCAGCATAAGCGCGTAGGGTGCTTGTGCGAATGTGGCATTGCCTGTTTGGTAACCGTTCTCCCGAGCATTTCGTAAATTCGTTCTTCATAAGAAGCTGCCATGAAACCCATTTCCTTACAACGATTTAATTCTTTTGAAGAGTTGAAAGCCAGCGAAAACAAAGCAGTAAACCGTTCCTTACGCTTGAAGCGGCATGCCGCTTTTAAGAAAGCGATCCTGACGCTTCGGGAAGCGATGCTTGCTCAGGAACGCTCCAGAAAGCAATAGCCGATGGAGGAAAAGCTTCTGAGCGGTTTGCTGACTGTTTGTGGCTTGCTGCAAAAACACGGCGTAAAATATCTTGTGGTCGGTGGTGCTGCGGTTGCCTTAAATGGCTATTTCCGGCAATCGGTGGATGCTACAGGAGCGTTGGTAGAAAGGCCAGATGTTGATATCTGGTACGATCCGACCTACGAAAACTATTTCAACCTTCTAAAGGTGATGAAAGAATTGGGGCAGGAAGTTTTGGCTTTTGAAAAGGAGCAAATACCCAATCCGCACCAGTCATTTTTCAAGCTAAGCTTTAGTGATTTTACGCTTGACCTACTCCCTCAAATAAAAGCCAACTTTAAATTTTATGAAGCGGAAAGGCAAAAGAATACTGTTGAAATAGAAGGTATTCCTATCTACTCTCTAAGCATTGCTGATTTGATTGAAGACAAACAGGCAACTGCCCGGCACAAGGACCTGGAAGATATTGAGATGCTTAAAAAAAGAAGGGACGAAGAAGCATAATACTGTCTTTGCTTTATGTCCTTATCCTTACCACTTTACCTTTGCCCAAAAAATCCCTACGCCCATGCCTTCCTTCGACATTGAATCCAAAGTAGACCTCCAAACGCTCGACAACGCCATTAACGTGGTGAAGCGCGAAATCGAAAACCGCTACGATTTTAAAGGCACCAACACCAAGATCGAGCTGAACAAAAAAGACATGACCGTGTCGCTTGAAACCGCCAGCGACATGCAGCTCAAACAAGCCGAAGACATTATCCTTACCAAATCCATGCGGCAGGGCATTGAGGCCAACGCATTCGATTTCTCCAAAGAAGCCGAGCCGTCCGGAAAGGTGATCCGCAAAACCATTGCGGTGAAAAACGGACTGGATAAAGACGATGCGAAGAAGATCGTGAAGATCATCAAAGACAGCGGCCTCAAAGTGCAACCCGCGATCATGGACACGATGGTGCGCGTGACAGCCAAGAAAATTGATGACCTGCAAGCGGTGATTCAGCTGTGCAAGTCAAGCGTGGATTTGCCCTTGCAATTCACGAATATGAAGTCATAGGGCGCTGTTATGGAACGCGGAGGACGCGGAGCCAAACGGATTTGCACGGATAAAAGTCTGTTTCTTCGCTTTCTTTTTTGTCACCCTCGAAGAGGGTCTTCACGATTTCCGGAAGCCGTGAAGATTAACTGCGTTGCTGCTTCGCGGTCCCTTCGGGAATGACAAAAGATATCGTGTTAGATGACTTGTTCTTAAAGCCATTTTTGCATAAGTAGATTTCCTGTCACCCCTCTCCTTCGGAGAGGGGCCGGGGGTGAGGCATATGCCGTAATTTTGCACTCTTTTTCCGGAAAATTCAATGTCCTCCCCAAAAACCGTTACTCTTTCTCTTTCCCCCGAAGCGGCGGCAGACGAAGCAATGGTGCGGACGAGAGCGCTCGCCGAAGGCGGATTTTCTCCTAAAAGCACCCACAGCATCCGCGTCCTGAAGCGCAGCATCGATGCCCGGTCGCGCAGCGGCGGCGTCAGGATGATTTTGCAGGTCGCCGTCGGGCCTGAAAAGGATATTTTTCCCCAAACTTTCGACCCGGAATTGCAAACAGTGTCGCCGCACAGCGCACCGGTTGTGATTGTCGGCGCGGGCCCTGCCGGGCTGTTCGCCGCCCTGAAACTGCTGCAACTCGGCATCCGGCCCGTGGTGGTGGAACGGGGTAAAGACGTGCGCGCCCGTCGCCGCGACCTGGCGCAGCTTACGCGGAATGCGATTGTGAACCCCGACAGCAATTATTGTTTTGGCGAGGGTGGGGCCGGAACCTATTCCGACGGCAAGCTGTATACCCGAAGCAACAAGCGAGGCTCCATTGAGCGCATCCTGAACCTGTTTATCTACTTCGGTGCGACGCCGCAAATTGCAGTGGACGCGCATCCGCATATCGGTACCAACAAGCTGCCGGCCATTATCAGTGCCATGCGCGAAGCCGTGGTGGATTGCGGTGGCGAAGTGCTTTTCGAGGCACGCCTCACCGATATTTTTCTCAAAGACAGCGCCGTTTCCGGAATTCTGCTTCACGACGGCACCCGGATCGACTGCAAGCAGCTCATCCTGGCCACCGGCCACAGCGCCCGCGATGTTTTTGATCTTTTGCATCAAAAAGCCATTCTGATCGAAGCCAAACCTTACGCGCTTGGCGTGCGGATTGAACACCCGCAAAGTATTATCGACCAGGCGCAATATCATTGCCCGACGCGCGGCGAATATTTGCCCCCGGCGAGTTACAGCCTTGTATCGCAGGAGCAGGGCAGAGGCGTTTTTTCGTTTTGCATGTGTCCGGGCGGCATTATTGCGCCCGCTTCTACTGCGCCCGGCGAAGTGGTGGTGAATGGCTGGAGCCCGAGCCGACGCAACAATCCGTTTGCCAACAGC
The DNA here is from genome assembly GCA_023392185.1 of Bacteroidota bacterium. Lineage (GTDB taxonomy): Bacteria > Bacteroidota > Bacteroidia > Chitinophagales > Chitinophagaceae > UBA1952. The sequence goes on from JAEVZP010000101.1 coordinate 16,389, forward strand.
GGGACCGTAGTAGCTGTGGACGAACGGGACTTTGCGACATACGGTTTTACCGGACCGCTTGCGGGCATGGAATACCAACGCATGGTGGAACAACGCTGCTTCACGGTTGCGGGCAGCGACCTTTCGGCTCCGGCGCAGCGCATGACAGATTTTATTTCCGGAAAAACGTCTTCCACGCTGCCTCATTGCTCCTACACGCCGGGTATCACTTCCGTGCCGATGCGCGATGTGCTGCCCACCGAAGTCCACGACGCCCTGCGCAGTGCCGTGAAAACGTTTGGCAAGAAAATGCGCGGTTATCTCACGCAGGAAGCGGTGCTCGTTGCTACCGAAAGCCGGACGTCCTCGCCGGTGCGCATTCCACGCGACGAGGAAACGCTGGAGCACCCTCAAATCAAGGGTTTGTATCCCTGTGCGGAAGGCGCGGGCTATGCAGGCGGCATTGTGAGTGCGGCAATGGACGGGGAGCGTTGTGCGGCGGCGGCGGCACGGGTGTATCAAAAAAAGCTTGTCTAAACCGGACACAGCCGGGGCCCAAATGTTGCGCCAGCCCTCCGGCGGGAAGCAGAAAGGTCGGAAATAGTGAAAAATTTCCGGGAAGTTTCCGCCCAAAAAGCAAGGCTGCCTCCACCGTGGAGACAGCCTTACTGATGCAAACGAAAGAGGGAAGAAGCTTACTGGCCAGCTTCGCGGGCAGCGTCGCGCTTCATGTTTTCGTTGGCTGTAATCTGGAATTCTACGCGGCGGTTGCCGGCGCGGCCAGCTTCCGTGCTGTTATCGTATTTCGGGTAGTCAAGACCGAAACCTTTGGTAGTAATGCGGCCTGTTGCAACGCCGTTGCTGCGCAGATAAGCGGCAACAGAGTTGGCGCGCTTCTCAGAGAGTTGCTGATTATAAGCAGCAGATCCGGTATTGTCAGTATGGCCGTCCACCTCCAGGTTGGTGTCGGGGTATTTAGAAAGAACCGTAATCAGTTTGTTCAGCGTGGTAGCAGCGGTAGGAGAGATGCTGCTTTGGTTGGTGCCGAAGAGCACGGCGCTGTTGAACTCTACTACGATGCCTTCGCCTACGCGCTCTACTTTAGCGCCGGGAACTGTCTTTTCGATTTCTTCGGCCTGCTTGTCCATGCGGCGTCCGATCACACCGCCTGCTGCACCCCCTACGGCGCCGCCAATGATTGCGCCGAGTCCGGTGTTGCCGGCAGCACGGCCTATAATGCCACCTACAGCGGCTCCGGAGCCAGCGCCGATGAGGACACCTTTGTTTTGGTTGCTCATGCGTCGGTTGGAGTCGCAGCTGGTAGTGCCGATAAGAGTGGTTGCGAGAAGGGCAATGCCCAGGGTCTTGAATTGGTTCATAACAAATGGAGAGAAAAAGGAGTGCAAAAAATGATTTATGAAGGGCTTTAGCAAGAATGGTGCCAACGTACGGCTACAGATTGTAGCAGGCCGCTCCGAAAGCGGTGGCCGGAAAGCTTGCGCCCTAGAGACGATCAAGCAGCCGCGCGGTTTAAAAGAAATCGGTGCCCGGTTGCCTGCAATCCGGGGGAAATCCGGGAAAAGGACTGCCGGACATAAAAAGGCCATTGTTATTTCTGTAGAAACAAGGCCGTTTTTTTTTCCACAAAAGTTCTACAAAGGTAGGGATGGGCATGATTTCATTTCTACAAGCAACCTAACCTCTATCACTTCTGTTTTATGATGCTTCAACTAAACCCCACCATATTAGTGGATACTCCGCTCGGCCGGGGCCATGCCATCTTTCTGATTGACTACGGACAACACCAAAATACCTGCTGGGTAGTAGCCCTTTCCGACAACGGTATCGTGAAACACTTCGACGCCAATGATGTGGTGGTGGCCACCAACTATACTTACGGCCTGAACCTTAAAAAGCACCTGCCGGCGGGTGTCCAAACCAATTCCGGTGCCTGATTCCGGAAAAAGCCCGCTTTTTGATTGTTCTATAAAGCCATCAGCCGGTCGCAGAGAATACCGGTTGCCACCGCTGCGTTAAGCGATTCTGCGCCGCCGCGTCGCGGGATGGTCACCTGTTGGCTGGCGTAGCAAAGGGTTGCCGCCGAAAGCCCTTTGCTTTCATTGCCGATGAGCAGAATACCTTCTTTTTGCGGCAGTGTGTCATAGATGTTCCGGCCTGCAAGCGTTGCCGCAAAAACCGGTAACGAACTGCTTTGAAGAAATTCAGACAGCGAGACCACGGCCATATGAACACGCAGGTGCGCGCCCATGCCGGCCTGCACCACTTTTGGATTAAAGAAGTCGGCTGTGCCTTCGCTGCACACCACCTGCCCCACGCCATACCAGTCGGCAATGCGCAGAATGGTGCCCAGATTTCCGGGATCCTGCACCGTTTCGCAGGCGAGTGTCCAGCCTCCCGGGAGGGGGGGGCTGGCACCGGGCAACCGGCAGACGGCCAGGACAGAAGGCGGCGTCCGCAACTGGCTCACACCTGCAAGCTCAGAATCGCGTAACCGGTGCATTTCGCCCGAAAAATTTTCATCGCCCTCCGGTGCTGCCCAGCGGTCGGTGGCATATAGGGCGGATACGGCCCCGGGATCATGGGCCAGCCATTCGGCTACCAGTTTAGGGCCTTCCACCACAAAAGCGCCCGCCGCGCGGCGACCTTCAGTGGTGGAGAGCGACCTTATGTATTTACCTTGCGCCTTCGTTAGCATCCTGTGATATAAATTCTGGCCGAATTGACCTTTTCAAAAAGACTTCTTTTCAATAAGTGGTGGCTGTTCCTGCTGCTGCTGGCTGCCGGGGTCTCCTTGCAAAGTTGCAATGCTACGCGGTATTTGCCGGAAGATGCGTATTTGCTGCGCTCCAATAAATTAAAGCTGCACGCACCCTCTGAGGTAAAGGAGAAGGCATCCCTGAACGATAACCTGTCAGCGCTGATTGCCCAAAAGCCTAATAAGCGTATCCTGGGCATCCCGCTGCAGTTGTATCTCTACAACCTGCGCCACGACAGGTATGAACAAGACACCAGTAACTACCAGTTGCAGTCCGGCACCGTAGAAAAGCCGGTTGTCTTCGACAGCAGCCTGGTCAACCGTTCGGTTCAGAATATGCGTGCCTATCTGTTCAACGCCGGCTTTTTCTATGGTAAAGTGAACGACACGGTGACTTACAAACGCCGGAAAGCTTACGTAACCTACCAGGTCGAAACCGGCCCGGTATACTGGCTCGACAGCGTATCCTTCGACACCGACGACCCCCTGGTGCGCAGCTTTATCCTGCAGGACAGTACCGCCTCGCTCCTGAAGAAAGGGGTTGTCTTTAATATGCAGCTGCTCGAAAGCGAGCGCGACCGCCTGACGGCGCAGATGCGCAATCTGGGTTATTACCGGTTTTCCAACGAAAATATTTCTTTTGAAATAGACACTTTTTACACCCGGGCGGCATTGCTGCGCACCGCGCACGATGCAGAAAATTTTACAGCCGACTCGGCAGCGGCTGCCGGGCGGCGCACCCTGGCCGTGCGGGTAGTGGTGCGGCAGGGTGAGGAGCCGGCTGCCTACTATCGCTACCAGATCGGGCGCATCCGGGTGTTTCCGGATTTCAGAGACCGCAACGACTACCGCGACAGTACGCTGATCCGCAGGCGGATAGACGATGTTGATATCCGTTATCACGACTACTGGCTGAAAGAAGACGTGATTTACCGGAATATCTTTCTGGATTCCGGCAGTCTGTACTCGCAGCGCAGCTACGACCAGACGATCACACAACTCAACGAACTGGGCGTTTTTCAGTACGTGCGCATTGCGATGAGCGAAGACACTACACAGCGCGACCGGCATGTGCTCAACAGCACTATCTTCATGAACCCCACGCTGCGTTACGACTTCAACACCAATTTTGAAGTGTCGAGCGCCAGCACTTACACCGCCGGCACGGCCGTCAGCTTTGGCATCCGCAACCGCAATCTTTTCAAAACCGCCAACCAGCTTTCGGTAACGGCTACGGCCGGTATCGAACTGATCTACGACGAGCGGCTGGGCAATAACTTTTTCCGGAATTTCTATACCCAAAGCCGGAATCTGGGGCTGGCAACCAGCCTCACCGTGCCCCGCTTCCTGCTGCCGTTTCCCTACCGCGAAGTCGCGAAGACGTCTTTGCCCCGAACGGTCTTCAGCCTTGGCAGTAATATCCTCGACCGGGCCAATTATTTTACCCTCAACAACACGGTGGCGAGCCTGACCTACCGGTGGCGACAAACGCCAACAAGGTTCTGGGAAATAACGCCGCTTTTTGTGAGCGTGTTCCGGCTGCCGTCGATCTCCGAAGATTTCCAGAAGCGACTCGATACCAACACGTTTCTGGCCAACAGCTACCGGAACGTTACCATCGTGGGTGAAAATGTCGCCTTTACCATCAACACCAACGAGCCGGGCCGCGGCGGAAATTATTCGTTTGTCCGGCTGGCTGCCGAAGAAGCGGGGGGACTGCTTTATGGCGTGTCGGCGCTCTCCGGCGAATTGCGCAATCGCGTGCTCGACAATGCCGCAAGCTATGTGCGCTTCGACGCCGACCTGCGCCGTTATCTGACCTGGGGCCGCAAAGTGCTGGCTTCGCGTTTCTCCGTAGGCGTGGGCATTCCGTATGGCAAAAACAACTCGCTGCCGTATGCAAAGCAGTATTTTGGCGGCGGCGCCTACAGCGTTCGCGGCTGGCGGGTGCGCACGCTCGGGCCGGGGTCGTATTACAGCGCGGACACGGGCCGGACCTCGAGCTACCTCATCGACCGGACCGGCGACCTGCGACTGGAGCTGAGCACCGAACTGCGCTTTGATCTGTTTCGGCTTTTCAGCGGCGGCGTCAAGTTTGCCGGCGCTGCTTTTGCCGATGCTGGCAACGTGTGGCTGGCGCGCGAAAACCCGTCTTATCCAGGCGGCGAATTCCGGTTTTCGAAGCTTTATCAGGATATGGCCGTGAGCACGGGCGTGGGCCTGCGGCTCAATTTCGGCGATTTCATCATCCTGCGGGTGGATGGCGCGGTGCCGGTGAAAAAGCCGTATCTCCAGCGCAACGGCGGTTGGGTGTTCAACGACATTCACCTTTCCGACCCGTCGTGGCGGGCCGAAAACCTGGTGCTTTCCTTTGCCATCGGCTATCCGTTCTGAAAAAAAGTGTCTTCTGCCAAGGGAGATTTCCCCAATTTCGCCTCTTTTGTTCCGGGAGAAAAAGGGGTTGGAGAAAGTACCGGACCTGAGAAGGTCCCCAACTTTTCCGTTCCTAATTTCGCGCCCTTATGGCCCGCAAAAAGCGCCGACAGGCAATTGAAAATCTTTCCATAACCGCCTACGCTGCCGAAGGCAAAAGCATCGGTCACCTCGAAGACGGCAAGGTGGTCTTTGTGGCCGGTGCCGTTCCGGGCGATGTGGTTTCGGTGTGGCCCGGCAGGGAAAAGAAAAGCTGGATGGAAGCCCGCCTGATGCGCGTCGAAACACCGTCTTCCGACCGGGTGCAGCCTTTCTGTCCGCATTTTGGCCTGTGCGGCGGCTGCAAATGGCAGATGCTGCCCTACGAAAAGCAGCTCCAGTACAAACAGCAGCAGGTAAATGAGCAGCTGCGCCGGATTTCCGGAATCCGCCTGCCCGAAATCCAACCCATTATCGGCAGCGCGCAGGACCGCTATTACCGCAATAAGCTGGAGTTTACCTTTAGCGCCACTCGCTACCGCACGAGCGCCGAGCTGGCCGAAGCAGGCGATGAAAAGTTACCCGAAGAGCCGGCCCTGGGCTTCCATGCGCCGGGTTTGTTCGACAAAGTGGTTCCGGTGCAGACCTGTTTTTTGCAGCCCGACCCGACCAATGACGTTTTGCGGGTGTTGCGGGAATACGCCGAGCGTCATAACCTTTCCTACTACAACTTTAAAACCCACGAAGGGTGGCTGCGCAATGTGGTGCTGCGGGTGGCCCGAACGGGTGAAGTTTTGCTCAATCTGGTGCTGGCCTACGAAGACACCGCGGCGCGCGAAGCCCTGCTGGCGCATCTGCTGGCGGAAATCCCGCAGATCACCTCGCTGCACTATACCATCAACCCAAAGGTCAACGACACGCTCTATGACCTGGACATCATCACCGTGAAAGGACCGGGATACATCACCGAAACGCTGGAAGATTTCCGGTTTAAGATTTCGCCCAAATCCTTTTTCCAGACCAATACCCGGCAGGCCGAACGGATGTATGGAGAGGTGCGCCGGGCGGCGGGCCTTTCCGGAGATGAAGTGCTGTATGACCTGTATTGCGGCACCGGCTCGATTGGTATTTTTTGCAGTCGCGGGGCCGGAAAAATCATTGGGATTGAAGCGGTAGAAGATGCCATCACCGACGCGCGGGAAAATGCGGCGCTCAACGGTCTTTCCGAAAAATGTCATTTCTATGCCGGCGATGTGAGCAAGATCTGCACACCGGAATTTTTCCGGAAACACGGTCGTCCGGACGTGCTGATCACCGATCCGCCACGGGCAGGTATGCACCCGGATCTGATTGCGCAAATCATCGCGATCGGCGCGCCCCGGGTGGTGTATGTGAGTTGCAACCCGGCTACGCAGGCGCGCGACCTGGCCCTGCTCGACGCGGCCTACCGGGTGACCTGGCTGCAACCGCTCGATTTATTTCCCCAGACGCATCATATCGAAAACATTGCCGTGCTGGAGCGCCGGTCCTAAGGCCTCTTTTCCGGAATAATTGTTGTGAGAAAAGAGACGGCTCGCGAAAAACGGCTCCCTCTTCTGAATCCTTTTGCTTCCAGGCGCTTCTATGACTTTTATGAATCCCTTTGTTTATCACCCGACTGCCTCGCGCGGCAGCGCCGACCACGGCTGGCTACAGGCCAACCATACTTTTTCCTTTGGCCGTTATCACAATCCCGACCGGATGCATTTTGGCGTGCTGCGCGTGCTCAATGACGATGTGATTGCCCCCGGAAAAGGCTTTGGCGCGCATCCGCACGACAATATGGAGATTATCACCATTCCGCTGCGCGGCAGCCTGGCGCATAAAGACAGCATGGGCAATGCCGAGGTGATCCGGGCCGGGGAGATACAGGTGATGAGCGCCGGGACGGGCATCGAACACAGCGAGTATAATCCTTCGGATGCCGAAGCGGTCAATCTGCTGCAAATCTGGCTTTTCCCAAACCGCCGCGATGTGACGCCGCGCTATCAGACCATTCCGGTTGCGTATTCCGACGAAGACATTTTCCAGCAAATCGTTTCACCGCACCATAAGGATGCCGGCGCATGGATTCATCAGAATGCATGGTTTTATCTGGCGACGCTGCACGCCGGCGCGGAGGTTTCTTATAAGCTCAACGAGCCGGCCAACGGGGTCTATATCTTCGTGATTTCCGGAAAAATTACGGTTAACGGACAGGCGCTGACCGACCGCGACGGCTATGGGCTGTGGATGGTTTCTGAGGTTCCGATCGTTTGTGATGCCGATGCGCTGATTCTGGTGATGGAAGTGCCGATGGGGTTTGAATAAGGGCGGATTGGGGAATGGTCTCAAAACAATCGCTTTTTCAGATGAATACCTCCAAAAAAGTACGCTTGCGAAGGTCCCGGTGATACGTCTGCCGCGTTGCCGGGTGCAAAGCCACTGCCGGGGTCGCTGTCACCGGCGGCGTTGCCCACGAACAGGAAGGTATAATTGACCTGATTGGTAAGATTGTTACCTGCGGCATAAAGGTCTATATCGAGGCCGATTTTCGGGAAACCGTGTTTCCATCCAAGCCTGGCATTGTACTGGTGAAAAGCTTTCACGTTGTTATTATTGCCAAAATCGGCAAATAAATCGCCGTTCTGGAACACGGTGTTGTTCAGATAAAAACCTTTGTCAAACACCAGATCAAGGCCGGCAGAGAAGCGCGTTTTGGGCACGCCCACCACCTGATTTCCGGAAAAATCCTTGATAGCGGTTCCCTGTTTGGTTTTGAAATCGGTGTATTTAAAATCGTAGAAACTGCTGTTGACGAACGGCGTGATGCGACGCAGCGGCCCACGGTTAAAGGTCTCGCTATAGCCCAGGCTGATTTCCAGTCCCCGGTTGCGCTGTGCGCCGGTGTTGGCCCAATAGGAATACGGCGCGTTATTCGACGGATCCACCGCGTTCAGTTGCGCAAGCTTGTCGGTTACATCAATCTGGAAGACGGAAATCTGGTAATCGAATTTGCTTTTCAGCAACAGGCCCTGAACGCTCGCTTCCAGCATTTTTGCGCGTTCGGGTTTCAACGCATCGTTGGCAATATTTGGACCGCTGATGAAAGCGGTAGCCGCCGTTGGTGCGTTGTAGCCCTCACTATAGCCTAAGAGAAAAATCTGTTCTTTCCAGCGTTTTTGCAGCGCCACTTTTGGCGTAAAGACAGTGGCAAACTGCTTGTCAAACGAAAGGTCTTTGTTGTAGCCGCTCAGCAGTCCGGGCAGCGCCAGCAGATCAGTTCGGCTATAGCTCATTGTGTTGGCGCTCACACCTAAGATCAGCGACAGTTCCTGCGGTTTCCAGGTAAGGCGGTTGATGGTAAAATAGTTCTGCTGGGTCGTCCGGCTCCGGAAATAAGAGCCGCCGCTAATCGGGTTCACCTGAAGTGGGATGGAGTCGTTTTTACCGGTGAAACGGTAACTGCTCGCCAGACTAGCCGATTCCTGAAGCTCGGTTCCCACGTCAAGTGTATTTTCAAAATGGCGGCTCAATGGTTTTTTCCAGCTCAGCACCGAGCGCAATCCGTACCCCGGGTTGCCACTTTGGCTATAAGCCCCGGCAGCTATTGAGTGAGCGTCGTATTGATTGAAAAAAAGCGACGTGCGCAGGCTCAGACTTTTGGTCAGCAGCGCGTCGTGCATCACGGCAAAACGTGTGGATCGGATGCGTGTTCCGGCATTCTTTTTGATATAAGCCGCGTTGCCGTGATCGATACCGGCGTAATAGTCGGAATACGGAATCTGGCCGCTGGTTTCTTCGTGAGAGAAATTGTGGGTGGCAAAAAAGCTGACGCGCTGCCGATCCGAAATCCGGTATTCGCTAAAGACGGTGAGGTAGTTTTTAAGACTTGCTCCGCGAGGCCGGTAACCGTCGCTTTGCAGGTGGGTATATTGCACAAAAGACGAGGAGCGTTCCGTGTTAGCGTTAAAACGGCTGGTGGTCTGGAAGAGATTAAATGAGCCGCCCGTCACGCTCTGCTCCGCCGTAACGCCTTTGGGCATTACAGCGCCGAAGTCTTTCAGATAGAAACGCACCACGCCACCCACGCCTCCGCCGTATTCGGTAGCCGCCGGGCCTTTGATGACTTCTATGTTGTTGAGCGCCGAGAAGTCAATATCGTCGAGCAGCGTTACGCCGTCGGCAGTGGTGAGGGGAACGGTCTGGAAGTACGCTTTAATACCCCAGTTGTTGAATTTCTGGTCGTTGCCATAACCGCGGATCACCACGCGTTGCCCGCCAAGCTGCGTTCGTTTGTCCACCTGTACACCTGCCATCGTGCCTAGGGTTTGCTCAATAAAAGCCGGGTTGTTGCGGTTCAGGTCTTCGGTGGTAAGTACCTCAGTTGTCTGTGCGTGGCGGGTGAACTCTGCACGTTCTTTTACATTTTTGCGTCGGCCCTTGACGTCCACCTGCGGAATTTCCTGCTGGGTCTGGGCGATTGCAGGCAGCGTAGCAATCAGAAAAAGCGAAGACAATAAGCATTTACGATTCATGGAGATCGGCGATTGATTGTGGTCGATTGATTTTGATTTACACGGAAGTAATCTGCCCCCTTCAGCAGAATGGGAGCGATTCTTTGGAAAACCTATCGCAGAACCTGCATTTTGGTTTTTTTCAAAATCCTGTTAGGGTCGTTTATTTCAACCAGATAGATTCCGGAGGGCAGGTTCCCGACCGGCATCCGCAGCGTGCCGGCAACACCGGATAGCGACACGGAAGAAATAGTCTTGCCCTCCGACGAGCGTATCCGTAGCTGTAAAGGGCCGCTGCTGCCCACCGCTTCCACCGAATAACTTACCGTCACAACATCGCGGGCCGGATTGGGGGACAGACGCAGATAATCTGCTCCATATTCTTTAAATGCTTCTGTCACGCGGGGCGTTACCCTCCCGCCCGAAGCAGGGCCGGAGCCGACTTGTGGGTCGGGTCCGGCAAACATTGAAAAACGGGAAGCGGTTGATCCGTAGCGGTTCCATTAACGGTAAAGCTGCGCAGCAGCGCCATGGCTTTTTGCGAAGCGCTGTATGCTTCCCCATATCCTGCAATATCTTCTAATGCCAAGCGGGTGGCAGCGCCCAGCGTGTCTCTCCAGAAACGGCGCGACAGGTCTGTTGTTTTCAACAGGTCCCAGAGTTCCGTATAACGCTCTTTTTCCGGTTGCGAAACCGGGTTCAGAAAAGAGTCTGCTGTTATGCGGTCCATCTGGGCCTCGAAACGGCCTTCGTCGTGAGCCACCAGAAACCGGCCTGCAAGCGTGAATGGAGCGAAACGGGCCGGGTGCCGGCTGTAAGCGGCATTCAGACTATCCTCCTCTAAGCCAAGCGTATCGTTTTTAAGGGCGCTGATCCATTCATCGGCGCTGCGGTGAAAATCGTTGTAAAGCCCCTGAAGCACACGTTCTTCGTCGCTACGCCCGGTCCTGTTCTCCGCAGCGGTATACAACGCTTCGATTGCCTCAGATGAGAAAGGGGCCGGCAGGCCGGTTTCCAGAAATTCCAGAAAGCCGGGAGCGCGCAGAACGTCCGGGTTGGCCTACAGCACGGTCAGATACGGCGTGCCCGAAAGTTTTCCGGTAACGCCGCTCCGGTGCAGCGCTGCATAGGATGCATAAGGGGATAGCGCAAGCAAACGGTTCACCAGAACGGTATCGTTAGAGGAAACCGTATTATCTATATCTGCGAGTAGGTGAGGGGTGTCGCCATCATCGATGCGTGCCTGCAGGTCTGCCCTTTCACCCTCAAAAATCTCGCCGGCTTTTACAAAATCAAGCCGGTAATCTGCAGGTTCCCGTTGGATGCCGTAGCGGCTGGCGCAAGCCGTGCTGCCCGACACTTGTACGAGGTTTACGCCAACTGCCTGTGGAACAGCGTTACTGCTGCCGTCGTGATAATAGTCGATGGTATAGGCAGAAAGGGTGCCTGGATTATTGTTGACAACCCAGCCGGAGCCGTTTATAAACAGGTTGCCGGCAGGGCCTCCGGCACCCCCTGCCTGTCCCGAATGCACCGTCGCGCCGGGCAATACGGTTAGGTCTTCGAAACCGTTGTCGAAGGTATTACAGGTAATAAGAGCGCCCCCAGGTAGCCTCTTTGGCGATTGCCGTTGACACCGGCGGCCAGGGCGCCGTAATCCAGCTTCTTGAAGTAGTTTTTATAAACTTCTTTGTTATCGGGGCCGGTATGTTCCAGGCTTACGCCGATTTTTATCGGAAGAACAGGCGTAGCTGCTGTCAGGCCGGTAAATGTATTTTCTTCCACCCGGAAGCCGTTGCAATCGGAAAGGGCGCGCACGCCGATCGCTTTTTCACATTCGGCGATATAAGCGAAAGGTGCGTTGCCGATATCGAAGTTGCTGCGCGAGACGGTGAAGTGATTGTTGGTGCGGGCCAGCACGCCCACGCCGCACTTTTCAAAAGCGGCCTGGTCCACGACGAAAGTGTTGTCGGTGAAGTTGTCGCCTTCGGCAAAAACGCCGTGTTTGAGGCCGGAGAAGGTATTGCGGGTAAAGGCCGTGCAGGGGTAAGCGTTGCTGGGGCTGTTGCAGGCAGCCGCTACCC